>DATAZF010000201.1:0-7775 GCA_036272235.1 Bryobacteraceae bacterium | reverse complement strand
AGCTCCACATCCAGCCGCGCGGGATTCGGACCGCCAACATGCAGCAATTTCCTGAACAGAGCCGAGGTGAACGCGGGCGGCGCGAAGCCGTCGCGTTCGAAGGAGGAGTCGTACTCATCCTCTTTCATGCCGCGGATCGAGTACTCGCCCTGCGCATCCGTTGTCGTCTCGTAGCGCGTGCCGAGCCGCGTGAAGAATTTCACAGCCACGCCCGGTACACCGGTTCGAGTCGCGATATTGATGACAGAACCTTCCACTTCACCCGCGTTTTGCGCGAGGCCGGGTGCCGCGAGAAGAACGAGCCAGCATGCCGCGACGGTGAACCTGTCGAACATGCTGATTATTGTAATGTTTCGGAGACTATTCGACGTGGACGCCGTTCCAAAACGCCACGCGGCCGCGGATCTCGCTGGCCGCGGGGAGCGGGTCGGCGTAATACCAGGCCGCCCCGGGATTCCGCTTGCCGCCGACCACAACATCGTAGTAGCCGGCGGTACCCTTCCAGCCGCACACGGTGGTCTTTTCGATCGGAGCGAGATATTCCATGCGCACCGAATCCAGCGGGAAATACTGATTCCCTTCCACGACAACGCACCGGTCGCTCTCGGCGATAACGGTTCCCTCCCATATAGCTTTCGGCATGGTCAGTTGGATGTCGGGCTTCTCAGCGCATCGTCGATCACGAGCACGTCAAGCGGCGCCTTGCGGGATTCGAACCGAAGCCCGATCTGCTGCAGCGCGTCACCGAGTGCGCCGTCGCTCGATGCCGCCTCCAGATACTTGAGAGCCTGGGGCGGCACCTGCACGCCGGCGGAAATCCCGGCGCGAATGAGCATCACCCGGTAGTCTTCGGGCGTGAGGTTAATGGTGAAATCGTACCGGCCGGTCAGGCCAGTCATGTCGAGGATCTGACGGTCGGCGAACCGTTCCAGATTCGACGCAAACTGCTCCATGGTCAACTTCTTCGCGTCGAACTTGTTATTGGCAAAGGTGTAGGAAGACCCCTGGCCGAGGTTCACGCCAACACCTTCGCGGGAACCGGCGGCCGCCACACTCACAGTTCCCTTTGGCTCGTCTTTGTCCGCGCCGGAATCGGGGGACGACTCCTTCATCTTCAGCGAGCCCTTGCCCGGCAGGAGCACATAAACCGGGAACTCCCGCTTCTCTGTATGCACCTTCAAGTGAAACCGGTCGGCGAGAAGCGACTGGAACATTTCCGGCACCTGACTCTCATTGCTGCCGGCCGGGAGACTGGCGGCGATATCGTACCGGTCGGACTTGATCCAGTCTGGCCCCAAAATCCGGATGGCTTTCATTTTGTACGCCATCCCGACATAATCGCGGAGCGCCCACGAGGCGCAGTGGACCTGCGAGCCGTCAATGTGCAAACCGACATTCACGCGCTCGTCGCCGGTAGGCACTGCTGGCTTGATCGAAGCCACTTCGAATTCAGGCCGTGCGGCCGATTGCGCAAAAACTGAGGACGTCGCGAGAATCGCGAAGGCAATCTTGTTTGTGAGGACCATACAGAACTATACGACGGCCGACGCCGGATGTTCGTTGGGTTTAAGTATTGTCGCCTTTTGTCGGGCAACCCAACGACATGGAGCGCCGGCGACCTTTCGGCTGCGCCTGTGGCCACGCCTGTGGAAGTTATTGAAACAAGCCAGCCTTAAGAAGGCGTCAGCGAAAAGCCACGGCAGTCGCGAAAGCGCAATAGCCTTCGGATTTAAGATTGGATTGGAGCTCTTGTAACCATGCTGCAATCAACCATGCTGCAATCCGGATTCTCCCTGCGGGTAGCCGCGCTCGGATTATCCTGCGCGCTGTTGTGCGCAATTCCCGCCGCCGCCGAAGAAGGCATGTGGACCTTCGACAATCCGCCACTCAAAGAGCTCAAAGACAAGTACAACTTCACACCGGATAAGGCATGGCTCGACCATGTCCGGCTATCGAGCGTGCGTCTTAACGACGGCGGCTCCGGCTCGTTCGTCAGCCCGCATGGACTGCTTCTCACCAATCACCACGTGGCTCGCGGGCAGTTGCAGAAGAACTCCACGGCCGAACACAACTACATCGAGAACGGCTTCTACGCCGCCGCTCCCGAACAGGAAATGAAATCGCCGGATCTCGAAGTCAACGTTCTCATGTCGATGGAGAACGTGACCGCGCGCGTGCAGCAGGCGCTGAAGGATTCGAAGACCCCGGAGCAGGAATTTTCCGCTCGTCGCGCTGTGATCGCTTCGATTGAGCGCGAAAGCCAGGAAAAGACAGGCTTGCGCTCCGACGTCGTCACGCTCTATCAGGGCGGCGAGTACTGGCTTTATCGCTACAAGAAGTACACCGACGTACGGCTCGTCTTCGCGCCGGAGCAGCAAATCGCCTTTTTTGGAGGCGATCCGGATAATTTCACCTACCCCCGCTACGACCTCGATATGGCGCTGTTTCGCGTGTACGAAAACGGCAAGCCGATCGAGAGCAAAGATTTTCTCAAGTGGAATCCAAAAGGCGCCGCGGATGAAGAACTGGTCTTCGTCTCGGGACATCCCGGATCCACTCAGCGGCTCGATACCGTGGCGCAGCTGACTCAGATGCGCGATGTCGATCTGCCGGCGCGACTCACGATTTATCACCGCCGCATTGCGGTGCTGAAAGAATACTCCGCGAAAGGCGCGGATCAGGCGCGTGAGGCCGGTAGCCGCATCTTCGGGCTGGAAAACGCCGTCAAGGTCACCGAAGGCGAACTGAAGGGTTTGAAAGATTCCGGTGTGATGGCGGAGAAGCAGAAGCAGGAGGCGGACTTTCGCGCCAAACTCGCCGCGAACGCAGCGGAGCAGGCATCGCTCGGCGGAGCCTGGGATGCGATCGCGCGGGTCGAAGCGAAGGCGGCGACACGCATGAAGGAGCAGTATTTCCACGGCCTCGATTCGGAGCTCGCCAATCTCGCCACGGAAATTGTGCAGTATGTCGCGGAAGTGAAAAAACCGGATGGCGAGCGCTTGCCTGGCTTTCACGAAGCGGAGCTGGAATCGCTGCGCTTCGAGTTGTTTTCGCCCGCGCCTGTTTACAAGCAGATGGATATTGCGCGGATTACCGGCGCTTTGCAGCTCGATATCGAGGAAGCAGGCAAGGACGATGCCTTCGTGAAAGCGGTGCTGGATGGCAAATCGCCGGCCGATGCCGCCAATGCGCTCGTGAATGGAACAAAGCTCGCGGATCCCGCCGTCCGCAAGCAGTTGATCGAAGGCGGCGAGGCGGCGGTTGCGGCTTCGAACGATCCAATGATCGTTCTTGCGAGAAAGCTCGACCCGATGCGGCGCGAGTTCATCAAGTGGACGCAGGACAACGTCCAGAGCGTCGCCCAGCGCGCCGGCGAGCAGATCGGCAAGGCCCGCTTCGCGATCTACGGGAAGACGACTTATCCCGACGCCACGTTTACGCTCCGTCTGTCATACGGGCAAGTCAAGGGCTACCCGATGAATGGGACCAAAGCTCCGTCGAGAACGACCTTGTACGGCCTTTACGACCGGGCATACGGCTTCGATCTGAAGCCTCCCTTCAACCTGCCTTCGCGCTATGCGGAAGGCAGGACGAAGCTCGATCTGGCAACGCCGCTCGACTTCGCTTCGACAAACGATGTGGTCGGCGGCAATTCCGGATCGCCCGTGATCAATCGCAATGCGGAAATCGTCGGCCTCATCTTCGATGGCAACATCGAGTCGCTCGTCGGCGATTTCGTTTATGACGGCGAAGCCAACCGGTCGATTGCCGTGCATACTGCCGGGATGACTGAAGCCCTGAAGAAGCTCTACAAGGCCGATGCTCTGCTGAACGAGCTGACGACCGGTCAGTTGAGGAAGTAAGTCCGGTAAAGAGTATCGCGCTGCTTCGGGACGAAGCCCGCATCGCGAATCATGCGCCGCAGCTCTTCTTCCGTTGCCTGATGGTGCGTCCCGGCGGCCGACACAACGTTCTCTTCGATCATGACGCTGCCCACATCGTTGCCGCCGAAGCGCAATCCGAGCTGGCAGATCTTCAGGCCCGGCGTCACCCACGACGTCTGGATGTTCTCGATGTTGTCCAGGTAAAGACGCGAGACGGCGAGCGTCTTCAGATATTCGACCGAAGTCGCTTCGTCTTTGATGAATCGGCCGAGCGAAGTAAGCTCGCGCTGAAACGCCCAGGGGATGAAGGCCGTGAATCCGCCTGTGTCTTCCTGAATCTGCCGGACAATGTCGAAGTGGTTCATGCGCTGTTCGATGGTTTCGCCGCAGCCGAACATCATGGTGGCGGTGGTTCGCATGCCGAGCGAATGCGCGGTGCGATGCACGTCGATCCACTCGTTGGTGCCGCACTTCAACCGGCTGATGCGATGGCGAACCGCGTCGTCGAGAATTTCCGCGCCGCCGCCGGGAATGGAATCGAGGCCCGCATCGCGCAGCCGGGCGATGGTGTCGCGCAATGAGAGGCCGCTTACTTCGGCAATGTTGGTGATCTCGGGCGCCGAGAAGCAGTGGCACCAGATATTGAATTTCGCTTTAATCGCCCGCAGCAGATCTTCATACCACTCGATCTTGAGATCCGGATGCAAGCCGCCCTGGAAGAGTATGCCCGTGCCGCCGAGATCGATGGTCTCCTGAATCTTGTCGAAGATCACTTCACGGGGGAGGATGTAGCCCTCCTTGCTCCCCATGGGGCGGTAGAACGCACAGAAGCTGCAGTACTCCGTGCAGAAGTTCGTGTAGTTGATGTTGCGGTCGATGATGTACGACACGACACCGTCGGGATGATACCGGCGTCGCACGGCGTCGGCTTCCATTCCAAGTCCGATCAGGTCGTCGGATTCGAACATGTCGATGGCTTCGGCGCGCGAGATCATAAGAAGCTTCTATTTTACGCTGTACGCTTACAGCGCGGGCGACTCCACAAGCCGTTTGAGATTCCGCGCGCAATTTCCGATACCCGGCCAGTAAGTTTCCAGATGAATAAACCCGTCGTAATTGTCGTCGGCCAGCGCGTCGACCTGCCCCTGCCAGTCGATATCGCCATCGCCGATCGGCTCCCACACAGGCTTGTGGCCTTCGAGCGTGCAGTCCTTTGCGTGCACCAGCGCGATTCGTGTTGGGTCGAGCATCTGATATCCCGAGGGAAAAGGCTTCTCGCCGGAAATATACGCGGCAGCTGGATCCCAGATCACCCGCAGATTCGTATGGTCGATCGCCGCGAGCACACCTGCCATCTCCTGCGCAGTGGCGATGTTGCAGGCGCGATCGTTTTCGAGGCCGACGATCAGCCCATGACGCCCGGCCTTGTCCGCGAGGTCCTGCAGCAGGTCCACCACTCGCTCGAAATCCTTCTCCGGCTCGGCGACGCGCAATCCGGAAAATACCCGCACGATCCTGGCGCCTGCGAGACCTGCGATGTCGAAGGCCCGCTCCGCGAGCCGGGATTGCGCGGGCCAGTCGTCAAGCGCGCATTTCAATAGAGGAGACGCAATCGCGATCACTTCCAGATCGTTCTGGCGAAGAACCTTCAGCGCCGCTTCCACTTCCTCGCGGCCTGCTTCGAGGACGTGATGGCCGTTGATGCCCCGCAGCTCGGCCCCGCGCATGCCGAATTCGCGCATGGTGGCAGCGGCGACCACCACATCCGGCGAGAACACATCTGTGACCGCACCCGTCGCGAAGCGCGGCATTACAGTTTCATCCGTTCAAGCTTGCGATAGAGTGTCTTCCGCTCGATGCCCAGGATCGCGGACGCCCGGCTTTTGTTCCCGCCGGTGGCGGCGAGCACGCGGCGGATCTGGTCGGCTTCCGTCTCCGCCAGCGTTTCACCTGCCGCACTGCCCGGGTCCATGGCGGAGGTCGCATCATGCACGGCCTCGGCATCGACACGCTCGTTCGGCGCCAGAATCGTCAGCCGTTCGATCAGATGCTGCAGTTGCCGGATGTTGCCGGGCCACGTGAAATCCTTCAGCGCTTTGAGGCCGGATTCGGTCAGCTTTACATTCCGGTTGTAGCGGCCGTTGTATTTGTTCAGGAAGTAATGCGTCAGCAGCGGAACATCGTTGCGCCGCTCCCGCAATGGCGGCATCGTGACACGCACCACGTTCAGCCGAAACCAGAGATCTTCGCGGAACTTGCTCTCTTCCACCATTTTCTGCAAGTCGCGATTCGTCGCGACCACGACGCGGACATCCACCTTCTTCTCCCGCGAAGCGCCGACCGGACGGATCTCGCGCTCCTGCAGAAAGCGCAGCAGCTTGGCCTGGAAACCGAGCTCGATGTCGCCGATTTCATCGAGGAACACCGTGCCGCGGTTGGCCGCCTCGAAAACGCCGACACGATCGCGATCCGCGCCTGTAAACGCGCCTTTCAGCGCACCGAAGAGCTCGCTTTCGATGAGAGCGGCGGGAATGGACGTGCAATCGACAGCCACAAACGGATGCGACGCGCGGTTGCTGAAGCGATGAATCATGCGCGCGACCAGTTCCTTGCCGGTGCCGGACTCGCCTTCGATCACCACCGTTGCGTCCGTGGGCGCAACCTGCGAAACGATCTTGTAAATCTCGACCATGCCCGGCGTGCTGCCGATCATCTCGGTTTCGGGAAGCTCCTCCGGCTCGACTTCCTCATCGTCGATGTCCCGCGGCTCAAGCGCGCGCCGTACGGTACCCAGCAGCGTATCGAGCTCGAAGGGCTTGGCCAGATAATCGAACGCCCCGTTGCGCGTGGCGGCCATCACGGTTTCCATCGAGCCGCGCGCCGACATCAGAATAACCGGGCACCCGGCGCTCTGCTTCTTCGCGGCGATCAAAATGTCGAGGCCCGTACGGTCGTCGATGTAGATATCGGAAATGACCAGCGGATATTCCCGATTCGCCAGGCGCAGAAGCGCATCGCGCGTGTTGGAGACCGCTTCGACGGCGAAACCCTCGAGTTCCAGAAACGTGACGATGGTAGTACGGACGCTGGAGTCATCCTCCACCAGCAATATGGGTTCATTCATAACGCGCGTTTCAGAATTAACGTGAATTTCGATCCTTTACCGGGCTGCGATTCCACGTGGATCGTCCCGCCGTGCTCGTCAATGATCTGGCGGACAATGGAAAGTCCGATACCGGTTCCCATTTCACCAGATTGCTCCGCCTTTTTCGTCCGGTAAAACTTTTCGAAGACTCGCGCGACCTCGGCTTTCTCCATGCCGATGCCCTGATCCTCGACCGAAAGCTCCACGCGGCTGGCGCGCTCGCCCGCTCCATTCAACTTCCCATATACGCTTACGCGGGTCTCCGGCGGCGAATATTTAACGGCATTGGTGAGTAAATTGTAGACCGCGTATTCCATCAACTCGCGGTCGCCCACGAGCTCGTCCGGCGGCATGCCGGCGACTTCGATTTCGATGTGCTTGTTTTCGGCGAGAGGGCGTGCGCGCGTGACGCAGCGCGCCACCAGCTCGGGCAGCGGAAATCGTTCCTGCTTCAGTTCCATCTGCCCGCCGGACATGCGCTCGACGCTGAGAAAAGTCTCGATCATTTTGGCCAGCCGCTTCGATTCGGAGTTGATCAGGTCCGCCATCTGCGTGCGTTTGGCTTCCGGCATGGAGCCGTAGCGGCTGATGAGCTCGCTCGAGCCCTGAATCGCCGTGAGCGGGGTTCGCATTTCGTGGGTCACGAACTGTATGGCCTGCTGGTAGCGCGTCTTCTCGTGCTCCGCGTGCACAAGGTCGCGGCCGACGAGAAGGTGCCGCCAGGCAGCGGCGGAAGCGATGGCAAG
>DATAZF010000200.1:0-15045 GCA_036272235.1 Bryobacteraceae bacterium | reverse complement strand
CACCACATTCGACCAGTCGGTCTCTTCCTTCCACTCCCCGGACTCCTTGTCTTTCCATCTCCGGTTGGTGGCCACCGAGAAGCGGGTAACAGCCGCTCCGCCGGGCGTGAATTTCGTTTCCGCGTCTCGCCCGAGATGCCCGACCAGGATCACTTTATTGACACTGCGCGATGCCATATAACCCTGCACTGTAGCACAGCGCGGGAATTCAAATTCGCGCCTGGGGAAGCTGGGTTTCCGGGGAGCTATCGGGTCTCGCGCTCGAAGAAACGAATGCCGTCGGAAGGAATGAAAAAAGTCCGGATCGTTCCATCCACCTCATAAGATCCGAAATAGCCGTGCTTGCGGTCGAACCGGATCATGCCGTCCGGGCGTTTCGACTCAAGGATGTTTCCGCCCGCCCGGCTGTCCCGCAGCTGCTGCGCAAGGTGGAGATACCGATCGGGCGTGATCTCTCCGAAATCGTGGCCATACCTGACGAAATGATCCCGCAACAAATGCTCGTTGCGGAAACCTTGCCCGCCTGCGAGCGCCGCGGCCGCGCAGCCGAAAAAGCACGCGGCGAGAAGGGAATTTCTAATGCGTGAATTCGGTGTTGGCATATGCTGCCTCCCGTATCGTGCCAATTCGCACAGACTTCACATTCACGATCATATCCGCAGATCGGCGGCTCCGGCATATTTGAAGCACACTAAATTTTCGTTAAGGGAAATTTTGCTGCCCTGGATTTCAGGCCAAATTACCCCCTCGAAACAGACCGCAACGTCTGCGATACTAACTACATATGTCTTCGATGAAAGGGCTGGCGGCAGCTCTCGCCGCGACCCTGTTTGTTGCAATACAGTCTCCCGCCGCCGACCGGCCGGACCCGCAGGTGCGCACGGTCGAAGAGATCGTCGCCAAAGTCAACGGCGAGATCATCACGCGCAGCGAGCTTGAGAAACAGCGAGCGACTATTGAGGCCGACCTTCGGCAGCAGGGCCTGGGGGGCCAGGCGCTGGAGGCTGCCGCGAACAAGAAGGCCGCCGACGACCTTCGCGATCACATCGACCAGCTGCTTCTGGTGCAGAAGGGCAAGGAGCTGAACGTCAACGTCGATTCGGACGTGAACCGGCGTATGGCCGAGATCCAGTCCGACAGCAAGGAAGCCGATCCGGAAAAATTTCATGAGTGGCTGCACGAAAAGAGCGGCGAGAACTTCGAGGATTTCAAGCTCCAGATGAAGAACTCGCTCCTGCAGCAGCGTGTGATCAGCGAAGAAGTCATCCGCAACGTGGTCACTCCCAAGGCGGATATCGAGAAGTATTACAACGAGCACAAGTCAGAATTCGTGCGCCAGGAAATGGTGCAGCTCCGCGAAATTCTCGTCGGAGTCGGCGACGGCAGCCCGGAGAAAGTTGCCGCGGCGGAGAAGAAGGCGCGCGGCCTCGTCGATCGTGCCCGCAAGGGAGACGCGAAGTTCACCGACCTCGCCCGCCAGTTCTCTGACGCTCCCACGGCGACGGCCGAGGGCGACCTCGGCGCCTTCAAGCGCGGCGATCTCGCCAAGGATATTGAAGACGTCGTATTCAAGCAGCAGAAAGGCTACGTGACCGACCCGATCCGCCGGCCGGCGGGCTTCGAGATCTTCCGCGTCGAGGAGCACTATGCCGCCGGTCAGGCAACTCTCGATGAGGTGCAGAACGAAGTTACCAACAAGCTGGTCGAGCCCAAAGTGGGTCCGAAAGTTCGCGACTACCTGACCCAGTTGCGGCAGAATGCGTTTCTCGAAATCAAACCGGGCTACGTCGACAGCGGCGCCGCCGCGGGAAAAGATACGGCATGGCAGGATGCGTTGCAGCTCAAACCTGAAACCACGACGAAAGAAAACGTGGCGGCGCATGGACATAAGAAACTGCTCCACGTGATTCCGTACGGCCGCGTGGGCAAGGCAAAAGACGAGAGCTCGGCCCCGCCGCCCAACGTCACGCCGGTCCCGCAAACGCCGGCGCCCGTGACCCCGCAATGAAGTCTCCGTTCGTACGGGAGTTGAAACCCGACGAAATTTCGACCGCCGTATTCCTGGTCAGTACCAAGGAAGTCCGGCAGAAGCGCACGGGTGAGCCTTATCTCTCCCTCGTGCTTTCCGACCGCACCGGCGAGATCGATTGCAAGATGTGGGACAACGTCGCCGGAATAATCGAGACGTTCGATCGCGACGATTTCGTCAAGGTCAAAGGGCTGATGCAGCTCTACAACAACCGGCCGCAGTTTACGATCCATAAACTACGCCGGATGCCCGATCAGGAAGTTGACTTCCGCGACTTCTTCCCCGCCTCTCTGCAGGATCCCGGCGCCATGTGGGCCGAGTTGCGCGCCATTGTTTCCATTATCGCCAATCAACATATTCGCGGTCTGCTGGATGCATTTCTCGACGACCCGGATATCGCGGCGCGCTACCGGGTCGCGCCCGCCGCGAAGTCGATTCATCATGCGTTCCGGAGCGGCCTTCTTGAACATGTTCTTTCGCTCCTGAAACTCGCGCGCGTCGTCGGCGGGCATTATCGCGATCTGCCCGGACACTCGATCGACGTCGACCTGCTGACCGCCGGAATCGTGCTGCACGATATCGGCAAGATTTACGAGTTGAGCTACGATCGCGGCTTCGGCTATTCCGCGGAGGGTCAGTTGCTCGGCCACATCGCCATTGCCATCCGGATGATCGGCGACAAAGTGCGCGTCCTGCCGGAGTTCCCGCTCGAACTGCGGAACCTGATCGAACACATGATTCTGAGCCACCACGGCCAACTGGAGTTCGGATCCCCCAAAGTGCCGGTTTTCCCCGAAGCGCTGCTGCTGCACTATCTCGACGACATGGATTCCAAAATGGAGTGCATGCGCGCGCAGATCGACAAGGACCCGCAATCGGAAGGTTATTTTTCGGCGTACAGTCCGTCTCTGGGACGGGTAGCGCTGCGCAAGACCAGATATCTGAAATCGAACCCCTCCGGCTCAACATCCTGCGTTTCGCCACAGGACGATGCCGGGGAAATAAATTCGCAGGCGGAATTTTCTTCAAATAACAGCATTCATATCGATAACGGTTTTTCGACACATCCTACGGCTTCAAACAGCAGCGCACCGAATCAAAACGGCCGCCAGCCCGGGCTGGCGCCGCCGGATTACAAACCCACGCCTGCCGGCTCCTCGATTTTTGGCGAGAAGCTGCAACAGGCGCTGCACGACGAAAGGAAATAGCCTTGGGCCGAGACCGTGAACTGCCTCCGCCGCTTGAAATGATGTGTCTGAATGCTCTATGGGAAATTCAGGAGGGAAATGTTGAAGACGTACGTAAGGTAGTCGCGCAGAGCCGCCCGCTCGCTTATACGACGGTTTTGACGCTCCTCGACCGGCTTGCCCGGCGTGGCGCGGTTTCGCGCCGCAAGGAAGGGCGTGGCTTCCGCTATCAACCCACCGTCGCGCGCGACAAACTGCGCCGCATGGCGTTGAAACAATTTCTCGAATATCACTTCGAGGGATCGGAAGCGAACCTGAAGATCTTTCTTGAGCAGCCCGTAATCGAGCAGCCCATGCTTGATCGTTCTGCGGAAGAACAGGAGTATGCCGCCGGGATTCCTCGGGACCCCCCGGAACAAGCCGTGGCCCTTGCGGTTGCCCTTCCGGAACCCGTACCCGAGCTCCAGGAGTAAGAGACAACGGCAGCTTTGAAGATCGCGCCTGCGGCCAAAACGAAGATACTGATTCGCGCCACGAACTGGATCGGCGATGCCATCATGTCGCTGCCGGCTTTACGCCTTGTCCGCGAACGCTTTGCGAACGCGTGCATCACCGTACTCGCGAAACCCTGGGTGGCCGCGCTCTATGAAGGCGAGCGGTCGATCGATCGCGTGATGACCTTTGATGGCGCGTCCGGGGCAAAAGACTGGGGGGCCAAATGGAAGCTGGCGAAGCGGCTGCGCGATGAACGCTTCGATCTGGCGATTCTGTTTCCCAACTCATTTGAAAGCGCCGCCGTGGTCCGGCTGGCTGGCGTCAAGCGGATCGTCGGCTATGCCCGCGACGGCCGCGGACCCTTGCTCACCGACGCGATAGCGGTGCCGAAGGCGGGCGAAGCGCAGGCGCACGAGCGCTTCTACTATCTGGAGCTTCTGCGCCGCGCCGGCTTGCTGGACGCTGTTCCAGATGTTCCCGAGATCCGCTTCGACGGAATCGACGGCCTTCGCGCCCGAGGTGAGCGGCGCTTCGGCGCGCTTGGGATGAAGCTGCCGGTGGTTGGCGTAAGTCCCGGAGCGGCTTATGGTTCGGCCAAGCGCTGGCTTCCGGAGCGCTTCGCGGAAGCAGCCGCGCGGCTCGCCGCGGAAACCGGGGCCAGCGTCGCCGTATTCGGTGCGGCGGCCGAGAAGACCATGTGCGAAGAAGTCGCGCTCGCTGCTCATGGACGGAACTTCGCCGGCGCGACGACGCTCGGTGAATTCATGGAGATGACGGCGGTCTGCAGTGTCTTCCTCACGAATGATTCCGGCGCCATGCATATTGCGTCCGCGCTGGCGGTCCCCTCGGTGACCGTGTTTGGGCCAACCGATGAGGCCGCCACCGGTCCTCTGGGCGCCGCCGCCCGGCTGGTCAGGGAGCCCGTCGAATGCGCGCCATGCCTGCTGCGCGAATGCCCCATCGACCACCGCTGCATGACGCGGGTGACGGCGGATCATGTTGTCCACGCGGCGGAAGAACTGCTTAAGGTGCGATCGTGATGTTGCGCCTGGATAAGTCTGGTTCAGACCGTTCCGCCCAACGGCACTTGATATTCCGGATCGTACACCACCGTTGTGGCTCTGGTGGTCCTGGCCAGAGACGAAACCACATGGGTCATCTTCTTCAGGGTAAGGTCACCTTCAGGCTGCGCCATTTGTTTTCAGCCCGAAAACCACCGGCGACAAGATCGCCGGCGCTGCCAAATCCGGGTTCGTGGGAAAACCAGCTGGCATTGGGCGGTTCCTCCGGCAGCTTCCGTTCGGTTAGACTACGGAGTTGCCAGAGGTGAAAAGCATCCTCATCGTGCGGCTCGGTGCCATGGGCGACATCATCCATGCCCTGCCGGGAGCGTCGTCACTCAAGCACAGCTTCCCGGACGCACGCGTCACCTGGGTGGTTGACCCGCACTGGGTTCCGCTGCTCGAAGGCAATGGTTTCGTCGACCGAATCGTGGTCTTCCGCCGTGACGAGCCTCGTTCCTGGCGCCGGACGAAAGACGAGCTCCGCGCCGAACGCTACGATCTCGCCGTCGATTTTCAGGGCCTCGCCAAGTCGGCGCTGATCGCACACCTTGCCCGCCCTGAGCGCATTGCGGGCTTTGGCTCGGGAGTCGTGCGCGAGCGGCCTGCCGGTTTGTTCTACTCCGCGCGAATTCAGAGCAACGCCATTCACGTCATCGATCAGGCGCTGGACCTCGCAGCAGGCGCCGGAGCGACGAATCTCGTGCGCGCATTCCCTCTGCCTGCCGGTGCCCCGGAAGGCCGGTTGCCCGATGAACCTTTCATCCTCGCGAGCCCGCTCGCGGGGTGGACTTCGAAGCAATGGCCGCTCGAATACTACGCGCGCCTCGCCACTATGCTGCGCGAGAAGTCGGGAATGCCACTCGTGCTCAATGGCGCCCCCGGAACCGTACCCGCGGTTGAAGGAACACTGGCGCACGAGAGCGGTATCGCGGGCCTGATCGACGCCACGCGGCGAGCCGCACTCGTGATCGGTGTGGATAGCGGCCCTTTGCATCTCGCGGCCGCTCTGAACAAAGCCGGAGTCGCGATTTTTGGTCCGACGGACCCGGTGCGCAATGGTCCCTATGGCGGGGATTTCGAAGTCTTCCGCATCCCGGGCGCCCACACAACGCACCGGCGAGGAAGCGTCGTCGCGGCTTCCATGCGGGCGATCGAGCCCGAGCAGATCTTTGCTGCACTGGCCGCGCTCGCCTCACGCGTGAATTGCCACGCGGGCTCCCCGGGTTGATGCGGCGCCATTGGTTCCCCAAACCCTACGCGGATCGCGTGGCGCGCCTGCGTGTCTCCGCCGGATTTGTCATGGTGGCTGCGTTCGCATGGTTCGCGCATCCCGACGCTATGTCGCTGTCAGTGGGGATTCCGCTCTCCGCCTGTGGATTGGCTCTGCGCGCCTGGGCCGCCGGGCACCTCGCGAAAGACAAGCGCCTGGCGATGTCGGGACCGTATTCGTTCACCCGCAATCCGCTCTATCTTGGGACCTTGATTACAGCGCTCGGACTTGCGGCAGCTGCGCGCAGCATCGGCCTGGCGTTGCTCTTCACAACGTTGTTCGCGCTCGTATATTTGCCTGCGATCGAGCTCGAGGAGCAGCATCTCACGGCCATTCTGCCCGGATACCGCGCCTTCGCGCAGCGCGTTCCCCTGCTTATCCCACGCTGGCCGGCAAACTTCGGGCCGGACCGCTTTTCAGCCGCCCTCTACCGCAGGAACCGGGAGTATCAGGCGCTGTTGGGATGGGCCCTCGCGGCAGTGTGGCTGTTCGCGCGTGCCCTGTGGCTTCGCTGACCACAGACGCCGCGACGACTCAGTACACGAACGGATTGACGACCTCGACGTGCCCATACTTCTGGCCATTTGCTCGGCAAACCAGGGGCCCCTGCCGGGGTCAGGATGGAAGCCATGGGGTGAAGTATAGCGTCCGCATGTCCACGGTGCCCCGCATCCGAATCGCATGCGCAGAACCGGCCGGGATGAAGACGGCGCGGAATTGCCCGACCCGCATCGTGTGCGACAAGGCGCAGGCAAGCGGATGCGGCATATCCGGTTCGATTGTCCGGCCGACCTGCGGGACAGGTATCTGCGGCGCTATATACGTGCTGCGATCGAACTCGTCGGAACCGGTGGCGCGGACATAATATTGAGGTGAGCAAGCTTTCCACAATCCACATTTCCCGCATGCACCGTCGCGATTTTCTGCTCGCGTCTTTGTTTTCCCCACTCGCCGGCGCCGCCACTGCCGACTGGAATTACACGAACGCCGGACCCGCAAGATGGGGCGAACTGGACGGGGGCTTCAAACTCTGCAGCACCGGCGACCAACAATCGCCGGTCGATCTTCACGACGGAATCCACGCCCAGCTTCCGCCAGTCCACCTGGATTGGAAAACCGCGACGTGTACAATTTCGAACAATGGCCATACCATCCAGGTCAGCGCTCCGGAAGGAAGTTTTGTTGAAGTGGGATCGATGAAGGCCCCACTGACGCAACTGCATTTTCACGCGCCGAGCGAGCATGCGGTCGCAGGAAACCGGGCTCCCATGGAAGTGCACTTCGTGCATCAGGGGAGCGATGGGGGATCACCGTCCTCGCGGTGCTGTTGACGGCCGGGGGTCAAAATGCCGAGTTCTCAGCCATTATGGGCGCCGCGCCGAAGCAGGCGAATGGCAAAGTCTCGAGCGAATCCGCAATTGACCCCTCGAAGCTGCTGCCTGCGGATCGCAGCCGCACATGGCGCTATCGCGGGTCGCTGACAACTCCCCCGTGTTCTCAGAACGTGGACTGGATCATCTTCGAGCAGCCGCTATCCGTCGCACAGGCGGACATCGACCGTTTTCGTTCGATATTCCCGCTGGATGCACGGCCGCTGCAGCCTTTGAACCGGCGGTTTCTGCTGCAAGGATGATGGAACGGCCTCGGTCGAGCAGCCTCAAATTGTAAAATTATTCATTCATGGCCAAACGCGAATTTCAGACTGAAGTTAACCAGTTACTGCACCTGATCGTTCACTCCCTTTATTCGCACCCGGAGATTTTCCTGCGTGAGCTGGTTTCGAACGCCTCCGACGCGCTCGACAAGCTGAAGTATTTGACGCTTACTGATGACGCTTACAAGTCGCTCGCCTTCGATCCGCGCATCGATCTTGAACTCGATGAAGAAAAGCATACGCTGACCATCAGCGACAACGGCATCGGGATGAACGACACCGACCTGGTCGAACATTTGGGCACGATCGCACGATCAGGCACGAAGAACTTCCTGTCGAATCTTTCGGGCGACGCGAAGCGGGATTCCAACCTGATCGGTCAGTTCGGCGTCGGCTTCTACAGCGTGTTTATGGTTGCCGATCGCGTCGATGTCGTTTCGCGCAAAGCCGCCGAGGAGACAGCGTGGCGCTGGATCAGCAATGGCAAGGATGGCTTCGAGCTCGAGCCCGCCGAGCGCGCTCAGCAGGGCACCACGATCACAGTCTTCTTCAACGAGGAAGGCAAAGAATACGCCAATAGCTGGAAACTGCGCGAGATCATCAAGAAGTATTCCAACCACATCGCCTTCCCGATCTACCTCACGGCCGACAAGAGCGAGTGGGATGAGAACGAAAAGAAGTCCGTCAAAAAGCGCTCGACCGAGCAGATCAACTCCGCCAGCGCTCTGTGGAAGCGCTCCAAGAGCGAGTTGAAAGACGAGGACTACAAAGAGCTCTACAAGACGATTTCGGGCGATTGGGAAGATCCTCTTTTCTGGTTCCATACGAAGGCCGAAGGAACCATGGAGTACACCACGCTCTTCTTCGTTCCATCGAAGGCGCCGATGGGTATCTATCAGGCGGATTACAAGCCCGGAGTGAAACTCTATGTCCGCCGGGTCTTCATCATGGACGACTCGAAGGAACTGCTGCCGACATACCTGCGCTTCCTGCGCGGCGTCATCGACAGCGAAGACCTGCCGCTCAACGTCAGCCGCGAGATCCTGCAGCAGAACAAAGTGCTGAATGCGATCCGCACGGCGAGCGTGAAGAAAGTGTTGGGCGAGCTGAAGTCGATCGCGGCGGACAAGCCCGAGCAGTACTTGAAATTCATTGACGAATACAACCGGATGCTGAAGGAAGGGCTCTACAGCGACTTCGGCAACCGCGACGCCATCCTCGATCTGGTGCGCATGAAATCGACGAAGGCCGACGGCTGGACGAGCCTGGCCGACGTGAAATCGCGCATGCAGGAAGGCCAGAAGGGCATCTATTTCATTACGGGCGGCGCGGCGGATGTTCTGCGCTCATCGCCTCTGCTCGAGATCTATAAGAAGAAGGACATCGAGGTGCTCATCCTCGATGATGAGTTCGACGAACTGGTTTTCGGCGCGATCGACAAATATCAGGACGTCGAGCTCAAAGCGGTGAACAAGGCTTCGGCAGGTGAAGATCTCAAAGACGAGACCGACACTGCCGTCAAGGAAAAAGAAGACCAGGTCAAGCCTTTGCTGGAAAAGATGAAAGGCGTGCTGGGCGATCGCGTGAAAGACGTAAAGGCGTCTGTGCGGCTGGCGGACAGTCCGTCATGCATTGTTTCGGATGAGGACGAGCCCTCGATGCAAATGCAGCAGATGCTGAAAGCGATGGGCCAGAACCAGCTGCCTTCAATGAAGCCGACCCTGGAAATCAATCCGGATCACGAGATCGTGAAGAAGCTGCTTGGGTCTTCCGATGAGGCGCTGATCAACGATGCGTCGTGGCTGCTGCTGGAACAGGCGCTGCTGATCGAAGGACTGCCGGTGGATAATCCCGGCGTTTTTGTGCAGAGACTGAATCGCGTGCTGACGCGGGCGGTGTAGCTCGCGGCCGGCTTTTCAGTAACAGCACGGGCGACAAAGCTCGCCAGCGCTACATCCTCCCGGCGGTCCGCGCACGAACATTCCGGATGGCCTCGACCACGGCTCCCGGCGCATCGAGTTGCAGCCAATGTCCGGAGCCGGGCGTCACGACATGCTCGCCGCACGTCGAGAGCTCCGCATCGTGCGCGTGCTCGCGGAGTTCTGCCGGGCTCGCACTGGCGGCGGAAAGCACCGAGATCGGCAGGTCGCCCAAAGATCTGGTTTCATCGAGCTGCGTTACGCTGAGCGGAAGGTTTTCGAGAGCGTCCGCCATGGCGTGGAAGCAGCGGGCCTCGCTCCAGTGGGCCGCGACGGCGGGCCATACTTCCCTCGGCATTTTCCGAACCTCTCCCGTCAATCGCTCCGCGACACCCGCGCCGCGGCCGGCGGAAGCGCGCGCCAGTACTTTCGGGATGGCGTGGGAACCGCTCAGCAGCAGCTTCAACGCAACCTTCACGACGCCGGCGCGAGCGAGAAATTCGCCGCGTTTCGACAGCATAACGCCGCGCGCCAGCATCCGGCGCCGTTGCTCGCCGGGACCGCGCCACAGCTCCCGGCATATGGGATCAACCAGCACCAAACCTGCGACGCGCTCCGGAGAGAGCTGCTGAAAGATGCGGGCGACCAGGCCGCCGAAGGAATGGCCGACGAGTACAAGCGGGCCGGGAATATCCACGCGATCGAGAAGCAGCGCGAGATCCCGCGCCGAATCGAGAGCTGTGCATCGGTGCAGCGCCGGATCGCTCCAGCCAAAGCCTGCACGGTCATAAGTCGCAACGGCGGCAAATTCGGCAACCTGTCTCACAACGAGCGCCCAGCTGAGTGAACTGGCGGCAATTCCCGCGTCGAGAACGACCGTCGGTGTTCCCTCCCCGGACACGTTCCAGTGCAGGGCGCGACCGCCGATGTCGATCATCTTTCCAGGCGGTGGCAGCCTCACTGGACCATCTTTACAAACGTGACGTACAGGCGGAGGGGCTCTCGCGCTAATATTCGGGATTGAACGATTATCTGCTCTCCGCCATTCTTGGCGTCATCGAAGGACTCACCGAGTTTCTCCCCGTCAGTTCCACCGCGCATCTGAGGATCGCGGAGGCGCTGCTCGGCGTGGATCTCGGCGATGGGTACTGGAAAATGTTCTCGATCGTGATCCAGTTCGGGGCGATCCTGTGCCTGCCGATCTACTTCTGGAGCCGGATCATGACCTTTTTCTCTACGTACCCCGGCGGATCCAAAGGCGACAAGACGGCGATTACCCACCCGCTGGCGCTTACGTTGATTGCATTTGCGTTTACGTCCGCAACCACGCTGCCGTTGACGAAACTTATCGGCAAGAATCTTGAAAGCCTTGTCGTGATGGGGAGTGCGTTCATCATAGGGGGCATCGTGATGTGGATCGTGGATGCGATCTACGGACAGCGCAAAGGCGGAACCTTCGAAGTGGCCGCCGCGGAAGAAGTGGAGAACATGACGATGTCGCAGGCTATCTGGATCGGCCTCGCCCAGACGCTGGCGCCGGTTTTCCCAGGCACCTCGCGTTCGATGGCGACTATTGCGGCCGGCCAGATCTCAGGGCTCTCGCGGACGGCCGCGCTCGAGTTCTCGTTTCTGCTTTCGATCCCGACACTGGCGGCGGCCACAGGTTACGATCTGTTGAAAACCCTGAGAGGCCCAGGGCGCGTGCACATCGACGGGCACGGCTGGACGCTGATCGCCATCGGCTTCGTGATTTCGTTTATCGTCGCCTATGCGGTCGTCGCGTGGTTCATGCAGTGGGTGCGAAACCGCGGTTTCACACCGTTTGCGATCTATCGACTGCTGGCGGGAGCAGGTGTGCTGATCTGGGCGCTGCGGGGGCGGTAACCGAGAATCAGAAGCGGTAAAACTTGTGGCGGCACGCGCGGCAGCGGAAGGGCGCGATGAAAAACAGGCGCAGAAACTCTTCCCACAGGCCTTGCCGGTAGGCCCGCCGCACGTTGGTTGAGGTACAGTTCGGGCAGAACCCGTGCTTGCCCTTCAACTCTTCCAGATCGCGCGGATCAGCCTTGATGACCTCAGTATTCGATTCGATTTGCGGCTGTGGATACTGGGAGGCTTCGAGCCGGAAGCCGGGGACGGCGTCGGAAAGCGTCTTTTCGATGCTATTGACGACCGAGCTGACCTTCTGCTCGGCAATTCTGGAAGAATCCCGCAGATTCACGATAGTGCGGGACTGAATCGAAGAGATCTGCTCCAGGGTATCGATGCGCTCACTCAATTGATCGTTGAGAACGGCTGTGCTCTCCTCGATCGCCTGCTGACCCATCCGCTTGAAATTTTTGAGAAGCTTGTCTTCCAGCTTCTGGATGTGCTCGCCGACCTGATCTTCAATCAGGGTTGGCAGATCGGCCTTTAATTTCTCAGCGCGCTCGCGATTGCGGGCTACTTCGGCCGACCGTTTCTGGTCCGAAACCATTTCCCGCAGGGGGTTGAGTCGACGCCCCGGGGTGTTCTTAAAGTTTCGGGGCATGCTGTTGGGCGTCCTCTGAAAATTGTAACCTGCCACCCGCTGCGCTTCGGACAAATGTGCCGTCGCAGACTAAAATGTAACGGTATCTGCGCCGAGTTGCTATAAGGGAAAGCCCTGGTACCCAAGGCATTTGCCAGGACCTGGGTAGGAGAAATGTGCTATTTCTTGCGTTCTAAAAATTGAGCGCAGGATCTTTGGAAGGCCAGATCTGCAAATCCTTTGCCGCTGTTTTCAAAGACTTGCGCTTCTCAGGCCGCAGCGTGAGCACCGCTGCAAGGCGTTTGGCACACGCATCGGCGCTGTTTTGAAGGGCGCGGCGGTTCAATTTGGCATCCGCAGGACGAGCAAGCAGGACGTCTCCGCTCTTCAAGTCAACCAGGCGGCCGGTTGATTCTACGGCATAGTCGGCGCTCGCCTTATCGGTCGTAACGCGCGCCGGGACATGCTTTTTTTCCAGCGCGACCGGGAGGTAGGCGTTGAGTCCGCTGGCGGCGTCGATGTAGATCCGGGTGTTCGAAGAAATGGAAGGAGCGCCCTGGGCCTGGAACAAGCATGCCGCCAGTCCTGCGAGGAGAATAATCCGCATGCTCGGATTTTGGGGCGCAACCGGGCCAGGGTCAAGATTGCCGATTGAGGTATAACCTCCGACTACCAGGAAGAAGAGAACGTGCAAGCTGAGTCCACGGGCGTCTTTTTATTTTCAACGAGAAAAATGGGGCGGCTGGATGGCTTTTCAAGATGGCAATGGCGGCTCTATTGAATTTTACAGGTACTTACCCGTTGAAAATCTCCGCACAAACTCCTTTCATCCACCACTTTCGGTACACACTGGTACACGGCCTCGGGTCTCGATTCGCCAAAGCGAATCTTCGTTAACTCAGTGCAGACGATCTGCGTAGAGTCAGAAGCCGCGCCGGCCGTCGCATTGATCGTGGCGCCGAGCGAGGTTACGCTTACGGTGCCTGCGGTCTGAGCCGAAAGGATACTGGCTGTAAGAAGAATAGTTGCGATGAGGATTTTCATGGTCAGAATTTTGCCGGTAATATACTTGCTTTCTCAGTGCCGGTCGGGAGCACAAGGCCAATTCGCGGCGGATGCGATCAGAAAGGACCGGAACGGAAACGTAAACTTAAAGACCAGTCGGCACCCCGATGACTACGAATAAATGAGCAGCCACGATAAACCCGGCGGAGATGATGAGTTTCCACATGTTCCCCTGCTCCATGGCCCTCAAACCGACGAAGAACGCGCCAGCGAGACACACAAGAAAGCAGAACATGAAGAAAAGAAAAGCAGAGACGCTCGCGACGAAAGATTGGTCAAAGCGACTGAAGCCCAAGCCAATACCGCCAGCCAGCAGCACACGACCAATGTTCGAATTGCCGTTTTTACTTTTCTTCTGGTTATAGTGAGCGGGATAGGAAACTTGATCGCGTGGCGCGCTGCAAGTGCGGCCAACAAGGCGGCGAACACCGCCAGCAAGGCATTGACGTCCAGCGACGAATCCGCTGCTAAGACGCTTAGTGAGATGCACTCGCAGAGCACCGCCATGTCCAACGCGGCCACGGCGCAACAGCAAACTGCTGAGAGATTGAAAGATCAGATCTCGCGACTGGACATTGCCAGAGCAGCCAGCGACCAACAGGCAAAAGCTGCGCTGGAAGCCAGCATTAAGCAATCCGCTTCCGCTCTCGAACAATCCGAAAGCGCCTTGGAAGCCCAGACCCGACCATGGATCGATATGGAACCGCTTGACATTAGCAGTTTTATCCCGGGAGATATACCGGTAGGATCGAACTCGATCCGTGAGCCGATCGCCAGCTTTACTTTGAAACTCACCAACTTCGGGCAATCTCCGGCCATATTGACGGGAAAACCAGCATTCGCCGTCACTTTTCTCAACGGAAAGCCTGAGACGAGAATCTGGACACCACTGCACCATGCCGATCTTTGTAGGGAGTATGAACGTTTTCCAGGTGCACCACCCGATAGCCTGGCTCCACGATTCGGCTATCCGATTCGTCAAGGGTCCTCGGACACACGCATCATTCATCCCAGCGTCGACAGCATGGCTCAGCCTAGACCTGAATCGCTCAGGAACTTTCTTTATGGCTGTATTGGATACCTTAGTCCAACTGGACACTTCTACGAAACCCGCGTCGTTTACGTCATCGAATACGCGGAGGACGCCACGACGATGCTCGGAAGAAAATACCACGCGATTAAGCGCGTGACGCGAAGCGACTACGATTTTGGGCCCGGGTAACGCGCACGCCACCCCACACACGCCTGCGCAGCACAAATCCGCTTTCATAGCTAGTGCGGAATGTTCGGCCACACGTGGTTCGTGTAGTCGAACATCAGGTATTGGAAGTAACTGCGTATGCTCGATGCGGCGAGCTTTCGAACCTTGCAATCGCCGATGTAATCGGCGGCCAGAGTTACGAGTTCCGGAATCCGGAGCGCTTCAATAATCGCCGGCCCTGACCTCCGACTCCCAGCGATCGAGAAGGCGCCCGGTCCGCTGCCAATCCCGCGTGCCGACAGAACGCCGCACCTGCACGCCGGTCTTTGGATGGTATCCATCGACCTATACCGGGCAGAGGCAATTCGTGGAGTCTATTCCTTTTTGCCGCTCGGGGCAGGTTTTCAGATGACGGCGGTATAACTCAAAAGGCAAGCCGAGAGGCTACCACAGTGTGCCCGTCTTTGGTACACGGCTGGTACACGGGATTTTTTAGTGAGCACATTACTGATTTTAAACGTTTTAATTTGGGGCGGCTGGAGGGATTTGAACCCTCGACATCCAGAACCACAATCTGGCGCTACTACCAACTGAGCTACAGCCGCCGTAAGGATTGAACCCATCGTAACATCACGGGGAATTTAAGCCGTGT
>DATAZF010000199.1:0-9688 GCA_036272235.1 Bryobacteraceae bacterium | reverse complement strand
TTAGCTGTCCGACAGTGACCCGGGCGAGCCCAATTCGGCCTCGATCTCTTCAATCGTCGGCAGCGTGCCTTTGAGCTGATCGGGGAGTCTTTCGAGATGCCTGAATTCTGAGATGCCCATCGGGGTAGCGCTGTTTCGTAGCGCGTATTCGGCGATGATCCTGTTCTTCGTCTTGCAGAGAATGAGACCGATGCTCGGCTTGTCGTCGGCGTGCCGAAGCAGGTCATCGACAGCGGAGAGATAGAAGTTCATTTTGCCGGCATACTCCGGCTTGAATGGCGTCATTTTGAGATCTATGACAATAAAACATCGAAGCTTCAGATGGTAAAAGAGGAGGTCCAGTCTGAAGTCCTCGCCTCCAACTTCGAGGGGAACCTGGCTGCCGACGAAGGCGAAGCCGACACCGAGTTCGATCAGGAACTGCCGCAGGTGGGCGAGAAGTCCACTCTCCAGATCGCGCTCCTGCGCCTCCGTCGTGAGGGTCAGGAAGTCGAAGTTGTATGGATCCTTCAAGAGTTCCTGTGCGAGGTCAGACTGCGATTTCGGAAGCGTCGCCTGAAAGTTGGTGATGGCTTTTCCCTGCCGCCGGTAGAGGCCACTCTCGATCTGGAGGACGAGCACGTTTCGGCTCCATCCGTTCTCAATCGCGGCGTGAACGTACCAAAGCCTCTCGTTGGAGTCCTTCACCAGGTCGAGCAGGCGGACATTGTGCCCCCACGGGATTTGTCCAACAACCTGTTGGACAATTGACTCATCCGGCCAGGTCTCGGCGAAAGCGCGCATATAGAGCAGATTGGTTCGGGAAAGGCCGCCCATGGCTGGAAATTCGGAACGTAAGTCCTTCGCAAGCCGGTCAACGACCTTACTTCCCCACCCCTCGCTCGCCTGACGCTGCAGAATTTGCCTCCCGATCCCCCAGTAGAGCAAAATCAGCTCGCGGTTCACAGCAACGGAAGCACGGACCTGCGCTCTCCGAATCTGACTCTTCAGATGTGTCAGGAGCTCCTGATAACTCTTCGATGTGGATATGGAATCCGCCATTTTGTCTTTCTATCGCGGTGTCCCGCAGCGTCTATTCCGTTTTCAGATCCACATGCTTATCTCGGCGGTTCCGCTCAGTTCCTCACCCAGCGTATCGAAGTGCTGCAGACCCAGGCTCCAGCGCGAAAACATTGCGTCAGATGCCGGGCTGTCCAGCAGAATCAGTTGCATGACTGGCCATCGGCGCCTGAAGTTTCGCTGCCCCGAGTTGCGCAAGAATCGCATGTGAATCGGCCCGTTCCCAACGTTCTGGTATCAGCTCTTTCAGGCGATGGATGACCCGCATGGCAACGGCATCGATGAGTTTAGAATCCGCCAATGACACGCCGGTTCCCGCTCCGAAGTTCTTTGTCTCCGATGTGAGCGTAGCTATCAGCACGTCAATCAGAGAATCAAATGCCTCGTCGGTCTTTCGCAGCCGCTCGATCTTTGCGATCGCGTGGAGAACTGTCGTGTGGTGGCGGCCATTATAGAAACGACCGATCTTCGGCAAGCATTGCTGGTGCCCCTGGCTGCTCTGGACCTATTCACCTGGCTGTCCTACCGCTGTTTTGTGGCGAAAGGAAGGGAACGGGTCCCCTTGTTCGGAGAGATCGGACTCGTAAGTCAGCCCGGCAGCGCAGATTACAGTCGTCCACGCAAGTTGCGCGAACGGCTAGAGGGCTGGCTTGACCTCGTCCGGGCGCTGTGGCCGGAGTGTCCAGCGAGGGTAGACGAGAACGGAACCGGTCTCTGGCTGGACCGGGCGAATGCTCCAGCCACCCACGTATTTCGCCAAATACATCGATACCTGCCGGCTCAGGCACGGTGCTGCCGCGTTACCCGGAACGCGACCGGGTCCGAGTTGAGTCGCCACTGTCTCTTCGATTTGCATCAGCGGAATCGGCCAGACGGCCTTCGGGTTATCGAAGGGCATTCACTGCCTCCTTTGTCAAAACGGCACTGGCGTGGTTACAAGCTGCATCTGGATGTGGCCGACGGACAACTTCCCATCAGCGCCATTCTCACCAGCGCCAGCGTGAATGATTCGCAGGTTGCCGTTCCCCTGATGACGATGAGCGGTGAACGCGTGGTCTACCTCTACGACTGAATGGACTCGGCGTACGACGCCACCGAGATCCACGCACACAGCCGGCAGCTCCACCATGTGTCCGTCATTGCGCCGCATCCGCGGCGTGGCACGAAAAAGCCTTTGCAGATGCAGAAAGTATTTCCGGATAAGCCGACGCCGCAACTGAGCTGGGCGCAGCAGGATCGCTACAAAGACCCGCACCATGAGCGAGCGCCTCAATGCCCGGCTGAAGGATGAGTTCGGAGCCAGTCAAATCCGCGTGCGCGGCGCAGCGAAGGTAATGGCCCATCTGATGTTCGGAGTACTCGCCCTCACTGTCGACCAATGGCTGCGCATGGCGGCGTCTGACTGAGTTCAGCGCCGCAAAGTCCTGCCAATCAACGTTTGCGAGTTGGTTTCAGACTACCCACGTCCCGATCTCCGTCAATAAACTCCTTCCACATCCATTTTTCCTGTCTTTGCTCATCAATACCCGACCCTGCACAACCAGAATTGCTTGTCAATGCCATCCGCATCGAGTTCTGCAAGTGGTTCACCACCCGCGGATTCGTTACAACCAGCCAGCCAATGGAATACGCTTTTAGATGTTCCTTCATGGGCGCCAGACAGATTGTTCTCCTGGTTTTCGGGCTTGCTGCCGGCTCGGTCCGCGCGGCAGCCGCCGAACCACGCGCCTTATTGAACCAATACTGCGTAACCTGCCACAACCAGACAATCAGGACCGCTGGCCTGCTGCTTGACAAGGCAGACATATCCAACCCTTCCGCAAACCCCGAGATCTGGGAAAAGGTGATCCGCAAGCTACGCTCCGGCGCGATGCCGCCGGCAGGTAGTCCCCGGCCGGAAAAAGCCGACGCCGCGAACTTGATCGCTGCCCTCGAAACTTCGCTCGATCGCGCGGCCGCCGCAAAACCCAATCCCGGCCGGTTCATTCTGCATCGTCTGAATCGGACGGAATACGCGAACGCCATCCGAGATCTGTTGTCGCTCGACCTGGATGTGTCTTCCCTCCTGCCGCCCGACGACGAAAGCTACGGTTTCGACAATATCGCCGATGTTCTGGGTACATCGCCCGCACTCCTGGAACAGTATGTGAATACCTCGCGGAAAATCGCCAGCCTCGCGGTGGGCGATATGACCATTGGGCCAATCATCGACACGTATCGAACCCGTCCCGACCTTTCGCAGGATCAACATGTGGAGGGCCTGCCCCTCGGCACACGCGGCGGATTAGTCGTCCGTCACAACTTCCCCCTGGATGGCGATTACACCATTAAAGCGGCGCTGGCGCGCAACAGCGTGGAAGTGACCCGGGGTCTGGAAGAGCCGCACCACGTGGAAATTCTGCTGGATGGTGCCCGGATATTTGAGGTAACTGTCGGAGGCAAAGAAGACACGGATCTCGCCACCAAAAATCCCACCGCGAGCCGTGAAGCGCTCGAAGCGCGCCTGCAGTTCCGCGCGCGAGTCAAAGGCGGTCCGCACTCCATCGGAGTCACTTTCGTTCAGGAGGACCATGCCGAGTCCGACGACACCCTTCAGCCCTTTCTGCGCACGACGCTCGACCCGGTTAACGAAGTTGGGCTGCCGCATATCGAGAGGTTGATCGTCGCGGGTCCTTACAATGCGGCCGGTTCAGGCGATACGCCGAGCCGGCGCCGTATTTTCTCCTGTCTGCCCGCCAACGCGGCCGAGGAGATGCCATGCGCCACGAAGATTCTCGCCGCGCTGGCACGCCGCGCTTACCGGCAGCCAGTCACGGACGCCGATGTGCAGCCGTTGCTTGCGTTCTATCGCAATGGACGCGCGAATGGAAGCTTCGAAAGCGGAATTGAGCGTGCATTGCGCCTGATTCTTTCCAATCCCCGGTTTCTTTTCCGAATGGAGCACGAGCCCGCCGGCCTGACCCCTGGTTCGGTCTATCGCATCAACGACGTGGAACTGGCCTCGCGCCTGTCGTTCTTCCTGTGGTCGAGCCTTCCCGACGATGAACTTCTGAACGCGGCTTCCGAGGGCAAACTCAAGGATCCCGCCGAGCTCGATCACGAAGTCAGGCGCATGCTCGCCGACTCTCGTTCCAGCTCGCTCGTTACAAACTTCTCGGAACAGTGGCTCTTTCTCCGTAATCTTCGGGCTTTCACTCCCGATCCCCGGACGTTTCCGGATTTCGACGACAACCTGCGCCAGTCGATGCGCCGCGAAACGGAATTGTTCGTCGACAGTATCGTCCGTGAGGACCGCAGCATCATGGACTTCCTGCGTGGCGACTTCACGTTCGTCGATGAGCGCCTGGCCCGCCATTATGGGATTCCCAACATCTACGGCAGCCGGTTTCGGCGCGTGAGGATCGAAGATCCGGTGCGGCGAGGGCTGCTGGGTCAGGCCAGCATTCTCGCGGTTACGTCATACGCAACGCGTACCTCGCCGGTACTGCGGGGCAAGTGGATCCTGACAAATATTCTGGGCGCGCCGCCGCCGGCGCCGCCGCCCAACACTCCTCCGCTCAAGGAAAATACCGAAGGCGGACATCCGGCGAGCGTACGTGAGCGGCAGGAGGAACACCGCAGGAACCCGGCGTGCGCGGGCTGTCACGCCACGATGGACCCGCTTGGCTTCGCGCTCGAGAACTTCGACGCCGTGGGCCGCTGGCGAACCAAGGGTGAGGACGGCGCGCGCATCGATGCCTCCGGTGTGCTGCCCGATGGCGCGAGCGTCGAGGGTCCGGCCAGCCTGCGTGATGCCCTTCTCGCGCGGCCTGACCGGTTCGCTGCAACGCTGGCGGAGAAGCTTCTCACTTTCGCGCTCGGTCGCGGTCTCGATTACAACGACGCGCCGGCTGTGCGCGCCATCGCCGCCCAGGCTGCGGCGAGCGACTATCGCTTTTCTTCCATTGTGCTCGGCATCGTTCGAAGCACGCCATTTCAAATGAAAATCAAAGCGGCGGAGATATCATCAGGTAGCGTGCCGTAAGCACCGGTTTGTGCGCTTCGCGCCAAACCATAAGTAGAGAGCATGACGTTCGTCACGAAGAAGCATTTGCTCCGCCGCGCATTTCTGCGAGGCGCCGGAACCGCGCTGGCGTTGCCTCTGCTGGATGCGATGGTCCCGGCTCTGACGGCCCAGACCCGGACGGCCGCGAATCCACTGGCGCGCCTCGGCTTTGTCTACATTCCACACGGCGCCGTGATGGATAAGTGGACACCCCTGGCGACGGGCTCCAATTTCGAATTCTCGCCGGTGCTGCAGCCGCTCGCGCCCTTTCGCGATCGCATTTTGATCCTCAGCGGTCTGGCCCATCATCAGGCCGATTCACTCGGTGACGGCGGCGCCGATCACGCGCGGTCGAGCCCCACGTTCCTCAGCGGCGTTCATCCCAAGCGCACCGAAGGCGAGGACATCCGCGCCGGCATCACCATCGACCAGATCGCCGCACAGCACATCGGCCAGAACACGCGCTACCCCTCGATCGAGATCACCACGGAAGACATGACCGGCGTCGTTGGAGCTTGCGACACCGGCTATAGCTGCAGCTACATGAACACAATTTCCTGGCGGACAGCCACCACGCCGCTGCCCATGGAAATCAATCCGCGCGTCATCTTCGAAAAACTCTTCGGCGACGGGGGCGCTCCGGACCGGCGTGCGGGGCGCCTGCAGGAAGACCGCAGCATTCTGGACGAGATCACCCGGGAAATACCCAGCCTCGAAACCAATATCGGCCCGCGTGATCGCTCGCGATTGAGCGACTACCTGGAGAACGTACGCGAAATCGAGCGCCGCCTGCAGATTGCCGAAAGGCAGAGTGTAACCTCCGCGCCGGTCCCCGAAGCACCAGCCGGCGTGCCGGATTCTTATGAAGAACACGCGAGACTCATGTTCGACCTGATGGCGCTGGCGTATCAGACCGACATGACTCGCATCTTCAGCTTCATGCTGGCCCGCGAGCTCAGCCAGCGCACCTATCCGCAGGTGGGCGTGCCGGAGCCACACCACGCCACGTCCCATCATCAGGACGATCCGGTGAAACTCGCGAAGCTGGTGAAGATTCAGAACTATCACGTCACGTTGTTCGCGCGTTTTCTCGACAAGCTGCGCTCGACCCCCGATGGCGACGGCAACCTGCTGGATCATTCGCTGATTCTCTACGGCAGCTCCATGAGCAACAGCAATACGCACAATCACAAGCCGCTGCCGCTTCTCGTGGCGGGCGGATACGGCGGGCTCAAAGGCGGCCGTCACCTGAAGTTTGCCGAAGACACCCCTGCGGCCAACCTGCTGGTGAGCCTGCTTCACCGCGCAGGTGTCCCAGAGGATAAGGTCGGCGACAGCACCGGTGCGCTTGCAGAGGTTTAGCGACTTGCTGACCTGTGCCACCTGGTTTTCTACCGGCACCAGGTTTTTGTGGCGCTGGCGGTCTTGTCGCCGGCGCCACAAAACCAGGTGACACTGGATATTCATGCCAGTCGGCCAGTCGCAGCCTGGTGCCCAGGCCTTATCCCGGGACAAGATGACCGGGACTCGATGCCCGTGGTCGGGACTTATCCCGGCGCATTTTCGGCCTCCCCATGGAGTCACTGATTTACAGCGGGTGTTCAACGGAGTTGTCCCAACCCCCCGGTTTTCGGCCACTGTCATCCTTGTCTTCGCCGCCCTCTTCACAGGAGGCCCGGCGTGGAGTATCGATTCAACAGCCGCCTCCCTCGCCGACGCGGCGCAGCGGCAGGACACCGGCGCAATCCACGCGCTGCTGGATCAACACGCCGACCTGAATGCGGCCATGTCAGATGGTTCGACCGCCCTCCTCTGGGCCGCGCATTGGGATGATGCGGGGCTGGTCGATCTGCTCCTCACGGCCGGAGCGAACGTAAGCATCGCGAACCGCTATGGGGTCTCCCCGCTGCTCGAAGCCTGCCTGAACGGCGACGCCGCGATAATCGAAAGACTGCTCAAAGCCGGCGCGAATCCCAACAGCGCGCAACCGGAAGGTGAGTCCGCCCTGATGACCGCCGCCCGCACCGGCAACATCGATGCGGTAAAGATCCTGCTCGACCATGGCGCCCGTGTCAACGAGAAGGAGAACTGGCGCGGCCAGTCCGCCCTCATGTGGGCGGCGGCAGAGAAGCACCCTGCCGTGGTTCAGTTGCTGATCGAACACGGCGCGGACGTCAACGCAAGCTCGCGTGTTTTCGATTTCACAGGGCTCATGCCAAAGCAGGGCAGCGTGCCCATGAATTATCCCCGCGGCGGCTTCACTGCGCTTCTCTTCGCCGCGCGCCAGGGCGACCTCGCTTCAGGGCGCGCGCTGGTGAACGCCGGAGGCCGCATCAACCTGGCGGACCCCGACGGCATTACGCCACTGGTGGAAGCGATTATCAATTTCCATTTCGATTTTGCTGCGTTTCTCCTCGACAATGGCGCCGACCCGAACCCTCGCGACAGCAGGGGCCGGACAGCCCTGTACGCCGCCGTGGACATGCACAGGCTCGATACTTCAACCCGTCCGGACCCCAGGCCTGCCGACAAGCTCGACAGTATCGACGTCATCAAGGCGTTGCTCGCACACGGTGCGAATCCCAACGCGCAACTCACCGATACGATTCCACCGCGAGGCCCGCTCGACGTTGCCGATTACACTCTCGGCGCCGGCGCGACGCCGTTCCTTCGGGCCGCCAAGTCGGACGATCTGGAAGTAATGCGTCTTCTACTTGAGAAAGGCGCCGATCCGCGTCTTGCCACAAAGGAAGGCGTGACGCCGCTGATGGTGGCTGCGGGAGTGGGTTGGCGCGACGGCAAGAGCCACGGCACAGAATCGGATGCGATGGAAGCCATCAAATTGTGCCTGGACCACGGGGCTGACATCAATGCCACAACCGGCAAGGGGCAGACCGCTTTAAATGGCGCTTCGTTGCGTGGTGCGGATGCGGTGATTGCCTGGCTCATCGCTCACGGCGCAAATGTCAGAGCAAAAGACAAGGTTGTGCAAACCTTCTCGGCGCAGGTGTCCGCGCTGGGGACTTCCACCCGCGGGCTCTCTCCTTCGGTTCCAGCCAGTCTCGCCTGCAACGCCTGCTCCGGAACACTCACAGCCACGTCGAGCGCGCCCTGGCTGGTCGTGACATCGACTGGCGGCGGGTCAATCGGGTTCAACGTATTCAGCAATACCAGCACCGCATCGCGCACGGGCGTCATTCAAGTGGAAGGCGCCAGCAACAAAGTGACGCTGACGATCGACGAGGCCGGGTCCACCGCTCCGATTTTGAATCGCGAGGTGGCGTACCTCTATCAACACATCCTCGGGCGGGAACCGGATGCGTCAGGACTCGCTTCCGGGCCTGGTCAGACAGCGCCCACAATCGGTCGCGTGACCGCCGATCTCGTGACCGCCCATCTCATGGACAGCCCCGAGGCGCGGACTTCCGCTTTCCTGGTTATGGGCATGTATCAGGCGGTCAGCGGTTCCGCTCCGGAATATTTCGCGTGGCTGGCAGCGGTGCAGGCGCTTCGAAACGGAACGCCTGCGCCAGCGCAGTTCGCTGCGATCCTCAGTGGGAGTTCGTGCTCGCAGAGTCCGCAGGCAGTGGCTGAGTGTCTCTATAAAAATATGTTGGGCCGAGACCCGGCGCCCGCGGAATTCAATGCGGGCAGCGCGACGGAGCCCTTCCTCTTATTCACCCGCTTGTTCGAGAGCCCGGAATTCCGAAGCTCTGAAACGTTCAGGTCCGACCATACAAATTCGCTTTACGTCACGATGCTTTACTACCTGATTCTGGAACGTGCGCCTGACGAATCTGAGTTGGCCCACTGGCTCAACATAGCGAACAGCGGGGGGCCCGGAATTTACTATAACCAGAGGCCGGGTTCTACTCAGCTGCTAATCGTCGGAAACGGCCGCACAGCCGGACTTACGGGTACCACAGAGTTTCTCTCTAAGTTTCAATAGCTTACGGCTGATTGGCAGGGACCATCCGGCCGCCGCATCGCCGGCGGAATCGCCTGTTCCCTATTGACAACAGATCGAAAGCTTTATAGCATTGTCGCGATCACAAGTGTTCAGGGGCTTTTGCAGGAATTGATCAAATTTTCTTGGGGGGGACTGTAAGTAATGCGCAGTAGTGTGTCTTTACGGGTGGCTCTACTTTTCGGGATCGTTGCATCGCTGGCGTTCGGCCAGGTCGGCAACGGGACCATCACAGGAACGGTTTCGGATCCAGCGGGCGCGGTTGTACCAGGCGCGCGCGTGGAAGCGACGAATGCGCAAACGGGAGTTGTTTTCCCGGCGGTATCGACAAATACCGGGAACTATACGATTCCGGACTTGGCGGTTGGCACTTACAGCGTTAGCGCAAAAGTAACTGGTTTCAAAGCGTACCAACACCCCGGCCTTGCCGTCGGCGCGGCGCAGACTATCAGAGAAGACATCACGCTGCAGGTCGGTAATGCCACGACCGAAACGGTGACAGTTACCGCCGAGGCTTCCCTGCTGAAGACGGAAAGCGGCGATGTGAGCCACAACGTCTCCATCGATCAGCTCGATGACCTTCCGCTTCTCGGCATCGGCACCGCCAACTCGGGTTC
>DATAZF010000198.1:0-6266 GCA_036272235.1 Bryobacteraceae bacterium | reverse complement strand
GTGTGTGCGAATTCAGATTTCTTCCCACTCTTCATGCGGATATTCGCCCGCCTGGCCTGAAATGCCTCATAGTTCGAGCAGGATGAAATCTCTTTGTACCCGTTCTGGCCCGGCAGCCAGACTTCGATGTCATAGGTCTTGGCCGAGCCGAATCCCATGTCGCCGGTGCATAAAACGACGGTCCGAAATGGCAACTCAAGCCGCCGAAGGATATCCTCCGCATCGCCGGTCAGACGATCCAGTTGATCGTAGCTGTTTTCCGGCTTCGTAAATTTCACCAACTCCACCTTTTGGAACTGGTGCTGGCGGATAATTCCGCGCACATCGCGCCCGTAAGACCCCGCTTCGCTTCGGAAGCACGGCGTATAGGCGCAGAAACTGATCGGCAGCTTCTCCGCCTCGATGGTCTCATCGCGAAAGAGATTCGTGACCGGGACTTCCGCCGTCGGAATCAGCCAGTAGTCCGTGTTCTCCAGTCTGAAAAGGTCCTCGGCGAATTTCGGCAACTGACCGGTTCCGTAAAGGCTCGCGGAGTTGACTGCGAAGGGCGGCAATACTTCGGTATAACCGTGCTCGCGCGTATGCGTGTCGAGCATAAAATTGATCAGCGCCCGCTCAAGCTTCGCGCCCAGCCCGAAATACACGGCGAAGCGGGCGCCGGTGATTTTCGTGGCACGTTCGAAATCGAGAATTCCGAGGTCCGGACCGATATCCCAATGCGCTTTGGGCGCGAAATCAAAGGCGCGCGGCTCGCCGAATGTCCGGATGACCAAATTGTCCTCAGCGGATTTGCCGACCGGGACCGACTCATGTGGAAGGTTGGGAATTCCCGCCAAAAGCTCGCGATACGTGGAATCCACCTCTTCGGCGGCTTTCGCCAGAGCGGTGATTCTCTCGCCGATTTCCCGCGAGGCGCGCTGCAAATCGGTAGTATCCGCACCTTCCTTGCGCAATCTTGCAACCTCGCGCGACTGATTATTCTGGTCGCGGCGCAATTCCTCGGTCTCGGTAATGGCGGCCCGGCGCCGCGCGTCGAGGTCGCGAAATTGATCGAGTTGCAGCGTCCATCCGCGCGTCGCCAGACGCTCGGCCATAGCGTCGAGATTGGCGCGAAACATCCCCATATCGTGCATATAGACGTATGCTAGCAGGCACCGTCAACAGCCAGTAGAGGAGACGTCGAGGTTGTTTTTTGGGATCGTGCGGAAGACTGCGGCGGGCGGTTCTGGTTACTCCTCTTCGGTTTCGGCGCTCACCGGTTCCAGATCTTCGGCCTCGAAGATCTGCCGGCAGTCGACGCACTCGACGTAGTCCACTCCGTCTCGACGGGCGAGGACGATTGTTTTCTTATGCTCGCAGGCGGGTTGCATAATCAACGCTTGAGATACGAATTATTGTAATGTTTCGCGGCGCGGTGTCAAGGGCATCCGGTACCAGATTCAACTCTGATTGCATGGCATTCCTGAAAGCTCTATAGGGCAGATTATAAACCTATCGAGCGGCACGGGATGGGGTTATGCGGAGGAATTCCGGTTTTCCTGCACGCGCCCGGACGATAGAATCCGTTCAGATGCCTTTTCCGATACACAGACTACGGCGGCTGCGATCGACCGAATCGATTCGCCGCGTGGTCCGCGAGACGCGGCTCGAACCAGCCAATTTCATCCTACCGCTGTTTATTTGCCCCGGCGAAGGCATTCGGAAGCCGATCGGCTCGATGCCTCCGCAATGCCAGTTGTCGGTCGATACCGCAGTGGAGGAATGCCGCGAAGTGCGGGACCTTGGGATCGGCGGCATCATTCTTTTCGGGCTGCCGGAATCGAAGGACGAGGAAGCCTCGGGCGCCTACGCCGACGACGGCATTGTGCAGCGAGCCATCCGCGCCATTAAGCGGGAGTTGCCGGACCTGCTGGTGATCACCGACGTTTGCAACTGCGAATATACGAGCCACGGGCATTGCGGCAAGATTGTCGACGGTGAAGTGGATAACGACACTACGCTCGAATGGCTGGCTGCCGGCGCGTTGTCGCATGCGCGGGCCGGCGCCGATATCGTTGCTCCTTCCGACATGATGGACGGGCGGGTGGGGGCGATTCGGAAGCGACTCGACGAAAATGGTTTCAGCAACACACCGATTCTTGCTTATTCGGCCAAATTCGCATCGGTTTTTTACGGTCCTTTCCGCGAGGCAGCGGATTCGGCGCCACAGTTCGGCGACCGTCGCAGCTATCAGATGGACCCCGCCAACGGACGCGAGGCGATGCGCGAGATCGAGCTCGATCTCGAAGAAGGCGCGGACATGATCATGGTCAAACCCGCGATGCCTTACCTCGATCTGATCCGCCAGGCGCGCGATCGCTTCGATGTGCCACTTTCGGCCTACCAGGTGAGCGGAGAATATTCGATGATCATGGCGGCGGCGCAGAATGGGTGGATCGATGAGGAGCGGGCGATGGTCGAGAGCCTCACGTCGATCCGGAGAGCCGGCGCCGATTTCATCCTGACCTATTTCGCGAAGCCGATGGCGCGTCTGCTGGGTTAGAGGTTTTCGAAAAGCTCGGAGATCTGCAAGCGCCAGCCGGGTACGAATTCTGAAGTGAGCATGGCGCCTTCGCTCAGCCGTTGCGCACCAGCCAGAGTGTGCACGAAAAGCGTTCGGATTTCCGGCTCGATAAGCCAGACTTCCTGCACACCCCATTTGAGGTAGGCGTCCACTTTCCGGTTGATGGTGGTGGCTGTCTCGGACGGTGAGATCACTTCGACGGCGATATCGGGAGTCTGAACGACTGGAACGAGATCCAGATCCACTGTCTCCCACGTCTCGGCCGAAAAAAATCCCATGTCAGGGCGAAGGCGAGTGTTGGCCCTGACGGCAAGGTCGGTTTCCAGCAAAGCGGCGCCCAGTCGACGCGACTCTGCAAAGGTGTCGAGCAGTTTAAAAAGCCGCCCGACAATACGATTATGCTTTGGCGTTGCACTCGACACTTCGATCAGTTCCCCGTCCAGCAGTTCCCACTTACGCCCCTCCTCTTCGGGAAGCGCGTCGAACTCCTCGGCGGTCATCGTCGCACGGACTGCCATACCTCAATCGTACCGCTACAATAGTGCTTTCCCATGCAATTCCTGCAAGATAGCCTCGTCGAACTGATCACCCAGACATCTACCAATTTGCCTCCGGACGTGCGTGCCGCCATGGCTGCCACCGGCCTCACCGAGAAGCCGGATACGCAGGCTTCCCAGGCTCTCAACATCATCTTTTCAAACATCGACATGGCGGCCGACGACTCGGGCGCAATCTGTCAGGATACCGGCATGCCAACGTTTTTCGTCCACACGCCGGTCGGCTCCAATCAGCTTGTCATCAGGAAGGCTATTCGCGCCGCCGTGGCCGAGGCGACGAAGCTGGGTAAGTTGCGCCCGAACTCAGTCGACTCGCTCACCGGCCGGAATAGCGGAGACAATCTCGGACCGGGCACTCCCGTCATTCACTTCGAACAATGGGAGCAGGACGAGGTCGAAGTGAAGCTCATCCTGAAAGGCGGCGGCTGCGAGAACAAGAACGTGCAGTATTCCCTGCCCGCCACGCTCGACCATATGGGCAGCGCCGGCCGTACTCTCGAAGGCGTGCGCAAATGCATCCTGCATGCGGTGTGGCAGGCGCAGGGACAGGGCTGCGCTCCGGGCGCACTGGGCGTTTGCATCGGAAGCGATCGCGCGCACGGCTACGATGTCGCGAAGGAACAACTCTTCCGCACGCTCGACGACGTTAATCCCGATCCTGAGCTTGCGGAACTCGAAGCGCGCATCATGAAAGAAGCGAACGAGCTTGGCGTCGGCGCCATGGGCTTCGGCGGCAGGATTTCACTCATCGGATGCAAGATCGCGGCGGCGAATCGGCTCCCGGCCAGCTTCTTCGTTTCGGTCGCTTACAACTGCTGGGCATTCCGGCGTCTCGGCGTGCGTCTCGACGCGGCGACAGGCGCGATCACACAGTGGCTTTATCGCGATCCATCCCGCGCCGCCGATCACATGACGAAGGGAGAGGGCTTCCCGCTGACAGGCCGCGAGGTAATTCTCACCGCGCCGCTCACAGAGGAGAAGGTGCGTGGGCTCCGAGTTGGCGACGTCGTCCTGATTCGCGGCGAGATGTATACAGGACGCGATGCGGTCCACGCCCATCTGATGAAAAACCCGCCGCCCGTCGATCTGAATGGCGCGGTGCTGTATCACTGCGGGCCGGTCATGCTCCAGAGCGAAGGCAAGTGGTCCGTCAAAGCCGCGGGTCCGACGACGAGCATTCGTGAAGAACCCTATCAGGCGGATGTGATCAAGCGCTATGGCGTCCGCGCGGTGATCGGTAAAGGCGGCATGGGCGCGAAAACCTCGGCCGCGCTCAAGGAGTTCGGCGCCGTCTATCTCAATGCCATCGGCGGCGCAGCGCAGTATTACGCGCGCACCGTGCGGGAGGTGCTCGACGTCAACCTGCTCGACTTCGGAGTGCCGGAAGCCATGTGGCATCTGCGGGTGGACCAGTTCCCGGCCATTGTCACGATGGACGCGCACGGCAACAGCCTGCACGCCGAGGTTGAGCGCGAGACGGCAGAGAATCTTGAACAACTGCAACCAGCGGGACACTGAGGGGCCTTGATATACTGACCTTACCTTCGCGGTAAGTCCGTTGTAAGCCTTCCTGCAATGGCCAGATAGCTCAGCTGGTAGAGCGCAGCCCTGAAAAGGCTGGCGTCGGCGGTTCGATTCCGTCTCTGGCCACCACATTTCGAACGACTTAGCAGCGACCAAAGAGCTAAGGCTTCAACCACCCGGACAATAATCGAACATCGTCAGCCGATGTTCGACTTGTCGGGAATTCCTTGCAAGTGCTTCCAGATTCCCGCGGCTTGCTTCCGGTCCGGGCAATGTGCTGCCGCCCCTGCCTGGCATCGCCTGACGGCGCCATTCATCGAGGAATTTCCCGGCGCAGGTGGCGGAGTTGTAATTCCGGAGTTGCTGAAAGGCTTCCTGGAGAAGGCAAGCGCGGACGGAGCGGAGGATGTCGCGAAGCCGGAAGCGCCGTTCGGTCTGCCGATTTTCTTGACGCTGCAGCAATTTCGCTGATATTCGAATCATTCGCGAGAAATGCTCGGAGGCGCGGCACATACTCGAACACTTCCACATCGTGGCGAGGATGAACAAGGGGCTGGACAAAGCTCACGCAGGGGAATCCCGGCGCATGGCATGGGGAAGGCTTTGTGCCGCGACTGCTTGCATTGTCTGCGCCGGCCCTGCGGGCGGCAAGGTCCATGACCTCGTGATTTGTTCGCCCGGTCTGGGTGCGCTTCATAACCTGGGAAGTCGCTGCGGCCGGGGCACCGTGGGCGGCTTCTTTCGTTTGATCCGCGCCACCACATCCCTCATCGTGAACTGGCTCGGCGACTCAAGACCTTCCAACTCCCTCCACGAAATCGGCAGGGCAACAGGTGCGCCGGGCCTTGCCCGTACACTGAAATCCGCGATCGCAGTCGCCGTATAGTCGTTGCGGAAGAAATCGATAAAAATCTTGCCGCTGCGCTTCTCCTTCGTCATCGTTGCGATATATGCCGAGGGAGCCGCGGCAACCATTTCATGGGCAAGCCCGGCGGCGAAAGCTTTAACAGCGGCCCAGTCGTCCTTTTCCGCCAATGGGACCGTGACATGCAGGCCTTTACCGCCGGTACATTTGAGCATCGACTCCAGGCCTTTGCTTTCCAGTCTTTTTCGCAAGTCCTGCGCGGCGAGAATGAGGGCCTCGAAGGGCACATCCGGCGCGGGGTCGAGATCGAATACCAGCCGGTCCGGGTGGTCGATGTCGTCGACACTGGCTCCCCAGGGATGGATTTCCATCGCGCCCATCTGGATAATTTCGATCAGGCCCTTCTCATCTTCAATGTAGAGATATTCATAACTCTTGCCTTTGTTCCGGAACTGGAAGGACTTGACGTCTGCGCCGAGGCCGCGGCCCGGATTGCGCTGGTAAAAGCACTGATTGCCGATGCCCGAGGGGCAGCGCAGCAGGCTAAGGGGGTGACGCAGGAGACGGGGCAGCATGTAGGGCGCGACCGTGGCGTGATATTCCGCGAGCTCGCCCTTGGTGACATGGCCGGTTTCGGAAATGACCCGATCCGGATGGGTAACGGTGATCCCTTCAAGCACCAGATCCTTACCCTTTGCATCAGGACCTGGCAACGCATTTGGCCCGGCAGCATTCTTACCCGACACCGGCATCTCCT
>DATAZF010000197.1:0-8926 GCA_036272235.1 Bryobacteraceae bacterium | reverse complement strand
CCGGCGATGCCGGGATCGATACGTCCCTGCATGTAGTAGGCCCCGGCGCTGGCGGAGGCGGTAACGCCGATCATGAAATTCGACGTAGCCGACGAGACCTTGAGTGGCAGGCGCAAGGCCGTGTCCATCGCCGGGATTTTGAGTACGCCGCTGCCGATTCCCAGCAGTGCGGAGATCAGACCGGCACCATACATCAAGCCCATGCCCGCAGGGAGATTGTGAACGTGGTAGTTCGAACTCAGTTGGAGTCTGCCGTTCCAGGAATTCCCTGGGGCTGAGGTTTTCACTGGGGCGGGCTCACCGCGTTTCGTCATCATCTGCTTCGCCGACAGCAGGAGGATTGCCGCGAAAAGAAGGAAGAGATAGCGTACCGGGACAATTCCCGACGCCAGCACTCCTGTCAGAGCGCCTGCCGTGGTCGCCATTTCCAGAATGATCGCGAGGCGGATGTTCGTCAGCCCCTCGCGAAGAAACGTGGCCGCACTGCCGCAGGAACACGCAATGACGGACACAATGCTCGCCGCGATCGCCGCGCGAATATCGAGGTGGCCGAACATGGTGAGCACAGGCACCACGAAAATCCCGCCGGCCATCCCAAGCATGCCTCCGACGGCGCTGGCTGCCATCGACACGCCGAAAAGCCATAGGACAAAGGCTCCATCCATCTTAGTTGCCGCCTGATGGGGGCCGGCGCGCCAACCGGGTCACGAAACGGATTTGATCGCCACGGTAATAGAGTTTTTCGTAGTCGACGGGATGATGTCCGCTGGTGTACGAGGTCCGCTCGATGAGAAAGATCGGGCTGCCAGGGCTAACGGCAAGCGCCCGGGCGACGGCCGGGTCAGCGGATACGGCCTCCAGACGATACTCCGCTTCCAGCAAAGGAGTCTGATATTTTTGCTCCAGGAGCGAGAAAATCGGCTCTGTTTCCAGGTCATTCTCGATAATCTTGTCGCCCAGTTCTCGCGGGAGAAAGGTTTCATCGAAGGACAACGGAACGCCGTCCGCCAGGCGTACGCGCTGGATGCACACGACCTGCGTTCCTTCTGTGACTTTGAGCTGTCTGGCCACATCGGAACTGGCCGGGACTATCTGTTTATCGAGGACGCGCGCCGACGCGCGCCGGCCAAGCACTTGCATGTCCTCCACGAAGCCGCTCAACTGCGTCAACTCCTGGTTGATCTTGGGTTGTAAAACGAAAGTGCCTTTGCCGCGCCGGATTTCGACGAGGCCTCGGCGGATCAGATTTTGGATTGCTTGCCGAATTGTGGTCCGGCTAACCGAGTACGACTCGATCAGATCCTCTTCCTTCGGGAACCGGCTCCCGACGGGATAAGTACCGTCGGCAATCCGCGCGGCAAGGATCGATTCCACCTGCGCGTAAAGAGGCAGTGCACTTTCGGTATCAACCTTCACATTGACATAATGACATCATTATGTCATTATGTCAACAGAGTTGCCATGTTTCCTTTGCTAAAATCCCGCTGGGCGCCCCTGCCCATCCGTTTGATCGTTGGATACGGCTTCGCGCAACACGGCTACGCCAAGTTATCCCGAGGTCCGGATGCGTTTGCCGCGATCCTGCAAGCGATGGGTGTTCCGAGCCCTCATCTCATGGCGTGGCTCACAATATTGACCGAGCTGCTCGGCGGCATCGCCATCCTGCTCGGTGCATTCGTGGCCATCGCCAGCATCCCGATGGTCTGCGTAATGTTGGTCGCGATGTTTAAAACGCAGGCTCCCTATGGCTTTAGTTCGATTAAGTTGCTCTCCGTGACCGCTGCCGGAGCGCAGTTTGGGCCGCCTGGTTATGAAATTAATTTGATTTATATCGCTTGCCTCGCGACCCTGGTGTTGGGTCGTTGCGATCCCTTTGCTCTGGACAACCTTATTTTTCGGCGAGACCGCACGCGCATTCAACCGTGAGTTCGATGCCGTTTCCAAAACCAGGGTCGTCGGCCAGGGAAGAGCGCGTCAGGCGCCCGTCAGGCTTGCGAGGGAATCGCTGTCTCCGGGCGCGGTCTGCGCACCGGCTGCACCAAGGCGATGGCGGCCGCGCCTCCACTGCTGGTTATGGAACAGAAATCGGCAGCGATGCGGCGGCTTGCATGATGACCTGCTCGCGGTCCGGTGAGATATCGCCTTCGGTCATCCACGCCGCCCCAACCACCGCCAGGACGTCTCCGCCTGGAGTCAAAACAGGCACCGCTATTCCTGCGCGTGCGTTGACCGCCTTCGCGCCGGATTTGACGGCGCCGGTGTTGTCTGTCTGAAGATCGCAGGTTTGAACGGCCGACTTTCTCACCTGCGCCAGCCCGGCCATCCCTTTGCCTCGAGGCACGTGGGCGACGGCGGAGATTACGGGCGGCGGGAGATTCTTTGCGGCCGTAAGGAAAAGATCTTCACCGCGCTGTTCGTGGACACTTCCCGCGACAGCGTCGAACGCCGTCAAAAATTCTTCGAGCCACTGCTGATGCGCGGCATTCGGTTCATACATATATTCACGCGTTGATTATCCCGCCGTTTTCCGAAGAAAAGCAAAGTATTTCGGCGTCTCGTATTTATTAAACACCCGGCTCGGGGTACACTTTTTCTTCGGATCAAATATTTTGCGGGGGCCGGCCGAACGCATTATTCCGGCAGACCGAAGCCCTGATTGGAGTGCATTCGATGATCGCGCTGAAACCGGAATTGTTTCAGGATCTCAATGGAACGGTCGATGGCCTGAAGTCCGCATTACAAAACGCCATCGAACTGGAGCACGCCACCATCCCGCCATACCTCTACGCTCTCTATTCGCTCCGGCAGAACACCAACTCCGAGATCGCCGCACTGATCAAGTCGGTCGTTGTCCAGGAGATGCTGCATATGGCGATCGACTGCAACGTTCTCAACGCAATCGGCGGCGCTCCCCGGATCGACGATCCGCGTTTTGTTCCGAAGTATCCGGGTCACTTGCCGGGCAGCGTCGAAGACTCGCTCATCGTGGGGCTGGCCCCCTTTTCGAAGCAGCTATTGCTCGATACGTTCATGGTGATTGAGGAGCCCGAGGAGCCGCTCCACTTTCCTGTGCTCAACTTCGCGGCCGGCGCGGAGCAGCAAACCACGATCGGACAGTTTTACGACGGAATCATGGAACAAATCCGCCATCTGGGCGATGGCATTTTCACCGGAGATCCCCAAAAACAACTGACGACGGGCTTCAGCCCGCTGCGGACGATGAATATCCACGATGTGAAATCCGCGAACGCTGGGCTCGAGCTCATTGTTCGTCAGGGGGAGGGCACGAAGATGTCCCCCCTCGATCCCGAGCATGAGGACGCGCATTATTACCGTTTCGCGGAAATCTATTACGGGAAGAAGCTGATTCCGAATCCTGAGCGGGGCCCGGGCAAGCCGGCGTTCGTATATGGCGGCCACGCGATCGCCTTTCATCCCGGCGAGGTCCTGCCGACAATTACCAATCCCAGCCCCGGCTCGTACACCGTGGGTTCGGCGGCGTTCCAACTGAACCGGGCTTTCAACCAGACCTACACCAGCCTTCTGAAAGCCCTCGAGCTCACGTTTGGCGGTGAGCCCGACAGGCTCGGACCCGCTATCACTCTAATGGAATCGATGAAGGAACAGGCCTTCGTGCTGATGTCGACTGAAGTCGTTCCGGGACAAACCGCCGGCCCGACTTTCGAGTACACACTTTGACGCCAGAACGCGCCAAACCAAGCCAGGCCGAAGGGACCGAACAACCATGACTCAATCGAACTGGTGGATGTATCACGGCGACCAGGCCCATACAGGCCTTGCGACGGGGAGCCGCATCAACTCCGTTAACGCGCATTCGCTGCAGCTGCTGCACGATATCGACATTCCCGGGCCCGTGCTTTCGGTTCCGGCGATTGTCGACGGCTTCGTCTACGTAGGCCTCGCCAACAGCCAGGCCGCGGATGGCGCCAATGGCGGGCAACTTCTGAAGATCGATGTACAAACCGGCACGACCGTTGCGAAATTTGAGTGGAGCATCGATCCGGCCGAAGGCGACTCGCACGGCTTCATGGGCATGGGCTGTACACCGGCCGTCATCAATAATCAGGTCTTTTTCAGCGCGTTCAACGGCAAGCTCTACTGCCTGAGTCAGGCCGACCTGACACTTCAATGGGTCACGGACCTGCGTCACGCCGACCCTGCGCATAACCAGCCGGTAACGAACGTGAGTCCCGGCGGTCCCCCGGCCGCGGCTTGGAGTTCGCCGGTCATTGCACTGGATATCCTGAACGGCTGCGTCTACGTGGGAATCGGAGAAGGTGAAAACCCGGGCCTCTTCGGCTTTGTTTTTTGTCTGGATATCTCGACCGGAAACGTCATCTGGGTCTACTGCGTGTGTCAGTTCGCGGAAGGAGTTCCGAATCAGCCAAATGTGCTGCCGCCCGCTGTCGTTCGGGGAAGCCTGCCTTCGGGCTTCAGCACCGGCCCGGTAAATCCGGCGATACGCGGTTGTTCCGTCTGGGCATCCATTGCGTATGACGACCAGCTCGGCAGAATCTACTGCGCGACCGGCAACCCCGTGCCGGATTCCGCACTCCCCTCAAAAGGTTTCTCCAACGGAATACTCTCGCTTGACGCGACTTTGGGAGAGTTTCGCGGGTTCTTCCAGGCGCCGCCCGAGAGCAGCTACCGGGCAACGGACGTAGACGTCGATTTCGGCGGCTCCCCTGTATTGTTCACGGTAAATGGCAAGCGGCTGGTCAGCGCCGGCTGCAAGAACGGCGGATTGTTCGTGCTGGACGCGGCCTCGATGGAGTTGGTGAAATGGCGTCAATTGCTGCCCTACTTCAATAACGGGCGTCAGATTCCGACCGTCGATCCGCACGTCGGCCCGAACGATCAACGCCTGGATCCGCTGGTCCCGAATCGAATGTCCGACAGCGAAGATCAGGAGAACTATTCCGGCACCTACAGCACGCCCGCCATCTACAGCGATCTCGGCCGCATCTACATCGGCATCGGCGGCAACAACTACCACAATGTTCAGGCGGGAATCGACTATGCCACCACGCCGTTCCTCAGAGCACTCGATTGGGAAACACTGGAAGACGCGTGGGAGATGGATGACGGCGATCCTCGTCTTTACCTCCACGCGCAACCGCCAATGTATCGAACGCCGGGGGAATCCGGCCTGAGCTCGCCGGCTGTCGTCAACGACGTCGTGTTTTGCTCGACCTCGAAGGTGGCCGTTTATGCCTTCCATGCATACACCGGGAAAATGCTGTGGGAAGACCAGCTGGGCGAACAGACCGGGGGCTTCAACGGCGGGTATGGCTACTGCATGGGGCCCGCGGTTGCCGGTGACTATGTCGTCGCGGGCGCACTGGTGTTCGGCAAACGCGGCGGCGTATTGCGTATCTATTCCCTGCCTGAGAGCGACAACAAATGATCGTGACCATCCTCTTGTTCGGAATGCTCGCGGGCCTCGATAATCTGCAGGTCTGTTCGTCAATCGGTCTCGGTGTGATTCCGCGTCGCCGCCTGCACCGTATGGCGATCATGTTCTCTTTGTGTGAGACAGTTGCTCCGGTCGTCGGCTTCCTTGCGGGAAAAGCGTTCCTGACCGCGATCGGCGTCTGGAGTCACTTCGCGGGACCGGCTGTGATGATTGCCTGTGGCCTTGCGATCTTCTGCGCTGCCCTTCGCCATGCGCCGGAAACCATCTCCGAAGCAGGTGTTTTTGCTTTGCCCTTGTCGCTGTGTCTCGATAACGTGATAGCCGGCGCCGGGCTCAGCCCCATCGGCAAGCCTGTCTGGCTGGCCGCCCTGTGTATTGGACTCATGAGCGCAATGATGTCGTGCGCCGGGCTCTACGGCGCGGCGCGCGTTCGTGGACTGCTGGCCCGCGTGCCACGACTCCGTGTGGAGGTAGCCGGCGCGGCATATCTGGTCATTCTTGCGTTCCGCATGCTCGCGGAAAGAATCGGTTAGGGGAAGGAAGAGATTTCAATATGAACACGTCCGTTTCATTTGAGAGAGACATCGCCCCGGTATTCCGCCAGTTCCGCGGCTCCATGATGTGGCGTCTCGATCTGACCAGATTCGAAGACGTCAAAGCGAATGCCGCACAGATCTACGGTCAGATCAGCCCCAGCGGAGGGAGCGTCCAGATGCCTCCGCCGCCTTACCCGCCCCTGACGAACACCCAGATTGCGATGTTCAAGACCTGGATGGACGAAGGGTGTCCTGAATAGCATCTAACGATAGCCAGGGACTCTTGCCCGTGAAAACCCGGGGCGAGGGTTACTGCTGCGTGCCTTGGCGGCCGGGCGACTTTGCGTGAGGATCGTCTTCGAGTCCATTGACAACGCAGTTGCTTTTTGTGCGCTGGCGCGAGAGTCTCGACTGATTTCACCTCAATAATCATCTTGTCCTCGACGATCAGATCCGCTCGGAATCCGGTATCGATGCGGATGTCTTCATAAACAACCGGGATCGGCTGCTGGCGCACGACGCGAAAACCCCTGCGGCTCAGTTCGTACGCCAGCACGGCATCGTAGAGGCAAAGAATGCCGGAATGGGCTTTGATTCCATCGGTCGCAGAGCGGATGATTTTGGTGTTCAGCTATAGCCGCCCGAAGGAGGCGATCGATGGAAACCTTCGCGAAGCTTTTTGAGCTCTTGCTGCTTGAAAATTATCCGAGATGATTTCTCAGATTTGGCGGGCTGGAAACTAAGGCTTCCTCAGCACGTGATAGATCACGCCCACTCTTACTGAGATTCCAGGGTTCGGAAATCCAATGTACTCGTGGAAGTGACTGTCGAGGACGTTGTCTCCGCGCACATACGCCGTGAACGCGGGATTCAGCTCGTAATCAGCCGACAGGTTCACGTCGGTGTAGCCTCCGACAGTGGTCGCAGCCGGCACCGGAATCTCGAAATCGTATCTTCTGCTTACGAACTGCGCATCACCGCGAACATTGGCGCGCCTCGAAATCCGCCAGTTCGCGTGGACTCCTCCGGTCGCGTGCGGAATATTCCGCAGCGGGTCGGCGCTGTCGCGCAGTTCCCAGAACGTATAGGCGAAGTCCACTCCGAAACGCACCGCCGGCGACGCGGCATAGTCGGCTTCAAACTCCACCCCCTGCGTCTTCACGGCCGAGAGGTTCACGAGCTTGAAGATCGCTGAGCTGAAGTTCACCTGGTTCTCGAAATTGGACCGGAAATACGTCGCTGACACCGAGAGTCCGCTGTGCCCGAATCTTTGTTCAACCCCGGTGTCGAAGGATCGGTTTCTTTCCGGCCCTAAAGCCGGGTTACCAACGTTCGGGTCGGCGAGCGCATAGAACGACGGTAGCTTGAACCCTTCGGCCCAACTGGCCTTTAACCGGAGGCCCGCTTCATTCACGCGCCAGTTCACCCCCAGCAGTGGCGACGTCACTTCTCCGTAGCCCGTGCTTTTGTCAAAACCAAAACCAGCCGTGGCAGTCAAACGATGATTCGTGTACTGCACTTGCGCGTTGGCCAGGAGGGAGGTTCGGCTGATTTGATACGCCGACGGGAGGGTCCCGCCGAGAAACCCGGCGGCCGATCCCGACTCCTGCCGCACGCTGGCGCCAAGTGTCGCCGAGAGGTGTGAACCGGCAAGAAAGGTACTTGTGGCCCCCACCCGCGTCCTGCCGAAGTCCGTGTCGCTGGTGGAAGAAGGCAGCGAACGGAAAGTTGGCGGATTTCCATCCAGAACGGCAGGCGTCACATCATTTTCTTCCCTGTAGACACGGTCCGCGTCAAGACTGTAAAGCCACCAGGGCTTGATGGCCCCTTTCAGACTGGCGCCCCCCAATATCTGGTGTGCGTGGCCATCAACGGCCTGTCGCAGAATCGCGAATTCCGGTCCACCGCTGCCCGCGGGAAATCCGGCTCGCTGATCGTCCAGATACCGGAACAGGAAATCAAGGTTGGTCTTGCGACCCAGGCTCAGGCTCCCGTTGAGCGCAATCGAGCCGGTTGAGTACCCATCCTTCTCGACCTGATCGCCGGACGCGAGATAAGATCCCGCGGCGGAATATCGCAACGCCTTCCAGCCTCCGCTGCCACTGAGCTTCACTTGTCTCTGCAAAAAGCTGCCGAAATCGCCCGACGCATCGAGCGTGGGTGCGCCACCGCCCTTTTTCGAAATGAAGTTGATCACGCCTCCGATCGCATCGGAGCCGTACATTGCCGAGAGAGGCCCGCGCACAATCTCAATCTGTTCGATGTTGTCGAGCGGCAGCGCGGAAAAGTCGAACGAACCGCCGAGGAGCGTGGTGATGTCGTTCGCCGGGATGCCATCGATCAGCACAAGGACGTAGTTCGGCTTGCTTCCGCGAATCGTGATGGTGGCCATTCCGCCCGCGCCACCGCTTTGCGCGAACTGCAGAAAAGGCGCCGAGCGCAGCAGGTCCGCTGCGGATTCAGCGTGGCTTCTTTCGATATCCTCGCGCGTCAACACAGTCACGGCGGCGGATGTCTCCGTCAGCGGAGTGGCTCGGGCAGTCACCGTGATGACCGTCGGAACTGGCGGAATAGAGCTCGGCGCGTCCGCGCCCGTCTGGGCATTGATGCCGCCGGCGGCCATAAAAAGAGGCAGGCATCGAATCCAGCCCTTCAAGCAGCACTCGCTCTCGCGACGCCGGCTCTCGCTTTCCAGAAGGGACGATCCCGCCATCTGGTTTGACTCGCGTAGAACAACTTCTTCTGGACGAGATAAGAGTCGAACTCCCGCCGCACCCTTTCCGCATACTCGTTCAGCGCTGCCGGGTTACCGCGAAGAAATCCGTCCGCTGCCCGCGCGGCGGCGATGCCGTGCTGCAGGGCCTTGAAGATTCCCCGGCCGGACAAAGGATCGAAAGAACAGGCGCTGTCGCCGGCTGCGAGCCATCCGCTTCCCGTAATTCGACGCCGCGAG
>DATAZF010000196.1:0-6573 GCA_036272235.1 Bryobacteraceae bacterium | reverse complement strand
AAGCAGACTTAGCCGGGCCACCGACGATCATACGGCAGCCTCCGAAGCCTCGCCCGGCTACCGCAAGCCGGACGTATTTTGATGTAACACCGTATTTTCCAAAGCTTCGAATTCGCTGCTGCGGTATTCAATCTGATGGGTTATCCGGCTGTTTGCGCCGGTCAACGCATGGACAATCCTGGTCCGGGGAGTCACCCATTGGCTGAAGAGCCGAAGGTAACCAAGCGATACTGATAGCCCCGCATATTGGTCTGACGGCAGAATGTCGGAAGCCAGTGCACGATCCTGATCGAGATAGGGCAATCGTTCCAGCTGGAAGGCGTCGTTTTCCCACACTGCGTGCTCGCTGGCGGGCTTTCCGTATTTCTCGCGTAAGGGAGGCTCTGCGGTCCTGAAATCCAGTATGAAATCGTTGAGTTCTTCGTGTTCCTGATCGAAGATATATTTCGCCCGGACCAGCTTATCTTTCGCAAAGATATAGATCAGGCGGCGCGGAACGCCTTCCTCGAGCGGCGCATCGTACTTGACGATCACTTCCTCGCCGATCTGGTGAATCTCCGCGGGTGTGACTGACTCGGTTGATTTGACCTGCTCCTGCGTCATTCCCCAGAAAGCGTTGCGAAAATCCGGCGTTGGCGACTCGGCGGTTTGTTCCGGACATGCCGGAAGCGCGAGCAATACGCCCAGCAACAAAACAGACGGGTACGTTAATTTCACTTCGGCGCCTGCTACCAGTATAGGGGCCGATCAGGATACGGATCTGCCACCTTCGAGCAGTTCTTTGACTATCAGCCCGATACGAAGATACTCTTCAAGGTTCGGCGGCTTCATGATATACCGGCCGATATGAAAGGCCTCGATCTTCGCCCGGTCGCGCGGGGAAGGGGAAGAACTCAGCACCGCTACAGGCACGCCGGCGAATGCCCGGTTCGCGCGCATCGCTCCGAGGATTTCGATGCCGTCGTAGCGCGGGAGATTCAAGTCGAGAATGGCGAGATCGGGCGGCTCGCTGCCGGAGTATTTACCGCGCTGCTGAAAAAATGCGAGAGCATCTCCGCCATTGTCGATCACCATGAGGTCGCATTGAACTTCCGCGCTGCTCAGCGCATATCGCAGCAGCTCAACGTCTGCCGGATTATCTTCAACGACAAGCACGTGCGCTCTTCCGTTTCCGGCTTGCGCGGTCATCTCATGCCTCCTCTTTTACTGCGGAAATATGCGCGCTTTCCGGCGCGCAGCCCTGTGAATTCACTGCCCGGGGTAATGTAAAAAGGAACGTCGAGCCGTGTCCGGGTTCGGACTCCACCCAGATTCTGCCGCCGTATCTTTCAACCACTCGTTCGCAAATCGCCAGGCCAATGCCGGTGCCGGGAATTCCTTTGCCGTGCAGACGCTTGAAAGGAACGAAGATCTTTTCGCTGTACTCGGGCTCGATGCCGATACCATTGTCCGCGACGGCGAACCGAAGGTGGCCATCCGCTTCCGCAACGGAAACGTGAATACGGGGTGGCGCGGTTCCGCGGTATTTGATCGCGTTCCCGATGAGATTCTGAAACAGCGGAATCAAATGCGCCTCGTGCGCTTCGAGAGTCGGCAGCGCTGAAGCCATTACGACTGCATGGCTGTCGGCGATGGAAACCTTAAGGTTTTCGAGGACCTTCTGCAGCACAGTGTTCAGATCCACCGCCTCGGCAGGCTGCCCCGGCCGCGCGCCCAGCTCGGTATATGCGAGAAGATCCGCCAGCAGATCGCGCATGCGCTGGGTACCGCCGACGATGTTGTCGAGGAAAACCTCGCCCTGGTCATCGAGCCCGCTGCCGTAAGTTTTCACGAGAAGCTGGGAATATACGGTGATCATCCGCAGAGGTTCCTGCAGATCGTGACTGGCCACGAAGGCAAAGCGCTCGAGGTCTTCGTTCGACCGCGCCAGATCGTCGTTCGATTGCCGGAGATCGGCATTCAATTGCGCGAGGTGGGCGGCCGTCTGCACCTGGCCGGTGATATCGCGGGCGATTTTCGACGCGCCCACTACTCGGCCGAGCGCATCGTAGAGCGGCGAAATCGTCAGCGCCACATTGATCAGCCGGCCGGCCTTTGTGCGCCGGATCGTCTCGAAGTTGTCGATCCTGCCGCCACTGCGGATCCGATCAAGGATGCGAGGCATCTCCTCTTCGTGGCCTGGTGCGGCGATCAGGGAAATAGGCCGGCCGATCATTTCTTTGGACGTGTATCCGAACATGATCTCGGCGCCGGGATTCCAGCTCGTGACGATGCCGTCCAGACCCTTGGCGATAATCGCATCGCCCGAAGACTGCACAATCGAGGCGAGAAGGCGGCTGGTCTCATCGGCGCGCCTGCGTGCCGTTACGTCGCGGAACACGAGCACCGTTCCCTGGGTCGGCCCGCCTTCCCGCCGGATCGGAGCGCCGCTGTCGTCGATGGGAATTTCGGTCCCATCCCTCGCGATCAGAATCGTATGATTCGCCATCGTGACGATGTCGCCTTCCCGAAGCACCTTGGCGACAGGACTCTCCACAGGGGCGCGGCTATGTTCATTGATGATGTTGAAGACGTCGTCGAGGTTCTTGCCCTTGACGCCCGTTTCCGGCCAGCGCAACAACGCAAGCGCGACCCGGTTGGCAAAGGTGATCCGCCCCTCGATATCGGTTGAGATCACCGCATCGCCAATGCTGGCAAGCGTTGTTTCGAGGGAATCGCGCGCGCTTTGCGCCTCTTTGAGCGCGTCTTCCCTGGACAAAAGAACGCTGCGCATCTCGGCATCCCGGAATTGAATGCCGGCCAGCATCTCATTGAAGGCATCGACCAGCAGGCCCAGCTCATCGTTCGAGAATTTGCGGGCCCGGATGCCGTAATCGCGCGTCCGGGATACAGCTACGGTGGCGCTCGCGAGCTGCGAAATGGGCGTCGCGATAGTGGCCCGCAGGCGCGAAGAGATGAAAAACACGATGATCGCCGAGGCGAACAGAATTGCCAGGACCATTCCGCCGTAAAGATTTCGGCGCTCGCCGATTTCGCCGAGATCGTAGACGAGCGCCAGAGTGCCGATGCGCCGGCCATTCAGAACGATGGGACGGGTGGCTGTCAGATCCTGGCGCGTGAAGCGGATCTCATTCGGAATGCCGGGAGGAGCGCACGGCGGCACAGAGCCCGCGCGCGCATAGCGGGCGAGAACGGTCCCGTCGGCCCGGTAGATGCAAGCCGAGACAATATGCGTGCGCGCACGCAGCGCGGCGAGGCTTTCCGACGCGGACGCGGGATCTTCAAACGAGAGCGCCGCCGTACTGTTGTCCGCGACGACTCGGGCCAGCGTGGAAATATCACGCGCCAGATATCCGCGGAACAGAATGGAATCAAGACCGACAATGCTGATTCCCGACAGGAGCAGCGCTGTTCCCGTGGTCACCATGATGATGGTCACCAGTTTCTGCTTGATCGGCAAGTCGCGGAACGTGGGCATAGACTGGCGATTCTTACTTTTCGACCGACCTCGCTACATTCAGAAGTTTGGAGTTGATTCTGACCCCTGCTTTCATTGCCGAACTCTGGTTGATGTCGAAACGGACACGATGATTCTCAAGAACGAATGCAATCATCCCTCCATCGCGAAGAAAGCCGTCTCCTTCGCTTACGGTCAGGATGCCAGGTGGTATCGAAGCGAGAAGATTGTCGACGCCTTTTTCCACGCGGCTGATATAGGCCACCTGACAGGACGACGGCACCGGGCGCCGCACCCTTCGCACTGTGAGTTTACGGCCCTGCAACGTTTCGCCGGCCACAATCTGATCGAGAGCGGCTCCAAAGGGATCGTCCCCGACGATACAGATCGCGATCGAGGACGCAGGGTCGGCCTCGGCAGGCGGCGGCCATTCAATGAACCGGGTGAAGTTCAGGAGGAATGCTGCCCTCACCTGGTATTCGAGCGCCGGCTGTGGTTCCGCGGCCAGCCCTGGAAGCAGGAGCGAGGGAAGCACCATGAAAGCCGGGGCACAGAGCCGCAACGCCGCCAATACAAGGCAAAGTGAGCGCAGGATTATTTGTGCCCGGCGCATAGGTGCAAGTCAGCGTGTAAACCCAATCCTTGCGTAGACGCTTCTCTCAATACCGACGATCGTGTCCGGGTCGCCGGCGAACTCCGCGTGCGAAGGCTGAAAGAGATTCCGCCCAACCACCGAAAGTTCAAGGTGCCGCAACGCCTGCCACGCCACACGCGCGTCGCCCGTGGAATATGACGGGACGATTTGTGGCGCCGTCAAAATGCTTACATACCGATAAGTCAGATCGATCGAGACTTTCTTGGGCAAATCGAAGGCCGATTCGATCAAGGCCTGATGTTTCGGACTGGCCCCCGTGATGCCCGGCGCGCTGCCGACATCGGTGGATCCGGGCGCCCGCTTGATGTTCATGTTCAGAAAAGACCATGACCCCCGCAAGCGCCAGAAAGTCGTGGGTCTCCACTCGGGTGCGATTTCGAAGCCTTTGGTGGTACCGAGCAACCCATTGCCGAACTGCGCCGGAAGCAGAAAATGCACGGGTGCGGGGTCGGATTCGAGAAACGTTGGCCCGGTAAACTCCTCGTCGAAGAGATCGTGATAGTGGTTGTAGAATGTCGCGATATCGATATAAGCCTTCGGCCCGAGCAGGTGCCGATAGCCCAGTTCCGTGCCATTGAGCAGCTCCGGCCTGAAATCGCTGTTCGCGTTGAAGCGGGCGAAGTAGGGAGTTCCATTCGCCGTCGTGCCCACGAAGCCGGACAGGAAAAAGTCTTCCTCGGCGTCGGACGGCGTACGCACCGCGTGCGTGAAAGCCGCCCACACCGACTGGGATGCGCGCGGCGTCCACTCAAGCCGCACACTGGGCTCGGCCTCCACACCGCTGAAGTTGGTGCGCAGAAGCTTTGTGCCCAGAGTCAGCGTGAGGCGTTTATCGACAAGCCCGATCTCGTCCTGAACGAACGCGGTATAGAGCTGGTCCGTTCGTTTTGCGGGCCGGAATTCAAGACCCGATACGACCTCGAGATCGTCGGCGAGACTCCAGCGCCCGCCGAGTCCCCAGGAAATCTTCTGGCGGCCCGGAAGTGCGAGGTGCTGGATGAAATCGACGTCGAACGTATCGCGAAGCTCGCCGAAATTCGGTTCATGTCGATTGGTGCGGTCGTAATATGCCTGGAGCTCGATGTCGTTACCGGGGCGCACGGTCCGCTTCCAGCGGCCCATTACATTGCCGCCCGAAAGATGCTGGTTGGCATCCACATCCTGCTGGTAGGGTGGCGCGTAGGTGACGGCTTGCACTCGCTCGCCGGCTTCCTCGCCGTAGATGTCGCCCTGCACCGTGAAGCTGTCGCGATCGTGCTTGTTCCAGTCCATACGGAATCCGGCCTGGGATTCGCGCCAGTCGTCGAAATTCCTGTGGTCCGGATGGACCTCGGCGCTGTCGGTGAAGCTCTTCGTGTAGATGCGATAGTCGAAGTCTTTGCCGTTGCCGCCCCCATAGCGGTAATTGACAAATCCCTGCGCCTCGTTGCCGCCCCCGGCGGAAACCAGAGTTCCGTGGGTGTCCTTCGTGTCTTTGGTGATGACGTTGATCACGCCATTGACCGCGTTCGGTCCCCAGATCGTGCCTCCGGGTCCGCGGATGATCTCGATGCGGTCGATATCCTCCATCACGGTGTCCTGGACTTCCCAATAGGTACCGGCGAGGAGAGTGGTATAAACCGTTCGGCCGTCGATCAGGACGAGGACGCCTCGCGAGAACCGGCTGCCAAACCCGCGAATCCCGATTGACCATTTATTCCCGTCGATGCGCGCAACTTCTACCCCCGGCGCAAGGCGCAAGGCCTCGGGAATGCTGGTGGCTCCGGAGCGGTGAATCTCGTCGCTCGTGATGACGTAGATCGCCAGCGGCGTCTGGAAGGCCTGCCGAGGCTCCTTCGAGGGAGAAGTGACGTCGATTTGAGAGAGCTCTTCGAGCGTAAGACGCTTGAGTTCTTCCGGACCTGAGGGAACCGGCTGGGGATCTCCCTGGGCAGCCTGGGTGACGCAAAGGAGAAGCAGCACGATGAAAGTGGAAGGAATGCGCCTCACGGATTGGACCGGTACGCCACTTCGACTCTTGTTGTCAGAATGTCAAGCAGACCCAATAAGACGATTGTAACGACGGTTTTCGAGGACGGGGCGAATATACGTATCTTTTCGTACTTCAATTCTTGGTGCTTCAGTTCAAATCGCGGTCGCGCGATAGAGCTCGACAAATTCCTCGACACTCAATTCTTCAGCGCGCCTCGAAAGTTCCGGATGCGGCCCGTAAACCTCGCGCAGGTTGTTCCCCAGGGTTTTGCGCTTATGCCGGAAACAGAGGGATACGAACGCGAGGAAGCGGTTCACATCCGCCACGGCGACGTCGCTTCGAGGCGTTAGCCGGATGACGGCAGACTCCACTTTCGGGGGTGGACGGAACGCTCCCGGTGCGACCGTGAACAAGTACTCGGTCTCGGCGAGGAACTGACATTCTACCGAGAAATACCCGCGCTCCCGGCCGCCGGGTTTCGCCGTTATC
>DATAZF010000195.1:0-6227 GCA_036272235.1 Bryobacteraceae bacterium | reverse complement strand
TCGCAAGCGAAGAAATCCTTGACCCGCGCATGCGTGCGCTCGGAGATGTTCACGCGGTTCGCCACGCCGCTCGATTCCATCCGTGAGCTGAAGTTCACCGTGTCGCCCCAGACGTCGAACGCGAACTTGCGCGTTCCGACGACACCCGCCACAACCGGACCCGTGTGGATTCCCACGCGCATTCCCCACTCGACCGGCAAATCGCCCGGGGGGCGCTCCCGAACGTACGTCACCATTTCAAGCGCCGCGAGCACCGTATCCACCGGATGCGATGGGTTGCGCATCGGCAACCCGCCGATGCACATGTAGCTGTCGCCGATGGTCTTCATTTTTTCGAGTCCGTGCTTTTTTGTGATCTCGTCGAAGACGGTGAAGTAATCGTTCAGCAGCGCGACGAGTTCCTCGGCCGCGAGTTTCTCGGCGGAAGTGGTGAAGCCGACGAAATCGGTGAACATCACCGTAACGTCCTCGAAGAACTTCGGGGCGACGAGGCCTTTGATGTCGAGCTCGCGCGCGACTTCCGCGGGAAGGATATTGAGTAACAGCCCTTCGGCGCGGCGGCGCTCTTCATCCAGCCGGTGGTTGGATACCTCCAGTTCTTTCTGGCGCGCGATGGCTTCATACGCGCTGCGCCGGGCACGGGCGGAAACGTCGCTCGCAAGGATCGCGGTCGCGAGGAACGCCGCGAGGTCGACCCAGTCATCAACGTCTTCGACTTTCAACGAATGCACCGGCTCAATGAAGTAGTAGACCAGCAGGAGCGCGCCGGTTGCCGCACCCGTGACTGCTTCCGCAAGGCCCCACCAGACAGCCGCACACAGGATCGCCAGTACGAAGATGAGCGCTACGGTCGAGTTGCTGCCGTGTGGAAGATAGTTGAAGCCCGCGGCGAGTAATGCCATGGCCGCCGCCGTCGCTATCGACCGGACGATACTCAGGCCGAGCTGGCGAGGCCGCTTCAACTCCATCCAAGCCACTATAGCGGAGCGCTGGGCGGGATTGCCAATCCAGCTCAGTACGCCATCCTGCCCCACATACCGGACGGGGATCTAGTTTTTGTTGGTGTCGCTGTCGGGTAGCAGTGGCATAGCGCCGCCGCTGGCGGGGCCGATCAATCCCGTCTTCATGTACAGCAGCAGTTTGTCGCGTGTGTCGGTGATATCGAGGTGCCGCATCGTCAGTTGCCCGATGCGGTCCTGCGGTGAGAAGGTCGATTCGCCTTTCTCCATCGTCATCCGCTCAGGCTTGTAAGTGAGGTTCGGACTGGTGGTATCGAGAATCGAATAATCGTTGCCGCGCCGCAATTCGAGCGTCACTTCACCGGTCACCGCGCGCGCCACCCAACGCTGCGCCGTCTCCCGCAGCATCATCGATTGGGAATCGAACCAGCGCCCCTGGTAGAGCAACCGGCCCAGCTTGAGACCGTTCATCCGGTATTGCTCGATGGTGTCTTCGTTGTGGATGCCGCTCACCAGTCGTTCGTATCCGATGAAAAGCAGCGCGAGCCCGGGAGCCTCATAGATGCCCCGGCTCTTGGCTTCAATGATGCGGTTCTCGATCTGGTCGGACATGCCGAGGCCATGCCTTCCGCCGATCGCGTTGGCTTCGAGCACGAGCGCGACCGGATCGGCATAGCTCACATTGTTGAGCGCGACCGGTTGCCCCTCTTCAAAGCGGATCGAGACGGTCTCCGGCGTGACTGCCGTCTCTTCGCGCCAGAAAGGCACGCCCATGATCGGCTCGACGATCTTGACGCCCTTATCGAGATGTTCGAGATCCTTGGCTTCGTGCGTGGCGCCCCAAATGTTCGAATCCGTCGAGTATGCCTTCTCCACGCTCATCTTGTAAGAGAGCCCGTGGCTGAGCATGTATTCCGACATCTCCTTGCGCCCGCCGAGCTCATCGATGAACGTCTGATCGAGCCACGGTTTGTAAATGCGCAGCGCCGGATTGGCCAGCAATCCATAACGGTAAAAACGCTCGATATCATTGCCTTTGAAGGTGCTGCCGTCGCCCCAGATGTGGACGTCGTCTTCCTTCATCGCCATCACAAGCATCGTGCCGGTCACCGCCCGGCCGATCGGGGTGGTGTTGAAGTAATGCACACCGGCGGTCGAGATGTGGAACGCGCCGGCTTGCAGAGCCGCGACGCCTTCAGCGACAAGCTGTTTACGACAATCGATCAGCCGGGCTTTTTCGGCGCCATAGCGGAGTGCGCGCCGCGGGATCTCGTCATAGTCGGGCTCGTCGGGCTGACCGAGGTTCGCGGTGTAGGAATATGGAATCGCGCCCCTGGCGCGCATCCAGTGGATCGCGGCGCTCGTGTCGAGTCCTCCGGAAAATGCGAGACCGACTTTCTCGCCCGCGGGCAGGTTCTGAAGAATGTTTCCCATTTTTTGAAGTTCTGGCCGATAAGAACGGTATTGGGCTCCTTCGAGCCCAACGTTCAGAATAGCGTGAGGTGATTTGTATCGCCGGCGACTCCCCTGCAACCAACCGATGCAAATTCCTGCTATCCAAAGCAAACGATGACACTTACTTTCCCGCGTCTTATATTCACTACATCGGTTCTCGCTTCTACCTTTGTATTCCTGTCCGGCATGACCGGACTAAATGGATTGATGCAGCTACCATCCGGAATACCGCCGCTCGACCTGTTCACGGTCAAGGTGATGACGCTCGTGACTGTGATGGCGGTGAGTTCCGCGACGGTGCTCGCGTGGAGAATCAACTCGCGAGTCGCGGGCATGCGCCTCTTTGCGCTGGGGATGCTCTCGCTCTCCTGCGGCGGCATGCTCGGTATGGCCCGGGTCGTCGTTTCGGGAAGCGCGATCCTGATCGCATGTAACCTCTTCATGTTCGGCGGCATGGTCGCGGTGGCGCAGGGAATCCGGGCGTTTCGCGGCTTTCCCTCGCTCTCGCGCGTGGCCGTCGCTCTGATCGCCGTCATCGTCACAGTCTTCTTTCTCTACTGGATCTTCGCCCGCGACAGTTTCGGGGCGCGCGTCGGCATTATCTCCTGCGGCTTCGCTCTGCTCTCGATGGATGCGGCCGCTTCGATGTTCCGACAGGTGCCAGCCAGCGACCGCCGTATTTACTGGCCCACCGGAGTCGCGTTCGCGTTTGCCGCCATGTATCTGGTGGTGCGAACGGGCGCCGCGATTTCCGGCTCTTACGGTACCGGCCTCTTCTCGCCGGTCCCGGTCGAGCTTGCCTCGACCATCTGCGCGGACGTGGCGTATGTGATGTGCGCCTTTGGGATGCTGCTGGCCTCAAACGCGCAGCTCAGTTTCGAGGCGCAGAAAATGGCGCTTTTCGATCCCCTGACGAACCTGCCCAACCGCCGTCTGTTGATGGACCGTATGCGGGACGCGGAGATCAACGCCCACGAAACGGGCCGCAAGATCGGCTTCGTTTATCTGGATCTCGATGGATTCAAGGAGATCAACGACACGCTCGGCCATGCCGCCGGAGACGATTTACTCCGGAATGCCAGTGCGGCAATGAAGAGTGTCCTCCGCTTTGGCGACTGTCTGGCGCGCATCGGCGGGGACGAGTTCGTGGTCCTCGTGGAGCATGTCGCGGATCATGGGGAGCTGTTGATTCTCGCGGAACGCCTGCGTGCGGTTGTTGAAAAGGTACCGGTTCCTGGTGATGTGGCAGGGCCGGTGTTGATCAGTTGCGGTGTGGCCGTCTATCCCGACGATGGCAGGACGGCTCAGGAAGTCATGCGCCAAGCCGACATCGCCATGTACAGCGAAAAACGCCAGAGCAGAATCGAGCACCGCAGGGCGCCCGCGAAACCTTATGCCGAGATGCCCGTCGCTGCCACCACAAGCGACGTGCGCCGCCCGATGCGTCCGCAAAACCGGGATTTCGCAACGGAAGAAGCCGTTTCTCATCAAACCACAGCCTGATCGGTTGCCCGGTGAAGCGCGAGAGTAGTTTCACCAATAGTGTAGGGCGGATTCTGAATCCGCGGCGAACGGGCAGTCGGCCCGGGTTGTCTACCTGCCACCGGGCAGCGGGGTTTAACCAACGCCGCGCGGAATGCCATCCTGAATGCCACCTGGTTTTTCGGGAAGCCAGCGGTGGTCATCCTGCCGCTGGGCTTGCGCGGGTCCGCTGAGGTTTCGCCGCACGGGCCCTTCTTTTGCGGATCGCCGTTCGCGGCTTCCTGCAGCCACGACACCGGCTCAATCAGCCGGAAGTGTGCGTTCCCTGCTGCACCACTACTGCCAGGCTCAGGGAATAAGAGCCACGCAGTGCAGCCCGAAATTCTGCTGTATACTGCCTTTTCCAAATATGCCCGACCTTGAAATTCCGGTTCTGATTGTGGGCGGAAGTCTCGTCGGCATGTCCACCGCGCTTCTCCTCGGGCACCACGGCATTCCGAGTCTGGTCGTCGAGCATCACCGCGGCACAGCGATTCATCCCCGCGCCGCGCTCATCAACCAGCGCACCATGGAAATCTTTCGCAGTGTTGGTATCGAGCGCATGGTCGGAGAGAAATCCGGCGAACAGTTCGACCAGGACGGCGCCATCATGGCTGTCGAGACGCTGGCTGGAAAAGAGCTCGCCTGGTACATCGCTAATCTGAACGAGCACGTGCGCGATGTCAGCCCATGTACGCGCGTGTTTATTACGCAGAGCCTTCTCGAGCCGCTGCTGCAACAACGCGCGCTGGATTTCGGAGCGCAGCTTCGATTCGCCACGGACATGGTCTCGTTCGGGCAGGATTCCGACGGTGTCACCGCCGTTATCCGCGATCGCGACACCGCCGCAACGCAAACCGTGCGCGCCCGCTATATGGTTGCGGCGGACGGCAGTCACAGTTCGGTCCGCGAATGCCTCGGAATTCCGATGCTTGGCCGCGGCGTGTTCTCGAACAGCGTCACCATCTATTTCCGCGCACCGGTGACGCCGTTAATGCGCGGGCGCAATCTGAGCGTCATCATGGTCGTGAATCCAACACTGCGTGGCTTCTTCCGGATCGAAAAACCGTATGAGTCCGGATTTCTCGCGGTGCACACGATCGGAGATCCGGCGCAGCCCGAGACGAATGTCTCGAACGGTCTCACGAATGAGCGGTGCCTCGAATATGTTCATGCCGGCCTCGGCACCGACAAAGTGCCGGTCAAAATCGAGAACGTGATGCACTGGCAATCGACCGCCGATATCGCAGCGCGGTTCAGCGAAGGCCGCATCTTTCTGGCCGGCGATTCCGCCCACGTGATGCCTCCCTATGGCGGATTTGGCGGAAATTGCGGTATCCACGATGCCCATAATCTGGCGTGGAAGCTCGCCTTCGTGTTGAAGGGCATAGCGAAACCGGAACTGCTTTCGACCTACGATCCCGAGCGCCGTCCCGCCGCGGCTTTTACGGTTGAACAGGCATATTCGCGCTACGTGACGCGGGCTGCATCCTATCTTGGAACTTCGGGCATGCAGCCGCTCGCGGACGACCTGAACGTCGAGTTGGGCTACTGCTATGGATCTGGCCCGGCCCACGAAAATCCGCGCCAGTCGAAAGGGCGGCCCGGCTCGCGCGCGCCGCACGTCTGGCTGGAACACAATGGCGAGAAGATCTCAGCGCTGGATATGTTCGGCGGCGGTTTCGTCCTGCTTGCGGGGATGGCAGGGGGCTCGTGGCGCGATGCGGAGGGCGTTGCGTTCCGGCGGATCGGGCGCGACGGACTTCTGGATCGCGACGGTGTTTTCCCGGCCGCCTATGGAATCACAGGAAGTGGCGCCTCACTGATCCGTCCCGATGGGTTTGTGGCTGCGCGGTTTGAAGAAGGCGTCGCGGCACCGGCCGAAGCGGTAGCCATGGCGCTGAACTCAGCAGTCGATCCCTCCTGATCATGCTACGGATAGGTCACTCGCCCATCCGCTGTGTGCGCAAAGGGTGTCATCCGGTGTGGCTGGGCGCGGGTGGCGCTCGCGATCTCGAAAACTTCCACTCCCCGAGCCATCAGCACGTCACCAATCAATGACCGGTGACATCGCCAAGGCACCGCCTCGGCGCACATCACCGCCGCGCGCCGCCCATCCGCCGCATCCAGCAGGCGTTGGATTCCTGCTTCGAATTCCGGCGTCTCCATATAATCCGCATACCCGCGAAACGAAAGGTTGCGCCATGCCATGTTGGCTGAATCCGCGCGTGGTTTCCGCAGACCTCCCAACTCGGCGAGGTGCAGATACTCGATATGCTCCTGCCGCAACGT
>DATAZF010000194.1:0-6540 GCA_036272235.1 Bryobacteraceae bacterium | reverse complement strand
GCTTTTGGATGAAGGCCGGGCGGGCGACAACGTCGGCTTGCTGCTGCGCGGCGTGGAAAAGACGGAAGTCGAGCGCGGACAAGTGATCGCGAAACCGAATTCGATCAAGCCGCACCGCAAATTCAAAGGTGAAGTTTACGTGCTGTCGAAAGAAGAAGGCGGACGTCATACGCCGTTCTTCAAGGGCTATCGTCCACAGTTCTACTTCCGGACGACGGATGTCACCGGTGTAGCGGAAATGCCGGAAGGCACCGAAATGGTGATGCCGGGCGACAACGTGCAGCTTGTTGTGGAACTGATCACCCCCGTCGCCATGGATAAAGGTCTGCGCTTCGCCATCCGCGAAGGCGGCCGCACCGTGGGCGCAGGCACGGTTTCAGAGATTCTGGATTAACAGGAAAATATAGAGGTAACGAACAATGCCAAGAGAAATCATCACGTTCCAGTGCCAGGAGTGCAAGAACCGGAACTACACAAGCACCAAGAACAAAAAGACGACGACCGAGCGTCTTGAAATGAAAAAATTCTGCCCGCACTGCCGCAAACATCACGCGCATCGGGAAACCAAGTAGGGGAATTTCAGCCCCGCATCGCAAGCGAAGTCGATTGTGCGGTGGTTTCAGGCGTTCCCGCATAGGCGGAGTCCGTTGTGCGGCAGATTCCCCAAATCAGGTACACTGGATTCTGGACTCACCCGAAACAGGGGCGTAGGCTCAACGGTAAACCGGCGGTCTCCAAAACCGTTTTTGGGGGTTCGAATCCCTCCGCCCCTGCCAAACGCCCTGAATCAGAATCAAGAAGTCCAAGCGAGAGTGGCGAAGCATAGTTATGGCTGGCGAACTGGAAGTAAAGAAAAATAGCTGGATCGAAAACACGCGCAGTTATCTGGGCGACATCCGCAGCGAGATGAAACGGGTGACGTGGCCGACGAAAGACCGCGTGCAATCGACCACGATCGTCGTGATCGTAAGCGTCTTTATATTTGCGGCGTATTTCAAGATTGTGGACACGGTTATTGAAAGAACCGTCGTCAACGTCGAGCAGCGGCTCATAAAATAAATGCCCGATATCGATAACCACATTCCCCAGGAAACCGACGAAGTCGAAAAGACCGGCGATGAACATGATTCGTCGTCCGAGGCGACTGCGTCCGACTCGCTTCCGGATGCCGACGCCGCCAAGGCCGATGTAGCCGGCGACGATCTCGCCGCTTCTCCCGAGGAAACTCCGGTCGCGGAAGAAACCAAACACTGGTACATCATCCACACCTATTCGGGTTTCGAGCGCAAGGTCGCCGAATCGCTGAAGACTCGCGCCGACGCCTTCGGGTTTGCCGAACAGATCGGCCAGATCCTGATCCCGGAAGAAGAAGTAGTCGAGTTGCGGAACGGCAAAAAAGTCACCAGCAAGCGACTGCTGTATCCCGGCTACGTCGTCGTTCAGATGGAAATGAACGACGAGCTCTGGCATCGCGTGAAGGATACGCCGCGGGTCACCGGTTTCGTCGGCGGCGGACAGGCCCCTATCCCACTGAGCGCGGATGAAATCAACAAAATGCTCTATCGTCAGACGACGGCAGCGGAACGTCCGCGTCCGAAGATGACATTCGAGAAGGGCGAGGCCGTGCGCATTATCGACGGACCTTTCGCCAACTTCCAGGGCAAGGTGGATGAAATCAATCCCGAGCGCAACACGCTGCGGGTGTTGGTTACGATTTTTGGGCGCGCGACGCCCGTGGAGCTGGACTTCCTGCAGGTTGAAAAGACGGCATAGTCCGGCCGGTTCAGATATTCAAAGGAAAATTTTGCAATGGCGAAGAAGATCACTGGTTCTGTAAAGCTGCAAATCCCCGCGGGCAAGGCCACGCCGGCGCCGCCGGTCGGCACCGCGCTCGGTCCGCAGGGCGTCAACATCATGGAGTTCTGCAAGGCGTTCAACGCGAAGACGTCGGGCAAGGATCAGGAAGGTCTGATCATTCCGGTGGTCATCACGATTTTCTCGGATCGCTCCTTCACCTTCATTACGAAGACGCCGCCCGTGCCGGTCCTTATCAAGCGCGCGGTAGCGATCGCGAAGGGTTCGGCGGAACCGCACAAGACGAAAGTCGGCAAGATCACGGCAGCCCAGATTGAAGAGATCGCGAAAATCAAGATGCCCGATCTGAACTGCTTTGACGTGGAAGCCGCGATCCGAAGCGTCAAAGGCACGGCGCGCTCGATGGGCGTCGACGTCGCGTAGGTCCAGTTTCTACCCGGATCTCTGAACGTTTTTCAACTGGCTGCCGCATGTGGGGCAGCATGGAATGCTGCGGGGCGATTGATAATCGCCCCGCCCTGCAGCGAATAACTCTCCGTCCGATTACCAGTCCTATCCGCAGTACGGTTCTCTTCACGCTCCTGATTTCCTAACTAACCGTTCGCCCGTTTTCAAGTCTCTATTTCAGAAATCTGTGTAACCTTCCCCGGTTTGCGCAGTTTACCGACTTGAGAGCCGCCGAAAATATGAAGCAACTCGCGCAGGACGTGCAGTTTGCGCTCCGCACCTTTGGGAAATCTCCTGTCTTCACCGTTGTCGCGATCTTATCCCTGGCGCTCGGAATCGGCGCCAATACCGCCATTTTTTCGCTTGTAGACCAGTTGATCCTCCGGCTGCTGCCTGTCAAAGATCCGCGGGCTGTGGTTCTGCTGGCCGGGAAAGGTCACCACTACGGCAGCAACAACGGCCGCAATGCGCTCTCCTACCCGATGTATCAGGACTTCCGCGACCGCAACCAGGTCTTCAGCGAAATGATGTGCCGGTACAGCCAGACGATGACAATCGGTGTCTCGTCGCACACCGAGGTTGTGAACGGCGAACTGGTATCGGGAAACTACTTCCACCTCCTCGGAATCGGCGCCGCCCTGGGGCGCGTATTCACGGCACAGGACGATTTGCACCCGGGCGCTCATCCGTACGCAGTGCTGAGCTATGCCTACTGGCAATCGAATTTCGCCGGCGACCCGCACGTGATCGGTCAGACCATCCGCGTCAATAACTATCCGCTCACGATCGTCGGCGTTTCGCAAAAAGGTTTCGATGGAGTCGAGCCGGGGTTGCCCAACCAGATTCGTGTTCCGATGATGATGGCCGCACAGGTTCGGCCGGGCTTTACCCGCATGTTTGAGCGCCGCCAGCGATGGGTCAATGTGTTCGGCCGCCTCAAACCCGGCATGACTCTCGATCATGCGCAGGCGGGCATGCAGCCGCTGTTTCATCAGATCACTTCCATGGAAGTTCTGATGCCGGCGTTTCGCAAGGCCACCCCGTATGACAAGTCGGAGTTTCTGAAGATGTGGCTTGCGGTAATGCCGGGCTCGCAGGGCAACACATTGTTGCGGGACCGTTATGAGAAACCGCTTTGGGTCCTCATGGCTGTGGTGGGTCTGGTGCTTCTCATCGCGTGCGCGAATCTCGCCAGCCTGCTCACGGCACGCGCGGCTTCGCGCCAGAAGGAAGTCGCGATTCGCCTTGCGCTCGGCTCCGGCCGCGGACGATTGATCCGTCAGCTGGTAACTGAAAGTCTGCTGCTTTCCATCGCAGGCGGGGCCGCCGGCATTGGGATCGCCGTTCCCATCCTGAAAGGGCTACTCTCTTACCTTCCCCCGAATCTCAGCGGCTACACGATTTCCAGCACGCCCGATACCCGAATGCTGGCCTTTACGCTGGCGATTTCGCTGCTGACCGGTGTTCTCTTCGGACTCGCTCCCGCTCTGCAGGCGACGAAGCCGGATGTTGCCGGCACTCTCAAAGACGAAGCTGCCAGCGTCGCCGGCGGCGGAGGGCAGTTGAGTTTCCGCAAAGTGCTGGTGGCCATGCAGGTCACTCTGTCGCTCGTCCTGCTGATCGGGGCCGGCCTGTTTCTCCGCAGTCTCGGCAATCTCCGGTTTCTCGATCCGGGCTTCCGCACGAAGAATCTCATCCAGTTCGGCCTGAACCCCCGCGCCATCGGTTACGACCCTGAACGCACCGCGGCGCTCTACCAGCGTTTCGAAGACAAGCTGCGCGCCACCCCCGGAATCACCGGCGTTGGTCTCTCCGCCGTGAACCTGTTGGCAAACAACGAATGGGATGAGTGGGTAACGATCGAAGGCTACGTTGCCGGCCCCGGCGAGAAGATGGACCCGCACTTCAATTCCGTAAGCACCGGATACGTCGACACCATGGGGATGCACATCCTGAGCGGCCGGAATTTCAATGTGAAAGACGATCGCAAAGCACCGCGCGTCGCCCTCGTGAATTCGAAGTTCGCCAAAAGGTATTTCAGGGACCGGAGCCCGCTCGGAAAGCACATTGGGGAAGGATCGGATCCCGGCACCCCCACAGACATCGAAATCGTCGGGATCGTGAACGACACACGCTATGAGAGTTTGCGGGACGAGATTCCGATGCAGGTGTTTCTCTGCGCCCGGCAGGGCGATGCCGGTGGAACCGGCGTTTATGTCCAGACGCAGGGCGATGCGAAGAATGCTTTCGGGCTCATCCGGGCAGCCGCGCGCGAGATCGACCCCACCCTTCCCGTCACGCAGATGAAAACGTTCGAGCGGCAGCTGGACGACTCCCTTACGACCGACCGCATGATCGCGTCGTTGTCGAGCGTGTTCGGCAGCCTCGCAACGGGGCTCGTGCTGATCGGCCTCTATGGGGTGATGGCCTTCATGGTGGCGCGCCGCTCACGCGAAATCGCGATTCGGATGGCGCTTGGCGCGATGGCGGGAAACGTCGTATGGCTCGTGATGCGCGAGGTGCTGATTCTGATCGGATGCGGCATCGCGCTCGGCCTGCCCGCCGCTTATGCGTTGACGAAGCTCGTCCAGGCGCAGCTCTACGGTATCGAGGCGAGCGACCCGCAATCGATCGTCGTGGCAGTGGTGCTGCTGGCTGCCGTGACGGCTGCCGCCGGATATATTCCGGCGCGGCGGGCGACTTTCTCCGATCCGCTGAGGATTCTCCGATATGAGTAATCGGGTTTGGTGGGAATGATGGACGTCAAGCGCGAAGGCACGCGAAAGAAAAAAATAGTTCGTCGCACTGCTGCCGGTCTGATCGCCGCGATGCTGGCAGGCGGCGCCGCACTCGGCCTCAGTCGCCTCCAGCCCGCCCTGCCGCGGGTCGAAGCCGGTTCCATCTGGCCTGACATCGTCAAGCGCGGCGACATGCTGCGTCAGGTCCACGGCACCGGATCGCTGATCCCGCAGGACGTTGCCTGGATCTCCGCCCAGACCGACGGCCGTATCGAGAAGATCTACATTCAGCCGGGAACACTCGTCGAGCCGGATACCCTGATCATGGATCTCTCGAACCCCACTCTGACCGAAGCCGCGACTGCCGCGCAGTACGATCTGAAACAGGTCGAGGCCGCTTACACCGACCTCGACGTTACGTTGCAAAGTACGAAGTTCGACAAGCAGGCTGCGGCTGCACAGGTGACGTCCGACTTCCAGCAGGCGAAGATCAAGGCCGAGCGTGACCGGCAGCTAGCGGCGCTGGGCTTGATCCCGAACCTCGACTTCAAGCTCTCCGTCTCCCAGGCGGACGTGCTCGAATACCGCAACCAGATCGAAGAGAAGCGACTCGGAATAATCGAGCGCTCCTCCGACGCGCAACTCGCTGCCCAACGAGTGAAGATCGAACAGTTCAAGGCAATGTACGAGCTGAAGAAACAGCAGGTTGATCAACTGCGCGTGCGCGCCGGTGTCGCGGGCATGCTGCAGCAGCTGGGGAATTCCACCGCGGGCACCGCCAGCGGAACTGTCGCGCCACTGGAGGTCGGGCAAAACGTCGCTCCAGGCGCCATCCTCGCCAAAGTCGCCCGGCAGGACAAGCTAAAGGCGCAGATCCGCATCACAGAGACGGAAGCGAAAGACGTCCTGATCGGGCAGCCGGCCGAAATCGACACCCGTAACGGCATCATTCCGGGGAAAGTGTCGCGCATCGATCCCGCCGCCGTGAACGGCACTGTGCTGGTTGACGTGGCTCTTACAGGAGCGCTGCCCTCGGGGGCGCGGCCGGACCTGAGCGTCGACGGCACCGTGGACCTGGAGCGCCTCACCAACATCGTGTACGTCGGCCGCCCCGCCTCCGGACAGCCGAATACTTCGATCACTCTGTTCCGCGTGGATCCGGACGGGAAAACCGCCACACGCACCACTGTAAAGCTCGGGCGCGCCTCGGTCAACGCCATCGAAGTGCTCGGTGGACTCAAAGAAGGAGACAAGGTCATTCTCTCCGACATGAGCTCCATGGACGCCAACAATCGAATCCGTTTGAATTGACAGGACCCATATGCAGCCGCTCATCAGTCTTGAAAGCGTAGACAAAATATTCGTCACCGACGAAGTGGAAACGCACGCCCTCGCCGGGGTCGAGCTTCACATCGAAAAAGGCGACTACGTCTCGATCGAAGGTCCTTCGGGCTGCGGGAAGTCGACGCTCCTCGCAATTCTCGGCCTGCTCGACTCGCCGAGCGGAGGGTCGTACATGTTGAACGGCCAATCCGTCGCC
>DATAZF010000193.1:0-21412 GCA_036272235.1 Bryobacteraceae bacterium | reverse complement strand
CATCGATCGGGTGATTTCAAGCCGCGAATTGGCGCCGACACCGGTTTCAAAGCCCGCGTAAATCGTAGTCTTCTCAAGCTTCGAGGTCTTCGTCGACGGCGGCGAAGACTTCGTCGAGCGAGAGCGCAAGGTGGGGTTCGGGCGTCGTGAGTACGCTCGACGCCTCACGCTTTCCTTCGCCGGTATAGCTCCAGGCGCTTCTTTTGCGCGGATCGATCACCCAGACATAACGAACGCCGAACGCCAGATAGTCGTCGATTTTTGATTCCACACGACTGGTGCGGTCTTCAGGGGAGAGAATCTCGATGCAAAGAAAGGCGGCTCGCGGAGGATTCGTCCGCGGATCTTTCGCGTAGTGACGGTGATATCCGGAAGCCGATACCGGTCGGCGGCGATCGATTCAGCTGTATTCCGTTCGATCAACTCCCCGTCCACGTACTCACAATCGGGATCGTACGTAGGCGACAAATATTCGTCGAGCGAAACAATCGTGCCGGTCGGCATGACCTGAGCGTATCTCAAATTATCGAACTAAGGAGCCCAGCCAGCGGACCGGATAACGTAAGCCGAAAGCGTTGACCATGCGCTCGCCTGCCGTCAGTAGTTCATGGCCGTGGTCAATTGCGGGCGCTACGTATATGCAGTCATAGACGCTTCTGTCGCACCGATGGGCGAGGGCGAAGGCATTGCCGAGCGGCGGCTGCGAGGGTGCGGTGGCCAGGATGTCCGCCGCCAGACTCCCGATGGCTCGCTCCGCGTCGGCAGAACTGATGCGCGCTTGTCCGGCCGCCTTCCACAAAACATTCCAAATCCCGGCAAGAAGAGATCGGGCACCAGAAATTCGATGTCGCCGGTCTGGAACTGCCGCAACATGCCGATCGCCTCGTCAGCCAGCGGCTCGCCTGCGAGGTGCCACTTCGCGGCGACGCCGGCATCGAGCACCCAGGTCTTCAACGCTGGCGATCTCCGCGCAGCATTTCCTCTGTATTTTCGACTCTTGCGCCCTTCCGGACCGGTAAGCTGCGCTGCTTCTCCCTGATCTTTCGCGCCAGATCGAAAACGCGCCTGCGGCGGTCAGTTGAGCCGCCCATCAGCCATCCGGGAAAGAGTCGGAATGTGTTCGGACAAAAGCTTCATCACTTCGGCTGAAATCGACCGGCCCTCGGATTTGGCGCGCAACCGCAACCCATCGTATAAATCGCCAGGAACGTTCTCGATGTAAAAGGCAGGCATAGGCTTCTCTGGTTACGGTCTAGTCTTGACCTTGACCGCGTCCGGGCGCAATACAATCGGGGTTGCCCCGCCAGATCCAGTTCGAGCTTCTCGCCGAATGTCCCGACACGCGCGCCCGCGCCGGAGTCCTGCACACCGCACACGGCGATATTCCGACGCCGGTTTTCATGCCCGTCGGCACGCAGGCGACCGTCAAAGGGCTCAGCCAGCGCGACCTCTGGGACGACCTCCAGGCCCGCATCATCCTCGGCAACACGTATCATTTATTCCTGCGCCCCGGCCATGAGCTGATCCGTCAGTTCGGCGGGTTGCACCGGTTCATGTCCTGGCCCGGCGCGCTGCTGACCGATTCCGGCGGATACCAGGTCTTCAGCCTTTCCGGCCTGCGTAAAATCACTGATCAGGGCGTGACGTTCCAATCGCACCTCAATGGCGATACCCACAAATTCACGCCGCAATCGACCGTCGACGTTCAGCTTGCCTTCGGCAGCGACATCATGATGGTGCTCGACGAGTGCCCCCCGTATCCGGTAAGCCATGAATACGCCCGTGTTTCCATGAACCGCACCGTGCGCTGGGCACAGGAAGCCTGTGCCCACTACGGCTCCCGCATCGCCGAATCCGCGACCCGGCACGCACTCTTCCCAATCGTCCAGGGTTCGATGTTTCCCGATCTCCGCCGCGAATGCGCCGAGCGTCTGACCGAACTCGATGCCGACGGCTACGCGATCGGCGGACTCTCCGTCGGCGAACCCCGCCCCCTCAGCATGGAAATGGTGGAAGCGACGGAACCCCACCTCCCACGCGATCGCCCGCGGTACGCGATGGGCGTCGGCATGCCGCACGAACTTCCCGAATACGTTGCCCGCGGCGTGGACATGATGGATTGCGTCCTGCCCTCGCGCAATGCCCGCAATGGGTGGCTGTTCACCTCCGAAGGGCGTGTCGTCATGAAGCATGCCCGCTACCGGGACGACGCCGGATCGCTCGACCCTGCCTGCGCCTGCTATACCTGTCGAAACTATTCGCGGGCGTATTTGCGTCACCTGTTTCAGGCGGGGGAAATCCTTTTCGCTTCGCTCGCGACCCGGCATAACCTGCAGCGTTACCTTGACATAATGGGGGAGATCAGGCAGGCTATCCTATTGGGTAAATTCGCCCTCTACCTCGATTCGGCGCGTCGCAAACACGCTGTCATCGAGCAGGCCGGCGACAGCGGTAAAAAGTAAAAGCGGCATCGGTATAAGATAATCTGACGTGCAATTTTCTCTCGGCAGTCTTCCCGTTCTGAACCTCCATACGCCCGCTGTTGCGTTATTTCTGCAGCAGAGCAGTCCGACGAACTCGATCGCGCTCTTTGCGCCGTACGTACTCATCGGGGTGGTTTTCTATTTTCTTCTCTTCATGCCGATGCAGCGCCAGAAAAAGCGGCAGCAGCAGATGTTGAGTGAATTGAAGAGCGGCGACAACGTGGTGACCTCCGGCGGAATCGTCGGAACCATCACAGCTGTCGAATCTGACACAATAGTATTAAGAGTTAAACCGGATAACCTGAAGCTGCAGTTCGCCCGGTCGTCCGTCAGCACGCTGGTACCTCCTGAAGGCTCCAAAAAATAAAACGCGCGTACAAACAAGGCACATATTTTCATGCAACGGAATCTGACGTTAAAAGCGACGGTGATTGCGGTAACGATCCTCGCTTGCCTCTTCGGCATTATTGGCTATCCGAAATTCATGGGCGGCGTTGGCGTCCCCCTGTCACTCGCGCAGTTGAGCGCGAACCTGCAGAAGAACATCCACCTGGGCCTCGACCTGAAAGGCGGCAGCCACCTCATCCTGCAGGTACAGGTGCAGGATGCGGCCAAGACCGAGGCTGACCAGACGATCGAGAATCTGCGCGATACGGTGAAAACCAGCAACATCGTCGTCGCCGGCTTTGATCGCAATGATCCGGCCACGCTGCAGGATACCGATTCCATTCAGATCAACGTCCACGGCGTCGACCAGACGAAAACCCAGCAGTTCCGCAGTCTTATTGCGGAGAAATATTCCGACTGGATCCTCACGCCGGTCAACGCCACCGACTACAAGCTGAATCTGAAGGCCAGTGCCCTTGTCGACCTCAAGCGGAATACGGTGGCCCAGGAGCGCGACACCATCGAGCGCCGCGTCAATGCCCTCGGTCTGACTGAGCCGACGGTGCAGGATTACGGCGCGTCCGACAAGGAGTCCGAGATTCTGGTTGAACTGCCCGGCGTCGATGATCCCGCGGCCGTTAAGGACCTGATCGGTTCCGTGGCTCAACTCAAAATTGTCGAAGTTAAAAACGAAGGCCCATGGAAGAGCCGCGAAGAAGGGCTCGCCGCCAAGGGTGGAATTCTGCCGATCGGGACCGAGATTCTCGACTGGCCCGCGGGCATCGGCAACGGCTCTGGCGGCTGGTATCTCGTCACTCGCGCTCCGGTGATCACGGGTCAGGATATGCGCAATGCGCGCGAAGCCACCGATTCGGATTCGCCCGGACGCTGGGAATGCAATTTCTCGCTCTCGCAGGATGGCGCGCGGCGCTTTGGCGCTTTCACGGCCGCGCACATCAATGACCGCCTTGCCGTCGTGCTGGATAACCAGATCACCAGCGTGGCGACGATCCAAAGCCGGATCGACGACAATGGCCGCATCAACGGACTCGGCTCGCAGGAAGAAGCGCACGATCTCGCTTTGAAGCTGCGCACAGGCGCTCTGCCTGCCGGTATCAAATACGAGCATGAGCGCACTATCGGCCCTTCGCTCGGCGCCGATTCCATCAAAGAAGGCGTTGTAGCCGCTATTGCCGGTCTCCTTGCGGTGATCCTCGTCATGCTGGTCTATTACAAAAAGGCGGGCATCAACGCGGTACTCGCGCTGTTGTTGAATACGATTCTGCTGATGGCGGCGTTGTCTTACTTCGGCGCGACGCTGACGCTGCCGGGCATTGCGGGCGTCATCCTGACCATTGGTATGGCGGTCGATTCGAACGTGCTGATTTTCGAGCGTATTCGCGAGGAGTTGCGCACCGGCAAATCCATTCCGGCCGCGGTTGACGCGGGCTTCGGCAAAGCCTGGTGGACGATCGTCGACACCCACGTCACGACCATCGTTTCTTGTTTGTTCCTGTTCATGTTCGGCACGGGGCCGGTACGGGGCTTCGCAATTACTCTCGTGATCGGCCTGCTGGCCAATGTCTTCACCGCGGTGTTCGTTTCCAAAGTGATCTTCGATTGGGAGCTTTCGAGCCGCAAACAGGTTGAGGTCCTGAGCATCTGATGCGAGTGACTCAACGAGCCGGTGAGCAGACCCAAATGAGGTGTGTTAGTTTTGATACTCGGGAAACCGGGAACAATCTTTTCGGAACCGGTGTCATATCAGTTGACACGGTTCAGCCTGGAGCCTCTGGTCTCTGGAGCAGACGCGCGGGCGGGCAGTGATCGATGGAATTATTTAAAAATACAAATTTTGATTTTCTTGGGAAGAAGTGGCCGTTCATCATTGCGTCGCTGGTCCTGACGGTGGCTGGTCTGGGTAGTCTTGTGATCAAGGGCGGCCCCCGCTATGGGATCGAGTTCAAAGGCGGCATGCTGATGACGGTGAAGTTTCAGAACGCACCGCCAATCGACGAAGTTCGTGCCTCGCTGTCGAAGGTGCTGGCAAGTCCGCCGAGTGTGCAGACGTTTGAAAATCAGTCGAATGAGATTGCGATCGGCACCGAAGGGTCCGACGACGTGACGATGGCGAAGAACCAGCAGGTGGTGCTGGATACGCTGGCGAAGACGTTCGGGCAGCCTGGGAACGGCAAGCTCGATCTGAACAATGCAAGCGCGGGCCAGCTTGCCGACCGCCTGCGCGATCCGTTGCAGCGCGCCGGGGTGGGCCTTTCCGATCCGCAGGTCAACGACCTCGGGACGGCGATTGTGGGTTTGCGTACGCAGCATGGCGGCTTGCTCTCGAGCATCGATGAAGCGCTTTCGGCGCCGGGCGTGACCCAGAAGATTATCGACGTCCTGAAGCAGGAAACGTATCTCGCCCCGTATACGGCGGCGCGCGACAGAGAAATTGTGGGCCCGAAAGTGGGCGCGGATATGCGGTCCTCGGCGATCGAGGCGACGCTGCTTGCGCTGGCCGGCATGCTGGTTTACATCTGGTTCCGGTTCGAATGGATTTACGGATTGGCCGCCGTGATCGCGGTCTTTCACGACACGATCATCACGATCGGAATATTTTCGATCTTCAATAAAGAAATAACGCTGACGGTGATTGCGGCGCTGCTGACTTTAGTTGGATACTCGATGAATGATACGATCGTCATCTTTGATCGCATCCGTGAAAATCTGCACCTGAACCGCAGAGAGCGCCTCGTCGACGTAATCAATCGCAGCGTCAATCAGACCCTTAGCCGGACCGTGATGACTTCCGGCCTGACGTTCCTTACAGTGATCTCGTTGTTGCTGTTGGGCGGACCGGTACTTCACGGTTTCTCTTTTGCCCTGGTTGCAGGTATTATCGTTGGGACGTATTCATCGGTTTACATTGCGAGCCCGATCGTGCTTGGTTTTCACGATTTCGTGGACGCAAGGAAGAAGAGTTCGGGAACAGGTGTACCGGCCGCTCCGGTGGCGGCTGCGCCGGTTCGGCAGCCCGCTTCGAAGCCTGGCGCGGGCAAGAGTCCGGTGAGGGCAGCGAAGTAGGAGCCCGCCAGGGTGACTGGACAGGCAAAGCAAAGAGCCCCCGCGAGGGTGGTTGAGATTGTTCGGGTAAGTTGGTCCCGGTGAAAGGATTCTATGTTTGAGCAGACTTTTGTTGACGGCGTCGGCGCGACCAGAAGACCGTATACGATTCTGTTGTCGTTCTCGATTCAGCTGGTTGCTCTGGCCGTCATCGTCATCATCCCGCTGATTTACTTTGACGCCTTGCCGAGCGCGCAGTTGTCCACATTTCTGATGGCGCCTCCGCCTCCGCCGCCTCCTCCTCCACCGCCTCCACCTCAGGCCGTGAAGGTAGTGAAGGCCGCGCCGAAGCAATTCGATATGGGTAAGTTGACTGCGCCCAAGACCGTTCCCAAGGAAATCAAGATGATCGTCGAGTCCGAAGAGCCGCCATCGGCCGCGGGCGTGGTCGGCGGCATCCCGGGCGGTGCGGGTGGTGGCGTGCTAAGCGGAATTCTCGGTGGCGCCATCGCGCCTCCTCCTCCTCCCCCGCCTCCTCCCAAGCCGAAGGCGTCGGCAGCCCCGATCCGCGTCGGTGGCAACGTGCAGCAGGCGAACCTGATCAAGCAGCCCAAGCCGGTTTACCCGCCGCTCGCCAAGGCAGCGCGCGTGCAGGGCACGGTCAAGTTCCAGGCCACCATCTCAAAGGAAGGGACGATTCAGAATCTGCAGCTTTTGGGCGGCCCGCCGCTTCTGGTTCAGGCGGCTATGCAGGCGGTCCAGCAGTGGCAGTATAAACCGACGCTTCTCAACGGCGAACCCGTCGAAGTGATCACGACCATCGATGTAAACTTCACTCTCAGCCAGTAGGCCGGGAGCGATCGGATCCGGCGGCCGCGGACAAAACGTTCGCCGGAAAGAAACTTTTAAATCAACTCGCAGGAGACTGGAAAAATGCTTTTACAGATGCAGGTATGGGCGTTCATGTTGTTGCAGGAAGCAGGAGCGCCGGGTTGGGATTTCCGCCACCTTTGGGAGCAGATGGGTACTCTCGCCAAGGCGGTCGTGGTCCTTATGTTCATCATGTCGGCATGGTCGATTGGCGTTATGATCGATCGCGCCATGGCATTCAACGCCGCTCGTAAACAGAGCCGCGCGTTCGCTCCGGCGGTCGCCGGCGCATTGCGCGAAGGCAAGCTGGATGAAGCGATCAAGATCGCTGATCGTTACAAGAAGAGCCATCTCGCCAAGGTTGTCGTCGCGGGATTGCAGGAATTCCAGGCGCATCAGGGCAGCACGGAAATTTCCGGTGAAGAGATCGAGGCTTCCCGCCGCGCTCTCGAACGCTCCGAAGCCATCGTGCACGCCGAGTTGAAGCGTGGCGTCAGCGCTCTGGCCACCATCGGTTCGACGGCCCCGTTCGTCGGTCTGTTCGGTACGGTTGTCGGTATCATCAACGCGTTCAAAACCATGGCCGCGCAGAAGACTCCCGGTATCGGCGCCATCGCGGGCGGTATTTCGGAAGCCCTCGTGACCACCGCTATCGGTCTGTTCGTCGCGGTGCCCGCCGTCTGGGCATTCAACTACTTCACGGGCCGCGTCGATGCGTTCGACGTTGAAATGGGCAACTCGAGCTCCGAGCTGCTCGATTACTTCCTGAAGCGCAGCCAGATGCGCGCGGGCGCCCGCAAGTAGCTCCAGAAGGCGATTCGACAGCGAGTTGATGGAATCTCCGCGGCGGGCTCCACCCATGTCCGCCGCGGGCTTTCCGGTCGCAGCCGAAGCCGGGCAATCCGACAGGAGATAAGAAATGCAATTAAAGAAAGCTCCACCGCCGGTATCGGATATCAACGTCACGCCGATGGTCGACGTGATGCTGGTCGTCCTGATCATCTTCATGGTCATCACGCCGATGCTCAACAACAAAATGAATGTGGACCTCGCCAAGGCGCGCAATCCCATCGTGATGGCTGACGCCGATAAGGAAGACGCGGTTATCGTCGCGGTCACCCGCGATGGCCAGACCTTCCTGAGTCCTGGTTTGCAGAAAGTGAATCCGGAAGATCTTGCGCCAAAGGTGAAGGATTTGTTGGCCGATCGCCCGGTCAAAATCGTGTACATCCGTGCGGATGGCCGCGCGAAGTACGAAAAAGTTGAAGATGTAGTGGATAATCTCCGCGCTGGTGGCGTTGACGATGTCGGGCTGCTCACCGAGCAGATTCTCGATAACACGCTCCCGAACAGCAAAAAGCCGAAGACTTAGCGCGGGGCAGGGTTTGGATCGCGCCGTCCGTCCACGACGGAGTTGGCGCGGGGTTCTAAAAGAATTCTTAAGGAGCAATATTTATGGCAATGGCAGTCGGGGGCAGCGGGGGCGGCCCACAGTCCAGTATCAACATGACCCCCATGATTGATATTCTGCTTGTTCTGCTGATTATCTTCATGGCGATCTCGCCCGTGTCACCGCACGGTCTGGATGCTCTGGCGCCCCAGCCGCCGCCGCCGAATCAGAAGCAGAAGGAAGATAACGATCGGACCGTCGTGATCGTCATCGATGCGCAGGGCAACGTCAAGATCAACCAGAACGATGCAACCTGGGATAAGCTCAGCGACCAGCTCATCGACATCTTCAAGACGCGCGCCGAAAAGGTCGTGTTCGTGAAGGGCGATAAGGATCTGGACTTTCAGAGGGTGGCGAACGCCATCGACATCGCGCATGGCGCCGGAATCGATAAGGTGGGTCTCATGACCCCGAAGGTGGAGGAAGGCAAGTAATGCGCGGCATCTCCGTTCCGCAGTTGAGCTCCACATCCAATTCGACACGCTTTTCGGCGGGAACTCTGGCTGCGGCGGGCGCTCTGATCGCGCTGGCCATCCTGAGCGCTGGTTGCAATAAACTGAAGGCCCGCGACAATCTGAACAAGGGTGTCAACGCGTTCAAGGCCGGCCAGTATACGGCCGCGGCCGACGATTTCAAGACCGCGATCGACCTCGATCCCGATCTTCCTTCGGCGCGCCTGTATCTCGCGACGGCCTATATGACGCAGTATGTCCCCGGTTCGGAAGCGCCTGATAACAAGCGCAACGCCGATTCGGCGCTCCAGCAGTTTCAGACGGCGCTCGGCTCGAATCTGGATGACAAGAACAAGCTTCTTGCCATGCAGTCGCTCGCCAATCTCTACTACAACATGAAGGACTTTCCGCGAGCCGAGGAGTGGCACAAGAAAGTCGTTCAGGCCGATCCGAAGAACAAGGAGGCCTACTACTCGCTCGGCGTCATCGCGTGGACCGAGTTTGTGCCTTCGTGGCGTGAAGCGCGCTCCACGCAGGGCATGCGGCCGGAGGACCCCGGTCCGCTGAAGGATCCCAAAAACAAGAAAGATCCTGATATCAAGGCCGATCTGAAAGCCAAATACTGGCAGAAGCTCACTGACGGAATCGAAGACGAAAAGAAAGCCCTCGAAATCGATCCTGAGTATGAGAATGCGATGGCTTACATGAATCTGCTCATTCGCTACCGGGCCGATCTTGACGATACGAAGGACCAATACACGGCCGACGCGAAAGATGCCGACACCTGGGTCCAGAAGGCGCTCGAAACCACCAAGAAGAAGGCTGCCAAAAAGTCGGCCGCCGCGGAGCAAACCGAGTAAGCCCGCTCCAATCTCCTATCTCCAGGGCAGACGATCGTCTTCGGTCGTCTGCCTTTTTCTTTTGCTTGCGCCACACCTGCCCGCACCCGCCCATTTAGAATAAAAGTGTGCCCCTCGCGTCAGGCTCCGAAGTCAGTATGGATCCGGCTGCGCCCGCCGTTGTCCCCCCTGCCGTTCCCGCGGAAGTCCCGAAGGCAGCCGAGTCTCCGGAGTTCGAGCAGCTGATCGCCTCGCTGCGCGAAGCTCGTCCCAAAGACGATCTTTCGCCCGTCGAAAAAGCTTACGCTTTCGCTTCCCAATATCATCGCGGCCAGATGCGCGCCTCCGGCGAGCCCTACATGAGTCATCCCGTCGCGGTTGCGGCGATCCTTGCCGGCATGCGCATGGATGTCGTCAGCATCGAGACCGGCCTCCTGCACGACGTCGTCGAAGACACTTCCGTCACGACCGCGGATATCCAGAAAAATTTCGGCGATGAAGTGGCCCGCTGCGTCGACGGCGTCACCAAGCTGAGCAAGATCGATTTTTTCTCCGCCGAAGACCGGCAGGCCGAGAGCTATCGCAAGATGCTCCTCGCGATGGTGAACGACATCCGCGTCATCATCGTCAAGCTCGCCGACCGTCTCCACAACATGCGGACCCTCGGCAGCCTGAGCCCCGAGCGGCGCGAGCGCATCGCCCGCGAGACGCTCGAAATCTACGCGCCGATCGCGCATCGTCTCGGCATGGGTAAAGTTCGCGGCGAGCTGGAGGACCTCTCGTTCCGCCATCTCGATCCCGAAGCCTGGGCCGAAATCTCCCATTCCATCGAGACGCAGCGCACCGCCAACGAGGAATATCTCGAGCGTATGCGCCGCACCGTTGAAGCCGAGTTGCGCCGCGAAGGAATTCCCGCGCGTGTTGAAGCGCGCGTGAAGCGCGCCTACTCCATATATCAGAAACTCAAGAAACAGAAGATCTCGCTCGATCAGGTCTACGATCTGCTCGCGCTGCGCATCATCACGGACTCGGTGAAGAGCTGCTATGGCGCACTGGGAGTGATCCACAACGAGTGGTCCCCCGTGCCCGGACGCATCAAGGACTTCATCGCCATCCCGCGCCCCAATCTCTATCAATCGCTGCACACTTCCGTCGTTGGCCCCGAAGGCCGCCACTTCGAAATTCAGATCCGCACCGAGGAGATGCACCGCGTCGCCGAAGAAGGCATCGCCGCGCACTGGAAATACAAAGAAGGGAAGCGCGGCGCACAGGGTGAGGGCTCCATAAAGGGGACCGGTCAGGATGACCAGCGCGTCGCCTGGTTGCGGCAGCTTGTCGAATGGCAGCAGGAAATGCGCGATCCGGGTGAGTTCATGTCCACCCTCAAAGTGGACCTCTACCCCGAGGAAGTCTACTGCTTTACCCCCAAAGGCCGCGTCATCGTTCTTCCCGCCGGGTCCTGTCCCATCGATTTTGCTTACGCTGTTCACTCCGAAGTCGGCAACACATGTACCGGAGCGAAGATCAACGGCCGCATCGTTCCCCTGCGGTATGTGTTGAGAAACGGCGATATCGTCGACGTCCTCACGCAGGCGGGCCACGCGCCCAGTAAAGACTGGCTCTCGATCGTCAGGACTTCCCGCGCGAAAAACAAAATCAAGCACATCATCAACGAGAGCGAGCGCGAACGCGCCATCGAGATCGGCCAGAACTACCTTGAGAAGGAAGCGCGCCGCCTCGGTGTTCACCTGAACCGCATCCAGAAGTCAGAGCTCGAGCGCGTCGCCGGCGAATACGGACTGAGCAAGATCGAAGATCTCTACGCCAGCCTCGGCTATGGCAAGTTCTCGGCGCGCCAGGTCCTGCAGAAATCGGCGCCGGAACAAATCGCCGAAGAACCCCCGCCGGCCCCTGTCGTCGAACCCACTCCCGCGCAAGGCCGCGATTACAGACAGAAGGATGACGATGCCGTCATCAAAGTCCATGGCGCGGATGATGTGATGGTCTATCGCGCGAAGTGCTGCAATCCGATCAAAGGTGAAGGCATCGTCGGCTATGTCACGCGCGGCAAGGGAATCGCGGTGCACTCGCGGATGTGCCCCAACGTGCAAAACCTGATCTATGACTCCGAGCGGAAAATCGACGTCGAGTGGGCGCGCAATGCCAGCGATTCATTCCCGGTCCGAATCGTCGTCCATACCGACGACAGGCCCGGACTTCTGCATCAGCTCACAACTATTCTTTCGGACGAAAACACCAACGTCCGCACTCTCGAAGCCCGCACCGACGTCAATGCCGCCAACGATGCCGCACTGGTTGAGATGACCGTCGACGTGCGGGACAAGAAACAACTGGAAAAACTTTGCTCGGCAATGCGCCGCATCTCGGGCGTGCGGGATGTCGAGCGCCTCGTGAATCAGTAGCCTCTTTGTAAACGAATGACAGCCCAACTCACAGACCCCGAACACATTGCCATATCGAAATCGAAAGGCATCGAGATCGACTGGAAGGACGGGCATCACAGTTCCTACGACGTAGTCTATCTGCGCGACTGGTGCCCCTGCGCCACCTGCGCCGGCTCGCACGGCACGACGCCCCGTCCGAAAACCACTTCCTCCCCGGCAGCGCCTGCTGACCTCTTCCCCATGTATAAAGCGAAAGACCGCATGGTCTCGATCGAGCCCGTCGGCAACTACGCGCTGCGCATCGTCTGGAGCGACGGACACAGCACCGGGATATACTCGTACGACCACCTTCGCCACATTTGCCCCTGTCCCGCTTGCCTGGCGAACAAACCGGTCTGAAGGAGAGCGGACAGGCCGGAGGGTCCGTTGTGCGCGCTGGAGGCCCATGTCCCGGAAAATTGCCGTCGTTGAAGATGAAGCCGAACTCGCTTCGCTGATTGAGTACAACCTCGTGCGGGGCGGCTTCGATGTGAAGATCCTGAACGGCGAGGGTTCTGTCATCCATGAGCTCGAAAGCTGGCAGCCGGATCTCGTCGTTCTCGACGTAATGCTTCCTGGGCAGGATGGCTTCGATCTTTGCCGTCAGATCCGCCACACCGGATCTTTGGCGCGTACTCCGGTGATCTTCCTGACCGCGCGGTCCGACGAAGTCGACCGCGTTCTTGGTCTCGAAATCGGCGGTGACGATTACATGACGAAACCGTTCAGCCCGCGCGAACTCGTCGCCCGCATCAAAGCCCATCTCCGCCGGCAGGAAACGGATGCGGCGCCGCGCGCCGGGCTTAGCATGGGTCCGTTCCGTCTCGATCGCGCCGCGCGCCGTGTTTATCAGGGCGAAAAGGAAATCGAGCTGACATCAACCGAGTTCAAGCTGCTGGAATTTTTTCTGACCCATGCAGGCACCGCCTGGTCGCGCGAGCAGTTGCTGCGGGAAGTGTGGGGCGAGCAGCATTTCGTCACGCCGCGCACGGTGGACGTGCACATCCGCCGCCTGCGCGAGCAGATCGAAGAAAAGCCCGACGAGCCGGCTTATCTTGTGACCGTGCGCGGCTTCGGCTATCGCTTCGAAACTTAATCCCGCTGTAAGTTTGTACCCCCGAACTTCACTCACCGTTTACGGGCTGTTAACCCTTCTGTAACGTCATTCTCGTTACGCTGAAAGTGCCGTGACAAAACGAATCGTCCTCATCGAAGACGACGCAGATCTCTTCGCGCTCCTGAAGTACAACCTCGAACGGGAAGGCTTCCAGTTCACCGGATCCCAGACGGGCCGTGGCGCCATTGACCTTTGCCGCCGCGTGCGCCCCGATCTCATCCTGCTGGACATCATGCTGCCGGATTCCGACGGACTCGACATCTGCAAAGGTGTGCGCAGCGATTCCGAGCTGGCGCAGACGCCGATTATTTTCCTGACCGCGCGCGCTTCCGAAACCGACCGCATCGTCGGGCTCGAGCTCGGCGCCAACGATTACATCGTCAAGCCCTTTTTCATCCGCGAGCTGATCGCGCGCATCAAACTGCAGTTCCGTACACAGGCTGCGCCCTCGCGCATCCTCAAGGCCGGTGGCGTGGAGCTCGATCGCAGCAGCTGCCAGGTCAAGCTGTCGGGCGAAAACCTCGCGCTCACTGCGACCGAGTTCCGCCTTCTCGAATTCCTGATGAGCCGGCCCGGCGTTGTCTTCAGCCGCGAACAATTACTCAACGCCGTGTGGGGACAGGATCGTGCGATTACCGATCGCACGGTCGATGTCTACATCCTTCGTCTGCGCCAGAAGATCGAGCAGGACGCCTCGGCGCCCCGGCTCATTCACTCGGTCCGCGGCTTCGGTTATTCCTTCGAGCCGCGCAATCAGGAAGCCGCGCTGCAGGCCGCCAGCTAGCCCGGCGACTTCTTTGTTCGAAGGTTTTCCAGTTCGGCTGTAGGGCGGGATGGCATGCTGGGCGGGATTGGCAATCCCGCTCCAGTGTCGAAGCAGAATCGCCCTGACATCCTAAACCGGTTCGCGGCAGCGGTGTTCTTCCTGGATTTCTTTCGGAGTCGCCAAAATTACCGGCTGTGTTACGCTTACCGACGTGGCCACCGACCTGATCGAGATCGATCCACTGAATCCGTCATCCGAAGCACTCGATCAGGCTGCAGCCGCTATCCGCCGCGGGCGTGTCGTCGCCGTTCCCACCGACGCCCTGTATGCCCTGATTGCCGACCCGTTCAACCTGCGCGCAGTCCGTCAGGTTTACCAGGCGAAAGGCCGCGAGAACCATCGTGCGCTGCCGATCCTGGTGCGCGATGCGCTGATGGTCGAAGAGCTCGCCCGCGATATTTCCCCGTGGTTCAAAATGCTGGCGCGCAAATTCTGGCCGGGTCCGCTCACGATCATTCTGCCGGCTTCCGCCAAGGTGCCGCTCCGCGCGACCGGAAACACCGGGCGTCTCGCGGTTCGGCAGGCCGCGGGACAGGTGACCGATGAGCTTATCGCACGGCTGAATCAGCCGGTCATCGCGACGAGCGCGAATATCTCCGGCCGCCCCACCTGCCGCAGTGGCATCGAGGTATTCGGTGTGATGGATGGCAGCGTGGATCTCGTCCTCGACGGCGGCGCCTGCGAAGGCGTCGGCGCCAGCACCGTTGACATCACCGAAATCGACTGGCGCATGATCAAGGAAGGCGCCATCACCGAAAAGGAAATCGCCGACTACCTGGAAGCCTAGGCGCGGATTGCCCGGGGTGGGGCAGGTGGTTTGCCTGGCGTCTTCAGTTTGTAATAAATGCTTTTTCGGCAATCTGTAAGAGCAGGCGCGTCTCTCAACTTCGACGCTTGACTACCAGCTTGTCCGAATACACCAGTACCGGCTCATTCCGCTGATTAAGCACTGTGGTCGAGAAGGTCACCACACCTCGCCCGGCGCCGCGCTCCAGCGTCTCCGCGACCTTCTTGACGACGTGAATCGTATCGCCGATGAACACCGGCTTTGTGAACCGGAGCTTCTCGATTCCGTAGAAAGCGATCAGCGAATCCGTCATCAGATTCATCTGGATGATCAAACCCGTCGACATGCTGAGTACAAGCAGCCCATGCGCGATCCGCTGGCCAAACGGACCGCTCGCCGCGAACTCCGCATTCGTGTGCAGTTCCGTGAAGTCGCCGGTCAAACCGGCGAAGTTCATGATGTCGCTTTCGGTGATCGTGCGTCCGCGCGATTCGTGAACATCCCCCGGCTGAAAATCCTCAAAGTATTTCGTCACAGCGCCTCGGGAGCGGACCCGAGAGTCACCGTAACCTTCATCGTCCGATTGCCGCGGAAGATCGTCAGCACAATCATCTCGCCCGGACGCTTCTGATTCATCGCCTTGCGCAACGCGTCCTGTCCGTCGACAGGCGCTCCGTCGATCGCAATAATCAGGTCGCCGCCAATTCCGAGCTGATATCGGCCGCCAACAATGACAGAGCGGCTGGGGCCGCGCAGACCGGCGGCTTCCGCGGGAGACCCATCGTCGATCCCCTGAATCAACAGGCCTCCGGACGGCGGCATTTTGAGCGCATCAGCCAGGTCGCCCTGCACCAGAAACACCTGCGAGATCCCCAGCACCGGATGCGAAATCTTGCCGGTCGTCCGGTATTCTTCGAGTTTTTCCTTGGCGCGATTGATGGGCATCGCAAAGCCGATGCCGATGCTTCCCGCTTCCCCGCTGGCCGTCTGAGAACCGTAGATCGCCGTGTTGATGCCGATCACGTTTCCGCTCGAATCGAGCAGCGGACCGCCGCTGTTCCCCGGATTGATCGCCGCATCGGTCTGAATCAGCCCTTCGAGCTCATTGCCGTCTTCGTTCTGCAGGCTCCGTCCGAGTGAGCTGATGATGCCCGTCGTAAGCGTCCCTTCGAGTCCGAACGGATTTCCAATCGCCAATACCTTCTGGCCGACCTGAATATTGTCGGAATTGCCCAGCCGCACGAACGGCAGCTTGCGGTCTGCTTTGATCTTCAGGATCGCGAGATCGCTCCGCCGGTCGATACCCACCACGGTGGCGGGATACTGTTTCTTGTCCGACAGCGTGACCGTGACGCTGCGCGAGCCTGAAATCACGTGGTTGTTGGTTACGATCTCTCCGTCCTCGTTGATGATGAAGCCGGACCCGATGCCTTTCTGGGGAAACACCTGAAAGAAGAAATCGCGCTGGTACACGATGCTCGTAATGTTAACGGTCGCGAGGCGGTTGGACTTGTAGATGTCGATGTTGTTCTGTTCGTCGACGCCAAATCCGGAGCCATGCGCGGTCACAGGGTCGGACCATAGCTTCCCGCTGGCCGAGATCGGCTGGATGAGCTGCTTCAGGGTCCAGTTCTCACGCTCCGTGACGAACCAGAACCCCACGACCAAAAGCAGAGTCAGAACGAGCGTGCGCGGTCTCACGATGCCAACCTCCTCAAATCCCTGTACACAACATCAGTTTGACGCAGAGTTTCTTCCAGCGTGCCGCCCGTGTCGATGATATAGTCGCCGAATTCCCTCTTTTTCTCGAGTGGCAACTGTCGTTCCAACCGCGCCAGAACGCTCGCTTCGGAAGCCCCCGGCCTTTTCATCGCACGTTCGATCTGGTGCTCTCGCGCACAACTCACCACTATTATTTTATCGACTTCCCGATACGCGCCGGATTCGATCAGAATCGCGGCGACATAGATGATGATGCCGTCAGGATCCCCCTCGCCGATTTCGGCGAACTGGCGCAAAGCACGCGCCCGGACCGCGGGATGCACGATCGCATTCAAGCGGTCGAGTTGGACGGGGCTGGCGAAGACGCGCTCGCCGAGCCGCGAGCGGACAATCTGCCCGGCTTCGTTGAGAATCTCCCGGCCGAACGCCGCGACTACGGCCTCGTAGGCCTCACCGCCCGGCTCGATCACCGCATGCGCCACGGCATCCGCCTCGATGACATGGCATCCAAGCTCGCGGAGCGCTTCGGCGATGACGGATTTCCCGCACGCCATACCGCCGGTGAGCCCGACCTTCAGCACCGCCGGCTTCCGCCGGTCAGCACACCCCGGTCCGCCGCTCCGCCGCGTCAATCGTGTTGCTCATGAGCATCGCGATCGTCAGCGGACCCACTCCCCCCGGCACTGGCGTGTAGGCCGACGAAATCCGCGCCATATCGCCCGGATGCACATCGCCCACCAGCAGACTGCCGCGGCGTTCGAAATCCGCCATCCGCGAAGGATCGAAAATCCGTTCCGCCTCGCTCTTCGAGTCGACCTTGTTTATACCGACGTCGATCACCACCGCACCCGGCCGGATGTAGTCCGCCGTCACCATTGCCGGGCGGCCGATCGCGGCGACCAGGATATCGGCGCCCCGGCAAACGCCCGGCAGATCCTTCGTTCGGGAATGACAAATCGTGACCGTGGCGTTTTCCTGCAGCAGCAGCATCGCCATCGGCTTCCCTACAATGTCGCTGCGCCCGACGACCACCGCATGCTGGCCTGCGATCGGAATTTCGTAGCGTTTCAGAATCTGAATTGCACCCGCCGGCGTGCAGGGCCGCAGCCCCGGACGTCCGGTCGAAAGCAGTCCCACGTTTACAGGATGAAACCCATCGACGTCCTTCTCCGGCGCCACCGCCAGAAGCACTCGCTGCGAATCGATATGCGAAGGAAGCGGCAACTGCACGAGAATCCCATCGATTTCCGGACGCCCATTCAATTTCGCGACCAGATCGAGCAGTTCCTCCGTTGTCATGGAGGCGGGAGGCGTAATTGTCTCCGCGTGGATGCCGAGATCTTCCGCCGTTTTCGTCTTGTTGCGGACGTAAACTTCCGACGCTGGATTATTCCCCACCAGCACCACAGCCAATCCCGGCGGCCTTCCCGCATGGGCTCGCACGCGTTCCACGCGCGGACGGCACTCGGCTTTTATCTGATCACGAACGTGATTCCCATCGAGGATTCTGGACACCAAACCAATGTACAAGACGCGCATTGTGGGGCAGGTTGGCATCCTGCGGCCGATTGTCAATCGGCCTGGACGGTATTCGTCCATCGGAGGGGCGATCGTAAATCCGCTTTAGCTGAGAAGCCTGACAATCTCCTCGAACGGCCCCAGCCGCTGCGCAACGTCGAGAGCGGAAGTCCCATTGCCATTCTTCACCCTCGCGTCCGCGCCGTTCTCCAGCAGGAACGCGATTGTGTCTTTCGACGCCGAGCCCGCCGCATAAATCAACGGCGTGTTCCCCGAATGACCGATCTTGCCATTGATCACAGCGCCCGCTTCGAGGAATCGGCGGCAAAGCGCAACGTGCCCGCCTTTTGCCGCGCCGCCGAGCGCGCGAGTCAACTCTTCCGGATCAGGCTTCGTGGCCCCGATCAAACGATCGACGGCGGCTTCGTCGCCCATCATCGCGGCGCCTTCGAGACGCTCGTGCAGAAGCGGCTTAAACACCTCGTCGATCCGCGCATCGCCGAAGGGATAATCCAGCGGCTCCCACGGACTCCCCGCGTCCAGGAGCGACTTGACCACGCGCCCGAACTCGCCCTCCGGATGGCGCTTCTCGACCACACAATCGTGGATCGCGAATCCCAGCGGCGTCGCGTTATAGGTCGGATCCACCATGTCTACCGGATGCCCGCGCGCGATCAGCAGATCGACCAGATCTCCTGTGCCGGACCACGCCGCGTTGTGAAGTGGTGTGTATCCGTGGCTGCGCTCGGGGTGCGCCGCGGGGAAGCCGACATCGAGCATGAGCCTGACCGCTTCGAAATTGGTGTTGGTCTCCCAGCAATAACGCGCAGGCAGTTCAAGATCGGACGCGGGCAGGGTCGCGATGATCCCAGGACTCGCCGCCGCGATCGCTTCCGCCTCGGCGCGGCGCCCGAGCACACATGAGACCAGCAGGCGCGTCGCCGTGTCGCTCTTTTCGTACAACAGTTCGAACAGATCCTGATGCCCTTTCTTCAAGGCGATCTGGTGCGGGTAGGAGTTGAACGCGAGTGTCCACTGATAGATCGTGCCGCCGCGCGGGCTGCCGAGCGGAGGAAACTCCGGGAGCTTCCCGATCCGATACCCTGGACACTTCGGATCAGCCTCAATGAGTTTCTCCGCCAGGGCAGGATCGCCCAGCGCCGCAGCCAGAAAGATATCGGGAGAAGCGCCGCGCTCCACCAGGAACCGCGCGACGTCCGGAACATCCCCGATCAACCATTGTGCCGGAGTCGAATCATGATCCTCATCGCGCGCATCGATTTGGGCGCCCCGATCGAGGAGAAGCTTCGCAAACGCCACGTCACGTGAAAAATGTAAAGGCGTGCCGCCGTCTCCGCCTTTCGCATGCACCAGCGACGGATCCGCGTCCAGCATCCGCACCAGCTGGTCCGCCAACCCAAGACCTGATGCGGCGTGAACCGTGAGCGTCATTCCCCGGTCCGCTAGGAACCGCGCCGTCGCGGCGTTCACCTGGCGCGTGTCAAAGCCCGGCGCGCACCACCTGGCCGCAACATCAAGGTCGGCCCCAAGCCGCAGCAGATGCTCTGCGGCCGCGGCGTCGCGCGCGAAGGTAATCGGAGGCCGGCCATGCGGCGCGTTCAGAAGATCCGCATGCTCGCGGACCAGAGATTCAGCAGCCGCGAGGTCGTCGGATTCCAGAGCGCGGATCAGCAGCCTGCTCGGTGAGTCAGCTACTTCTCCGACATTAACACGCTATTGGGCGGCTTTCTCTTTCGCCCGCGCCGCCGCCAGTATGTTCGCCAGTCCGTAGTTTCCCTCGTGGCACGCATACTCGAAGATCGGCCCTTCGATCCTGTGCATCAGCATCTCGCCCGACCACGGCTTCGTCCATGTCGACGGATCTTCCACCGTGAACCGGTAAACAATCGTTTCCGGATCTGTCCGCGTGAACCGCTCGACCACATGCAGATCCCGGCTCGCAAAAATATCCTGACGTGCCGTACCGGGCGGTCCGCGAAAATTGGTCTGGTCGGTGAAGTTGGTTGTATCGACAACCAGCGTGTCGCCTTCCCAGCGTCCGCGCGAATCGCCCCCGAGCTGACGGATCTCCGGCAGCAGATGAGGGCGCCCATCCACCGGAATGACACGCAGCCCGTGAATGATCTCGTGGCTGATCGCGACATTCGCGGGAGTCTGCACGATCTCCATATTCGCGTTGTATGTCGAGCCCAGCATCGGCGGACCCTCATTGCCCCACGAAATACACCGTTCTCCCAGGCTGCGGCTCTCCGCGCTGTCGGCATTGTCGCGCCGCCGCGCCGCCTCGGCTTCGACAACCGCGCGCTTCTGCCCCTTCTCCGACAACGGCGGAAGCCTCCCGTCTGGTGGATCGAAGACCAGCGACGTCCGGCGCGACACGACCTTCGCGTAGTTCTCGCTCTGCCAGATCACGTTGTCGTAGTGGATATCCGTCTGCGCCTGGCTGTTTTCCTTCTGGATCCGTTGCTTGTCGATCGCAGCCGCCTCGGCATCCGTATAAAACTCTTTTGTGCCGAGTTCCTTCGGACGCTCCAGCGGGATCAGCGTGGCGTTCGTCCAATACCCCTGCAGATCGGGATGGCCGTCGGCAGCGCGGGGCGGAGTCCATTTCTTCTGCGCGTTTTTCTGCGCGAAGCCCGGCCCCTGGGAAACGATCAGCAGCGCGGCCACGGCTGTGCCCGCGCGTATTCCGGCGAGGAATTGAGGAGTCAATTCGGGGACCCTCCTTTGCAGGAATCATCTCACAAATTCCGGCCCTCCAAAAACCTGACACAAATCTCGCGCCTCAAACGTTTTCATGTCGTAAACGCGCCGAAAAACATAAAGGACACCCTCATCATGAAAATCACGACCGCTCGATCAATCGCGATCCTCCTCTTCGCCTCTGCCGCCGCATACGCCGCGGAACCCCACACGATCCGCGCACCTCTGCAAGCTCCGGCTGTACGCAAACCCGCGCCCGCTTTCCAGCTCCTCGACGCATCCGGTAAAGCCAGGCGCAATTCCAGCTACCGCGGCAAAGTGTTACTCCTCGATTTCTGGGCCACGGAATGCGGCGGATGCAAACAGGAAATCCCCGCCTTCATCGCTCTCCAGAACTCGTACAGGCGAAAAGGTCTTACCGCAGTCGGAGTTTCGATGGATATCGCCTACGAGAACCTGAAAGATGCTGCCGAGGCCTGGGCGCGCGTCAAGCCGTTCGTTCGCTCGCAGCAACTCAACTACGCAATTTTAATGGGCGACGATCGCGTGACGAAGGCATACGACATACAAGCGATGCCCGCTACATACTTGATCGACAAAACCGGCCGCATTGCCGCAACCTATGTGGGCGTCGTCGACCGGAACGACATCGAGGCCAACATCAAAATGCTGCTGAACGAGTAGCGCGGTTTTTTAGACGCTCGGCTCTCACACGCTCAATACCGGGCAC
>DATAZF010000192.1:0-24561 GCA_036272235.1 Bryobacteraceae bacterium | reverse complement strand
TGCTGCCCAATCGGATGCCGGACGTTGAAACCTTCCCGAAGCCCTCACGTCACGGTTTCCGATAACGCAGAATGCGGAAAAGGTTGCTATAGTCGTCCCGCCAGATCGTCAGGCCCGGTGGAATCCCGATCGGCTCGCTGGCCTCTTTGATTTCCGCTTGTTCGAAAAATCCCGGCCGTGATGTGACCAGGACCCATTGGGATTGAAAAACCCGCCGGTCGTAATCCGCATCGTTGCTGACGATCATTGCGCGCTTTCCGGATTCCGCGGCCGCCAAAGCCACCACCGGCGCCAGCGCGAGGTTGCGGTTGGTCACGTGCACTGCCAGAACACCGTCGGGTTTCAGGTGCCGCCAATACAGTGCGAATGCTTCGCGAGTCAACAGGTGGACAGGAATCGAATCGCCGGAAAACGCGTCCACGGCAAGCACGTCGAAGCCTTTCGCCGGCTCGTCCTCAAGCGACAGCCGGGCATCGCCGAGAATCACCTCATGCGGCGCCGGACAATCCGCGAGAAAACGAAACTCGCTCCCGGCGATTTTCGGCACCAGCGGATTGATCTCGTAAAACGTCACGCGATCGATCGGTCGCGCATAAGCCGCAAGCGTTCCCGCACCCAGCCCGACGACTCCGATATGCGCCGGACCTTGCTTCTGAATATTCAGGATTGCCAGCCCGACGCCCGAACCCCTGGAGTAATAGGTAGTCGGGAAACGAGCTCCCGCCGGACTGAGGAACTCTTCGCCGTGATCGATCGTTCCGTGCATCAGGACGCGGAACGGCCCCATCGGCCCTTCCTCATTCGAGTCGTCATGCACGCGCAGCGCGCCGTAGAAGTTCCGCACCAGCACGCGTGAATGTCCGATGGAATCCCTGACGCCGCTGCCAAGGACAACCGTCGTCCCGATCGCGAGCAGCAGACCAACGGCAAATAAAACGGTACGGCGCTCGCGCAACAAAAGCCAGACGAAAAGGAATGCAGTGCCCGCAATCACCACCGGAAAATCATAAAGGGCATTGAAATAGTAAGGTGCAGCCAGGCCGATCAACAGACCGCCGATGGCGCCGCCCGCCGACACCATCAGATAGAACGATGTCAGCTGAGACGACCCCGGCCGCCGTCGCGCCAATTCCCCCTGACAAACCATGAAAAGGATAAACGTGGTTATCGAGAAGTACGCGAGCGCCACCCGAATATCGATAAGACGAGCAGGTTTTGAAATGACGATCGCGATCGCCGGCAAAGATATCGCGGCCAGAGGGATGAAAACCTCTCGGTGGTACCAGCGGTCGCTGTCGAAACAGAGAATGAAACTCAAGAGGTAGAGGCTCAGCGGCAATACCCACAGGAATGGAATCGCCGCGACATTCTGTGTCAGATGATTGGTGACCGCCAGCAGCAGGGCCGAAGCGCATGCAGCCAGGCCGATCCAGATCACCCGGTCGGCGAGACCTGGCGCCTTTGCGGATTCCTCGACAACCATGCGGACCGGAACGCCGCGCACACACCACGCCACCGTCGCACAAACCAGGGCGAACACCCCGTAGGAAATGGACCACATCCAGGCCTGCTCTCCGCTCGTCAGCCATGGCTCGACGAGAATCGGATACGTCAACAGCCCGAGCATAGAGCCGGCATTCGAAAGCGCGAAAAATCGCCAGGGCATCGCACCGCCGTTCGCACGCGAGTACCAGGCCTGCAGCAGCGGACTTGTAGAAGACAACAGGAAGTAAGGCAGACCCACCGTCACCGCCAGCAAGCCGCAAATTCGCAGCAGGGGATCTTCCCCGCCCTGCGGCTTCCACGAGGCAGACGGCAGAATGGGCAGCGAGAAGAGACTCAGTGCCAGTAATCCTGAATGGAAGATCGCCTGTACGCGAGTTGTCTGCCGGTTGACCCAGTGAGCGTACCCGTATCCCGCCAGCAGCGCCACCTGAAAGAACAGCATGCAACTGGTCCACACAGCCGCCGAACCGCCGAACCATGGCAGGATCAGCTTCGCGATAAGCGGCTGGACTTGAAACAGGAGGAACGCGCCGAGCAGAATCGTGGCGCCGAAGTAGATCGCCGGAACCGTGCGGTCTTCCGGCGCCGGGGGTCTGTTCATTTGCCGGATCGCCTGCAAGACCGAATCGCTAACCTTTCGCGAGGACCGATCCGAACCCCTGTACTTTGCCGCTGAGTCCAAGCAGCTTGACGCCGTTCCACAATCCATGCGGCTGGCTGGAAACGACCGGCACTTTGCAGCGCTTCTCGAGCGGCACGATGATGTCGAGCGTCTTTAAAGCACCGCAGGAAATCAGCAACGAATCCGCCGTCGGCGCGCTCTCTTTCACCCTGGCGCTGAATTCGAGCAATCCGTCCTGCGCGGATTGCGGCACATTCAACAGAATCCCCAGCCCTTTCGCCGCCACAACTTCGAAGCCGGATTCATGCAGGAAAATCCTCAAGCGGTCCGTTACTTCGTCGTTGTAAGCGGTCGCCACCGCGACGCGCTTCGCGCCCGCCACTTTGAGCCCGTCGATGAGTCCATTGCTCTGCGTCGTGGCAGGCAATCCCGTTGCTTTGGTGACAGCATCCTGCAGCTGTTTGTTGAACGCCACGCCCTTGTAGAAAGTCAAAGACGACCCCATGATCGAAATAGCGTTGGCGCCCTGCTTCTTCAACTCCAGCGCCGAGGGAACGATCTTGTCGATCACCGAGTCATAGCCCTCCGGAGTCATCGCCGGCAGGCCGACTCCGATGGCGAGGAATCGTACGCCCGATGGATACATCCGCCTGGCCTCCGGCGGCACGGGATAATTCGCCGGAGGATAAATCATTCCCAGCGTGGGCTCCGACGCAGCCGAGACACCCAACTGCGCGCAAACGGCCCCCGCGGAAGCAATCTTCAGAAACTCGCGGCGGGAATTCGTCATGGTCGATTCACCTCCAGACAGCATATCGTTGCTCGCGCCGCTCAACGGACCTGCGTGCCGGCAGGCACGAACTTCTGCGCGCGCTTCGCCTGCACTTCCGCGAGGTAGATACTGCCGTCGGGAGCCACCGCAATACTATGCGCCCAGTTCACTTCCCCCGGCTTGTCCCCTTTTGGAAACACCCAAAGCTGTTTCAACCGGCCTTCGGTGTCGAGCTTCATGAACAACTGGTCCTTCGGCGGCGTCGCCAGCGCCGACTGTCTCGCCGGAATCTCTTCCCACAACATCGGCGAGCTGCCGCAGACGTAAATCTCATCCGCCTTCGTTATCGCAAGCGCCCACGGGGTGATGATGTTCCTCCATTCCGTCAGGAACTTTCCTTTCGCATCGAAGACCTGGATACGCGAATTGTTGCGGTCAGCCACGTAGACGCGCCCTTTCGAGTCGAGCACGATGGAATGCGGTTGGCTGAACTCTCCCGGGCCCTGCCCCAGCTTCCCCCACGCGCGAATGAACTTCCCGCTCTTGTCGAAAACGACGACGCGGTTGTTCCCATAGCCGTCGCTGACATACAGATCGCCATTCGGCGCAATTGCGACGTCGTTGGGCTGATTCATGTGCGTCTGATCTTCACCCGCTTCATTCGGGGTGCCGACGGTCAGCAGGACCTTGCCATCGGTCGTGAACTTTCGCACCGTCTGGGTCAGGGTATCCACGAGCCAGAGATTCCCGGCTCCGTCGAATCGCACGGTATGCGGATTGCGGAACAGGCCTTCCTCCTGCCCCCAATACTTCACGAGGCGGCCATCCTGCGTGTAGACCTGTATCGGGATCTTGCCGCGATTGAACGTCCAGACATTGCCGTCCGGTCCCACGGCCACGCTGGACATTGGCGCCGTCCACTCTCCACCCGGCGGCTTTGACCGCGGCCAGCCCGGATCGCCCTTGTATCCCAGAGTGGCGTCGATTCGCGGATACGGATGCGCGGGCGGCGCCGGTTGCGCCACCGCAATTCCGCAAGCAATCAATAGCAGACCGATGACAACCTTCATGGCGACCTCCTGAACTGCGGCCATCATATCCGGAAATCAAGCCGCAAAAACCCAGGCCGGTACTTCTCGACCCACCCCACAAAAATTCACCCACTCCATCACCACCCTTTCTGCAAAAGCCTGCAGGGCAGCAGGGCAGCCTGCGGAAGAGTCTATCTTCGCGGTCTTCGCGTTGAAAATTCCCGATTGGCCCTCCTGCTTCCCTGGGGATCGTGTAATCTGCGAAGAGTCCATGTTTCGCGCTCTCGCCGCGGTTGCATGTTGTGCCGCCGCGGCTGTTCCCGTCTGGTCGCAACAGTTCGAAGTAGCGTCCATTAAGCCTGCGCCCATCGGAACCAGAAGAAGAGGATCCGGCACCAAAGCCGGCCACGGCAGATTAACCATGAACAACGTCACTCTGAAACAGTGCATCATGGGCGCCTGGGGCGTCGGCCCGAATCAGATAGCCGGCGGACCTGCGTGGTTGAATACGGATGGCTTCGAGATCTCCGCTCGGGCTGATAAACCGGTCGAAGACGAAGCGGTAATCAATACCATGCTGCGAAATCTTCTCGCCGAACGCTTCAAGCTCGAAGTCCACCGCGAGGTCCGAAACGTTCGGGCTCTCGTCCTGGAAGTGACCAAAAGCGGTCCGAAAATGGAGGAATCCACCGATCCGGCCGCGACGACCAGCAGCGGGCGCGGCAGTGTCGAAGGCCGAAAGATCACGATGGACCGCTTCGCCGAAGTCCTCGCCCGTCAGATGGAATTTCCCGTCGTCAATCGGACGGGTCTTGATGGCTTCTTCAATCTCGACCTCGAGTGGACCCCGCTGCGGCTGAGCGCAACCTCACCTGATGAGCCCGATGGGCCGTCGGTGTTCACGGCAATTCAGGAGCAACTCGGCCTGCGGCTGGTCGCGCAGAAGATGCCGATCGAAATGCTTGTTATCGATCGCGCGGAAAAACCGGAAGAAAACTAGAAGGCCGCGACCGCCTTTAACGATGGACCGGTGAGCCGGAAAGTCGTCCAGTCGTCCATCGCGACTGCACCGAGCTTCATGTAAAACCCGATCGACGGCTCATTCCAGTCGAGCACTGCCCACTCGACTCGTCCACATCCCCGCTCAACCGCAAGCCGCGCCAGTTCACGGAGGAGTGCAAGGCCGGCGCCTTTCCTTCGCGCGTGCGGCTTCACAAAAAGGTCTTCCAGATAAATTCCGGGCTGTGCGAGGAACGTCGAGTAATTCGGAAAGAACAGAGCGAACCCGATCGCTTCCGCTCCCTCGCGGGCCAGCAGAACTTCGGCGGCGGGGTGATCTCCGAACAACGTTTGGCGCAACTGTTCCTCAGTCGCGGAACAGACATGCGCTAACTTTTCATACTCAGCGAGGCCTCGAATCATTTCGAGGATTACCGGAGTGTCGGCTTCAGTGGCTCGCGCGATACGCAGGTCCGGCATGCCTTAACGGAAAAGCGTCTTCACGTAATCGGCGCCGAGACCGACCTTCTCATAGTGGTCGCGGCATAGCGCGATGTAGTTGTGGACATCGAAATGTCCGCTCGCCTCGCCTTTCTCGTCCAGCCAGATCAGCGGGCCTTTCACGACGAAAAAGACCTTCATCGGATCCTCGTGCTCGTAAGCGACCAGCGTATGCGCTTCGCCAGGCGTCTCGTAGATGAAATCGCCGGCCGTGGCGGTCCAGCCGTGCTCGAGATATCCCCATTTCCCTGAGATCGTGTAAGCAAAGACTTCGTGCGGATGATAATGCCGATTCACGAGGCCCGCGCTCTTTGCCATCAGGATGTCGCACCAGCGGTTCTGCGACGGCGATATCCAGAGCGGCCGGGAGAAGATCGTCTCATTGAACGGCACATAGAGACGAATGTCTTCCGTGGGTGCGTTCCGGATGTACACTTCCGGCAAGACATCGGGCTGGAACACATTGGCGAGCGGCTGAATGTCGCGCCAGAATTCACTGGTGGCTTTCTCGGGCATCAAGAACAATGTACCGCTCGCGTTCTCTGTCGCCGGCGCGAACTTCTATGCCGCTGCCATTTCCTCCTGTACGGTCGGCGTTCGGTTTCCGCGAATGTGCATCCACCCCCGCACGGCCAGCGCGGCAAGCAACTGAGCGGCTCCGGCCGCGCAAACACCGCTCCAGTGCCAATGCGTCCATCCCCACGCGCCCAGCGCTGAGCCAAGCGAGCCGCCAAGAAAGTAAGTGACCATATAAACCGTATTCAACCTGCTCCGCGCTTCGGGAATAAGAGCGTAAATGCGCGTCTGGTTCGCGACATGCCCCGCCTGTACTCCAAGATCGAGCAGGATCACTCCTGCGACCAGTCCCCAAAGCCGGTACCCCGCGAGATCGAAGACGACATACGATGCGATCGACGTTAGAATCGCCAGCGTGACTGTGAATGCCGGGCCGCGTCGATCACTCAGCTTCCCCGCCCACGGTGCAAAAAGCACTCCCACCGCGCCGACGAGTCCGAAGAGTCCAGCCACCCGTGGACCGTAGTGATAAGGCGACGTCCCGACAAAGAACACCAGCGTCGCCCAGAATGAGCTGAACCCTCCGAAGAGCAATCCCCCGATGATCCCGGCCTCTCGCAGTACCGGCTGCTTCAGGACGAGATCCACGATCGACCGCGCCAGTGCTCCATAGCGCAAACCAGGCTCCGGCTGATCGTAAGGCAGCGTATATCGCAACGCTATCGCCAGCGCGAGCATGGCACCGGCAGCAATCCAGTACATGGCCCGCCATCCCAACAGATCGCCCACGAAGCCGCTCACCACGCGGGCGAGAAGAATGCCGAGCAGGAGTCCGCTGAGCACGATTCCAACTACATGCCCGCGCCGCTCGGGCGGCGCCAGCTTCGCGGCAAACGGCAGGATCAGGTGCGGCACGATGCCCGTCAGTCCAGTGGCAAAGCCCGCTGCGTTCACCAAAAGCAGATTCGGCGCGATCGCCATCATCGCCACAGTCGCGCCGGAGAGCACGGACATGACGACGATCAATTTCCGCCGCGGAAACATGTCGCCGAGCGGGACGAACAGCAGCATTCCCAGCGCCACGCCCGCCTGCGTCCACATCGGCAGGTAACCGATAGCCCGATCCGAAACGCCAAGCGATCGCCCGATTTCGGAAAGCAGCGGCTGGCAGTAATAGATATTGGCGACGCAGACAGCGCTCCCCGCAGACATCACACCCACGGTTCGCCTCAATATCGCCATGAATTATGGATTCATACCGGCGCGGGGACGATTCCGAGCAAAGTTATGAAGCCGGATAATACCCCTGTCTGGTCTGGACAATCATACCTTTGGCCTTTACAGTCAGGGTGATTTTGCGGAACCCGCCGGCCGAATCGCCCTTGTCTCCTGTGAAGCCAAGGCTGTACTGGCTGCGCAGCTCTTCCTCGATGCACGCGTAGATCTGGTCAATCGACAATTTCTTTGTGACCTCGAAGAAGCCTCCGCCGGTTTCGCGCGAGATTTGTTCGAGGACCTTCTTGCCGTCCGGCCGTTGCGTCTGTTGCGGGAATCGGCCGCGGCCTCCGCGGCGTCCGCCAAAGCCCCCACCGCCGAACGGTTGCTGTTGCCCCTCCTGTCCGGTGAACAGGACCGAATAGATCAGCGTGTCGGCCCGCTGCGCGGCTTCGATGGCCTGGGAAAGCGGCACCTTGCTTCCATTGTCGACACCGTCCGTCAATACGATCAGCGCCTTTCGACCCTGACGTTTCCGCATCAGTTCATCGGAAGCCAGCAGGATCGCGTCGTAGAGCGTCGTTCCGGCCTGGCCGCCCCGCCTGCCGCCGCCGCCCCCTTGTGGATAGCCACCTCCTCCACCGCGCCTGTTGAGCTGAGGCCTCTGGTCAGCGGGCAGCTCAAGTTCGTCGAGCGCCTTCTCGAGCTTGGTGCGGGAGGGGGTCAGGTCCTGCAGAAGTTCGGTGTCGTGATCGAAATGAATCAGGAAGGTCTGATCGCGATCTTCGCGAAGCACCTTTTCGATAAACTGCCGGCTCGCGTTGCGCTCTTCGCCGAGCACCTGGCGTTGGCTCGCGCTCGTATCCACCAGCAGGCCCAGCGTCAGCGGAAGGTCAGTCTCGCGCGAGAAGTAACGGATCGTCTGCGGCTGCCCGTCTTCCATCAGATCAAAGTCGTCCTTCGTAAGATCGGTCACGATCTTACCCTGCTTGTCGCGGACGGTTGCCAGCACGCTGACGACTTTGACGTCCGTTGAGAACGTGGCATCCTGAGCGCGGGCGATCTGTGCGCGAATCGTCCCCGCCGCGGTCACTGCGAGGAACGTGCGCCGGGAAAATGCTGAAGTCATACGTATTTAACCCTTTGTCTCTATCGAGCGATGCGCCAAACCGCGCCGGCGTTACGGATTTTGGGGAATCTCAGCGCGCGCAGGCAGCCGCCTGCCGATGCCGGCTGGAACGAACTTGATGTAATGGGCCAGTTTCGATGGTGACACACCGAAGGAGCCGGCAACAGGAGATGTATCGGGTCCGGCAATACCGATCCCTGTACAATCGCCACGCCTCGCAGATCTGGCGGATCAGATCGGGCGCAGGCCATTTCTCGAATGCGTGGAACGGGCTGCTGAAAGCTGACCGCGTGAAAAGCGGTAAGTTTAAACCCGGCGATGAATACTAAACTAAGGACAAGGTGAGTCTCGATTGCGCAGTTACACGCCGGGTGTTGCTGGGCCAGCTGGCAGGTGTTGCCGCGTTGGCGCAGAACGATGACGACCCTCTAAGACAGCTGCGCAAGGTACATCCGCGGCTGATTCTGCTGGACAGCGACATTGACAAGCTGCGGCCGGTGATTCGCGATCATGCGCTGGCGCGGCGGCTGTACGCTGATCTCGAACGAGAATCCGACAAGCTGCTGACAGCGCCTGTGACGGAGTACAAGTTGACGGGTCCGCGGCTGCGCACGCAGACACGGCGTGTGCTCGACCGGGTATCGACGCTGGCGCTGATGTACCGGGTCACGCTGCGCGAGCCCTATCTGCGGCGGGCGGTGGTGGAGCTGAAGGCGGCGGCGGGTTTTCGCGACTGGAATCCGGCGGTCTTCGTGGATACGGCGGAAATGGCGCACGCATTCGCGCTGGGCTATGACTGGCTCTACAATGGCTTGACGCCGGAAGAGCGCGGGTGGATACGGGACGCGATTGTCAGCAAAGCGATCGACCAGGCGATTCCGATTTATCAGCGTGAAGCCGGCTGGACGCGCGACCACTGGAACGCGAATATCATTTGCAACGGCGGCCTCGGGTTGGCCGCGCTGGCGATCGCGGGTGACGAACCGCCGATTGCGCAGCCCACGATCACGACGAAGTGCAGCCAGGTCCTGCGCTACGCGTTCGAATCGATTCCGCACGGGCTTTCGACGTATGGGGTGGAAGGCTCATGGCCGGAAGGCGCGATCTATTGGCAAGCCGCGACGCTCTACGCGAGCGTGTTCTTCGCAGCCCTGCAAACGGCGCTCGGAAATGATTATGGATTGAGCGCATTCCATGGTGTGGATCGCGCGGGGCGGTACCGGATTCACCTGACGGGTCCGGGAGGGAAGATGTTCAACTTCGCGGATTCGGTGGACGAGATCGGCGCGTCGCCGGAAATGTACTGGATGGCCAAACGCTTCGCGGTGCCGCCTTATGCATGGAGCGAACAGAAGACGCTCGAGCGGGGCGCACATACGGATGCCTACGATCTGGTATGGTTCGATGCAAACGTGAAATCGCCGCAGCAGCAGGTTCCCGCCTGGCCGCTGGATGCGATCTTTCGCGGTGTGGACGTGGCCTGTTTCCGCAGCGCCTGGGATGATCCGAACGCGCTCTACCTCGCGGTAAAGGGCGGAGACAACAAGGACCCCCACACACATCTCGACCTGGGAAGTTTCGTAATGGATGCGGGCGGAGTGCGCTGGGCCGCGGATCTGGGCCCGGACGATTATGATCTGCCCGGCTATCTGGGAAAGCAGCGGTGGACCTATTACCGCACGCGAACGGAATCGCACAACACGCTGCTGATCGACGATCAGAACCAGGACCCGCGGGCCGAAGCGCGAATCACGCGCCAGGAATTCGCGCCGGATTTGAGCTGGGCGCAGATCGATTTGTCGCGGGCGAATCCGGGCAAAGTGAAGCAATGGACGCGCCGGTTTGCGCTGGTGCAAAGGCAGGCGTTCCTGATTCAGGATTCCGTGCGCAGCGATCAACCGGTGGAAGTGATCTGGGGCATGATGACTGACGCGGATATCACGGTGAGCGGGCAGACAGCGACGCTGAAGAAGAACGGCTGGGTACTGGCGGCGGAGATCCGCACGCCGCGCCACGCTGTATTCGATAAAGCACCGTTGCCGGCGGGGGCGCCGCAGGCGGCGAATCCAAACTTCCGGAAGTTGATTGTTCGGCTGGGCGATAAGATGACGGACCTGGATTTGAATATCCTGTTCACGCCCTATCGGGAAGGGCAGGCGAAGCCGAAAATCACCGGAACGTTCCCATGATAGGGAAACCGCGCGGTTACGCGAGTGACAAGATCACCGGTGCCGCGTTATTAATTTCGCTCTACTTCGAGTGCGGTTTGGCCGGTTGGGAACCCGTGAGCAGGTAGATCGGGAATACGTCCGCGATATGGAATTTCGCGGACGGCTCCGTCTGCGAGCGGCGATCCCAGGCATCGTCAAAATAGAGGCGCCCCGACTTCGAATAAATGGCGCTGCCGTGCCAGGCGACACGGGATGGCGCAGCCGCCGGCGGGGGCGGTGCGGGTTCGTCGAGAATCACGGGTTTCGGACGCGTGTGAAACCAGGGAAAAGCAGCAGCAAGAGCATTCGATCCGGGTACAGCGGCGACGAGAAGAGCGGCGATCAGGAAACGGTTCATACAGCACTCCTTCCGATCCGGCAGAATCAAAGCAATTCCGTCGCCATTGACTGTATGGCGATTTGAAGCCGGATGCAAGGGGTGAAGTAAATTTGTTGCCTGTGCTCTGGAAACCAACTCCTTTCGGTGATGGAAAGGAACGATCACGGATGTGGCGGACACGCCTGGTTGGTTTATCCCCAATCGTCAGGTCGTCGTCCGGAGCGCGGCAACACCGTTGCTGTTTGCGACCACCTCCTAACGTTGGCCTGGAGTGAGTTCGTACGGTATCCGGGTGTTCTGTTATCAATTGGACAGGATGCTCTAATCGAAATGTGTCCGCCGCGCCGAAACGTCCGGTCCTCGTGTTCGATGGCGACTGCACGTTCTGCCGGATGTGGGTCGGTTATGCCCGGGCGCTGACGGGCGAGCGTGTTGAGTACGCACCGTATCAAAAGGCGGCGCGCCGTTTTCCTGAAGTTCCGGAGCCGGAGTTCCGGAAAGCAGTCCAGTTGTTCGATGGCGATCGCCGTTATAGCGCAGTGGAAGCTGTTGCGCGCCTGATCGCAACGCGGCCGGATGGCGCGTGGGCAATATGGCTTTATCAGCACATTCCGGGCCTTGCGGCGGTGGCAGAATTTTTCTATCGCTTCGTGGCCGCGCATCGTGACGCCGGCTATAAGGTGACACGGGCGCTTTGGGGAGCGGATCTGCGTCCCCCGACATACAACGTCGCGTCTTCGGTATTTGCCCGCGCGATCGGACTGATCTATCTCATCGCATTCGTTTCTTTCGGCAGGCAGGTAAGAGGCCTCATTGGCGAACAGGGTATTCAGCCCGTAACGGAATTTTTCACCGAAGTCGTGCGGCAGTTCGGACCCGGTGGCTTCTGGCAGACCCCAACGCTCTTCTGGTGGGTGCACAGCGAGTTCGGTCTGGAGTCGATCGTGTGGGGAGGCGCGGTGATCGCGGGCGTGGCGGCGATCGGCCGGCCACACACTTCGGGACAGAAGGCCGCATTCGCCCTGCTTTTTGTTTATTATCTTTCGATCGTGAACGCCGGGCAGATCTTCATGGGGTATCAGTGGGACTTCCTGTTGCTCGAAACCGGGTTTCTCGCGATCTTTCTGAAGCCTGCGTTCACGCGCGTCTGGCTGTTCCGATGGCTGCTTTTCCGGTTGATGCTTGAGTCGGGCGCCGTGAAACTGTTGAGCCACGATCCGTCATGGCACAACCTGACCGCGCTGGCAGTGCACTATGAGACGCAGCCTTTGCCGACGCCGATCGCGTGGTACATGATGCAGGCGCCGTTGTGGTTTCACAAATTCTCGGCCCTGGTTGTGTTCGGCGTCGAGCTGGGAATGCCATTGCTGATGTTCGGGCCGCGGCGATTGAAGCATATCGCTGCGTTCGGAACGATCGGGCTGCAGATTCTGATCCTGCTCACGGGCAACTATACATTTTTCAATCTGCTGACGATCGCGCTGTGTTTGTTCCTGCTGGATGATCAGTTCTTTAGCCGCAAAGCAAAGCCGGGTGCATCGCCTCCATCCGGAAACACCAGGCCCGCGATATACACCAATCGCTACGTCTCCGCGGTGTTGTTTACCGTGGTGATGACTCTGTCGCTCACTGGACTTGCGGGGATGTTCGGGTTTCGCGTGCCCGCGATTCTGAGTGCGGCCCTCGCGCCCGCGGCGCAGTTCGGCATCGTGAATCAGTACGGACTGTTTGCAACGATGACGACCAGCCGGCCGGAAATTTCGATCGAAGGCTCCGACGATGGCGTCGACTGGCAGCCTTACATCTTCAAGTACAAGCCGGGCCCTCTCAATCGGGCGCCGGGCTGGGTGGCGCCGATGCAGCCCCGGCTTGACTGGCAGATGTGGTTCGCCGCGCTGGGCAGTTACCGGGAGAATCCGTGGCTGCTCCGTTTGATGCAGAGGCTGCTGCAGGGGTCGATTCCGGTCCTTGAATTGCTGGACCACAATCCTTTCGCCGGAAAGCCGCCGCGGTATATCCGGGCAATGGTATACGACTATCACTTCACAAATTTCGACGAGCGCCGCCGGACAGGGAACTGGTGGAAACGTGACCTGAAGGGTACGTATTTTCCAGCCATCAGTTTGAAGGGTCAGTAATAGCAGATGGATGCAGACAGCACGAGTCCTCTTGCGGGAAAACCCGCGCCTCAAGGAATTCTGATCGACGTCGAGAAACTTCAGCGCGACTATTACGAGCGGAAGCCCGATATGTCCGACCCCGCGCAGCTTGTCAGCTTCGGGACGAGCGGACATCGCGGCACAAGTTCCAATGGCTCATTTACGGAAGCTCATATCCTCGCGATAACTCAGGCGATTTGCGAGTACCGGCGCGGCAAAGGCATCGGCGGTCCGCTGTTCATGGGTAAGGATACGCATGCGCTCTCCGATGTCGCGCAGCGGACCGCGCTCGAAGTCCTGGCGGCGAATGATGCGCAGGCGATTATTCAGGAGCACAACGGCGTCACGCCGACGCCGGTGATTTCCCACGCGATTCTTGTTTACAATCGCGACCACCCGAGGGGATCCGCGGCGGATGGCATCGTGATCACTCCCTCACACAATCCGCCGGAGGATGGTGGGTTCAAGTACAATCCGCCGGATGGCGGGCCGGCGGATACGGATGTCACCGGATGGATTCAGAACCGTGCCAATGAGTTGCTCCGCGGAAGCAATTGCGGCGTCAAACGCAGCGGGGCGCGCTCTTTCCATGAGCGAGACCTCAGCAGCCCTTATGTCGAGGATCTGCATAACGTAATCGATATGGATGCGATCCGCTCCGCGGGGTTGAAGCTGGGGGTGGATCCAATGGGCGGCGCTTCCCTGCCCCTCTGGGAGCCAATCGCCGATCGGTACGGACTCAACCTGACGGTTGTGAATCGGCAGATCGATCCGCTCTTTGCGTTCATGACGGTGGATCGCGATGGCAAGATCCGCATGGATTGCTCGAGCCCTTACGCAATGGCCGGGCTGGTAGGGCTGAAGGACAAATTCGACGTTGCCTGGGGTAACGATCCGGATGCGGACCGGCATGGCATTGTGACGCGCTCGGCCGGCCTGATGAATCCGAACCATTATCTTGCGGTGGCGATCCGGTATCTCGCGGAGAATCGTCCGGATTGGCCGCGCGGCGCGGTCATCGGCAAGACGCTGGTATCAAGCGGGATCATCGATCGGGTCGTGAGCGATCTCGGGCGCAGCCTGTGGGAAGTACCGGTGGGCTTCAAGTGGTTCGCGCCCGGGTTGTTTGACGGCTCGTGCTGTTTTGGCGGAGAGGAGAGCGCGGGCGCGAGTTTCCTGCGCCGTGATGGACGAGCCTGGACGACCGATAAAGATGGACTGATTCCCGCATTGCTCGCAGCTGAGATGACGGCGCGGACGGGGAAGGATCCCGGCGAGCATTATCGGGAGATTACCGGGCGTTTCGGGGAATCTTTCTATACGCGAATCGACGCGCCTGCAACGGCTGAACAGAAGAACGCGCTGAAAAAACTGGCGCCTGAAGCCGTGTCGGCGACTTCTCTGGCAGGTGACGCGATCACGGCGCGGATGACGAATGCGCCAGGAAATAATGCGCCAATCGGCGGCCTCAAGGTCACGTCGGAAAAGGGATGGTTCGCCGCACGTCCGTCGGGAACCGAAGACGTGTACAAGCTATATGCCGAGAGCTTTCGAAGCGTGGCGCACTTGCAGGAAATCGTGTCGGAAGCGCAGCAGATTGTGAAGAAGGCGCTTACCTGAGGAAAGGGTTTGCGCCGCGCTTGACAGGCTGACAAAAAAGCTCCTGCAGGCTGAATGCCTCTCCCACCTTATCTCGCAAGTCATTGCTTTGCCGTGGTGGCGCGGTTTCGCCTGCGTTCGGCATAGTTCGCAGCCCTTTTCAGCGGCCTGCCTGATGCGCGGCCATGTGCTTTGAACTTTTTTCGTTCTCAAGGCAAATTTCGTCGATGAGCTCGGTATCGACGACCAGTTTGTCGACGATTTTGAAGCTCCAAGGGTGCGTATATACGGTGGGATCGTCGACGGTAGCGTCGATTTCAAGAGTGCCAAAAACAGGGCGGCGGAAACGCTCGGTCACTCGTGCGGTGGAGGTGAGTGGCGTTCCAGCCATGTCCATCCAGAGATCGTCGCGAAATCCGTTGGTCTCGACAACGAGCGTATTGCCGTCCCAGCGCGCAGTCGAATAGCCGTTCCAGGACGGTTGGGGATCCACCGGCAGCGGACGTCCGTCGAGAAAGATCTGCCGGTAGCTCGCATTGAATTCATTGGCGAGGATCAGGAGCGCGGGGGTTTGGACGAATTTCGTGATGTGGGGCAGGGTGAACATGCGCGGGAAACTTGAAGGCAGGCATTTCACGTGCGGGTCGAGGCCCGTGGTCTGCCGCTGCTTGCGGATTTCCAGCGCGCGCGGCCGAAGCGGCAAGCCTCCCGGCACGGCCGCATTCAGATCGGCGGTGATCTGACCTATCGGATTTTTTTCCAGGCATTCGCCAAGATCGTCGGTGAGCATTTTCGGGCAAGGCAAGGCATCGGCGATCATCCACATTCCGGAGAAGTCGGGCTTGCCGCCGGCGGTGCGCGGCGAAGGCGCTGCGAGGTTGGGTTTGCCGGATTTGTCCCTCGGGACTCCCGCAGTTGGATATTTGATCCACTGAGCCGATGCAAAGCGGTACGAGAGGCTGGTAAACAGCAGCGCGGCGCACGGCAAAAGACCTTTTGCGAACAAACGCATCGGTGTCGATCTTATCAATCCGAACGATCCCCCGAACGATCCCCCGAACGATCCGCAAAAAAACATCAGAAATTTATGTCGATCCCGCGGCTCGCCGTTCGACGCGTAAGTGGAGACAGATCTCCGAACCAGATAATCAGAGGGAAACGAAAGGGACAAAGACGATGAGATTCATGATGCTGATGATTCCGAAGGGATATGAGGCGGCCGCGCCGGGCGCGATGCCGCCTGCCGAGCACGTTGCCGCGATGATGAAGTACAACGAAGCTCTGACGAAGGCGGGAGTGCTGCTGGCACTCGACGGCCTGCATCCACCTTCCATGGGAGCGCGCGTTTCATTCGATGGCGGGAAGCCAACTGTCACCGACGGCCCATTCAGCGAAGCGAAGGAAGTGGTCGGCGGGTATTGGATGATTCAGGTCAAATCGAAGGCCGAAGCGATTGAATGGGCCTCGCGGTGCCCTGGGCTCAACAATGAAGTGATCGAAGTTCGCCAGGTGCAGGAGATGTCCGACTTTCCGCCGGATATTCAGAAGGCCGCCGGACATCCGTCAGCTTAGGACAGTTAGATCGAAGACGGCAGGCGAAACCGCCTGCCCTACCTCTTCCGGCCAAAAGTGTCTAAGACGGGCTGACGCGCGGGGGCAGTCTCTTCAGCAGCCGCTCTGTCGCAGCCGCGATCTCCTCCACCGCCGAATCGAAGGCTGGTTGATTGACTTTCGAGGGCTTGTGAGATCCGCTTACTTTGCGCACAAATTGCAGGGCGGCTGCGGAAATTTCATCCGGCGTAACGGGCGTATCGGGGCGGCGAAGAACTTTTATGCTGCGGCACATACTCGATCAGAGCCATTATCGTATCTGTGACTATTTTTCGCGAGGGCCACGTATCGGGATTTCTGCACCAGCCGGAGGGCATCGACGATCGTGCTCCTGTCGAGCGCAGTCTGGTTCTGACCCACGGCGCGGGCGGCAATTGCAAGGCGCCTCTGCTTGTGCTGCTGGCGGACGCCTTCTGCGCGGCCGGCTACAGGGTGCTTCGCTGCGATATGGCCTTCCGCCAGAGGAAGGCGTTCGGACCCCCATCGCCCGCGACCGGCGGCGATGATCGGGCCAGTCTGCGGGAGGCTGTTGCGGCCATGCGAAAGATCGGGGGCGGCAAAGTGATGCTGGGCGGCCACTCTTACGGAGGGCGCCAGGCGACGATGCTGGCGTCGGAAACGCCGGGGCTGGTCGAAGGGCTGCTGCTGATGTCATATCCGCTGCATCCGCCGGGCAAACCGGATCGACCCAGGACCGCTCACCTGCCCGCCCTGCGAACGCCCTCGCTCTTTCTTCAGGGGACGAGAGATCCCTTCGGCACGATTGAGGAAATGCGGACGGCGCTTCAAATGATTCCCGCGAAAACGGAGTTGATCACAGTTGAGGGCGCAGGGCACGATCTCAACCGGGATAAATTCAAGCTGGTGGAAGCGGTGATTGCGACGTTGAATTCCCTGTGCTCCGATCCCGGGCCTACTGCGCGACCTTCAGCGTGATGTCGCCGACGCCGCTCCGAACGTCCAGCCGTAGCGCGGGCATTCCTTCCACATACGCGTCGTTATAGTATTTTCCGTCGCGCTTCTGAAGCCCGCTGACGTTGACTCCGCCGATGCCGACCTTTGCATCCACCACGGCGCCCATGTCTTTGGGAAGGGTGATTATGGCTTCGCCGGCTCCGCCCTCCACTTCGGCCGAAACGTCTTTGGGATACTTCCCGGCCAGGTTCAACTTCATTTCACCCGCGCCCATGTGGATGCCGATCGAATGCATCGTCAGACCCGATACGTCTATATCAGAGGTTCCAGCGCCCAGGTTCACATTCAGGTCGAGCGGCGCTTTGGAGCCCATTCGCAGGGTCCACTCGTTCACCTTGTTACGAAAAGTGGTGTTGGTCTTCGGCGAATCGAGAGTCAGGACTCCGTGGCCGCCAGTCACCTGGTAGTGAACCTCGGGTTGTCCAATCTGCTGCGAATAACGAAAAGAAGCGTCAAGAAGCCCGGGCGCCCCGCCGCTGAGATGCAATTCGCCGGAGTTCATGTGTATCTCGGCGCGCGTCGACTCCGCGTTCCCAATATCAATCTGCTTCACCGCCGTCTGCGTGGGTCCGGCATCAACCCCGACATCGCAGCCTGAAGTGAACAACGCCGACGTGAACAACACCACCAACACTCCACGCGGAAGCGCGTTGTCGAGTTTCATTTCCGCCCTTTCCCCAGCTCAATAGATTTTACGCATTCGCTGTCAGGGATGTTCGCTGCCCTTCAGCCGGAACATGACGCGCAACTCACTGCGCCAATCCGCGGCAAGGCCTGCCCGCGTGACCTCAATCAGCGGCGACAAGGCGCTCAGTACGGTTTCCGTCGTCGAGTGAAATTCGAGCGCGGGGGCTACCAGCAGGATGCGGGGCGGCGCGGGACTCACAACATGGCCGGCGAAATATCCCTGCCGTTCAAAATCGCCGGCGTCGAGATGGTTACGAACACGGAGCCAGTAATCGAGCGCCTGAAACGGAAGCTGCAGGTCAGCGGTGGCCTTGATCTCGATCACGACAAGCCGGCCGGAGTGATCGATGCCAAGCAGGTCGATTACGCCTCGATCGCCGCCGCTGAAGACGGGAACCTGTCCGTAGATCGGCACCGTCCGGAGCGACGCGTCGACTGCTTCCGGGTGCGCGCGTACCTTTGACTCAATCCACCCTTCCGGGTTGAGCGAATACAGAGGATGCTGACGATCGGAATTCTGCGCGTCGCGAACACGCACGATCTCGCGCGCCATCGCGACCGCGGTCTCGATTGTCGAGCGCCGCCGGTGGGAAATCCCACACGAGATCTTTCCGGCGGAGACGCGCGCGAATTCAAGGCCCCGTACCTGGAGGCTGATCGAACCATCCGTCAGCTCGATTTGGTCGACGTCGGGCATGCCGGGAAAGGCGCCCGGTTCGGAATTGGGCGATGCCGGACGCTTGCAAGGCGGCAGCACAGAGTCGATGTTCCCGGCGTCTTTCAAATCGATGGCACCGGCGCGGTCCCTTTCGTCGTACGCGAACAGGCGGCAATCGAGCTTCTCCGGATCGAGACAAGTCATGCGAGAGGCGACGTCACGTTCCAGCCCCAACGGAACGTAAAGGAGCAGCCGCCCGATCGGACATGCCTTCTCCCGGCGGCGGAGATAGTCGAGCCAGATCAACCCGGCGGCCACGATCCCACTGACGCCGGACGTTTCCGGCTGCGCGGCGATTACGGCGACACCGCTCGAACCAAGGCGCATAAAAGCGCGGGTGAACGAAGGAGTCAGACTCTCTTCGAGGTTGGGATCCGCGCTGACGTCGGCGACGTTCCACTCCGGCCACTCGCGCGCGAGCATCAGGCGGAGGCGTTCACAAAAGGCAACACGGGAGGTCTTGCGGCTGAGCTCACGTCCGCCCGGCGCGGCAAGATCGGCGATTTGCAGTTCGGCGTGGAGGTTCCGGAAACGTTCCGTCGTCAAACACAGACGGTCGCCGTGCTGCGCCTTCAGGCCGGTGATTTTGCGGACCAGGTTGCGCTTTTGGTCCCATGCCTGCAGCACCAGGCGGCCATTCCATTCGGAAAGATCCCATTGCTCCGCGACGAGCGGCAGGGGCTCCTCACCGGGATCGAGCATCGCGGGCTGGGCCGCGCCGGAGACAAAAGTTTCGATGAGAACTCGAAGATCGGGCACACCCAAGTTTGCGGTGCGCGGAGAAAGGGCAGTATAGGCTTTCGAGCCCGGGGGTTATAGTCGAGAGAACAATCGACTATGGCATGGAATGGAAGAGTCGCACTGGTTACCGGCGCTGGAAGCGGTATCGGAAGAGCGGTCAGCGTCGCGCTGCAGGCCGCGGGATATTCGGTGGTTCTCGCCGGGCGCCGCGCAGCGGAACTCGAGGCGACCGCCGGATTGGCCGCGCGGGAGGGCGGCAGGTTCCTGCCTGTCCCGACCGATGTCAGCAAGCAGGAATCGGTGAAGGCCCTGTTCGCGAAGGTGGGCGAGGTGTTCGGGCGTCTGGACGTTCTGTTCAACAATGCGGGAATCGGCGGCCGCGCCGTGCCGCTCGAAGACCTGACGCTCGACCAGTGGAACAAAGTCGTCGGCGTCAACCTGACAGGGGCGTTCCTGTGCGCGCAGGAGGCGATCAAGCTGATGAAAGCCCAGCAGCCGCGCGGCGGCAGGATCATCAACAACGGTTCGCTTTCAGCGCATGCGCCGCGTCCGAATTCCGCGCCGTATACGTCCACCAAACATGCGATGACCGGACTGACCAAATGCATTTCGCTCGACGGCCGCGCGCATGACATCGTGTGCAGCCAGATCGACATCGGCAATGCGGCCACCGAGATGACCGAGCGGATGTCCGCAGGCGTTGCACAGGCGGATGGAAGCCTGAAGCAGGAGCCGCGGATGGATGTGCGGCATGTCGCGGACGCCGTACTGTACATGGCGAACCTGCCGCTCGACGCCAATGTTCAATTCATGACGCTGATGGCGACGACGATGCCCTTTGTCGGGCGGGGGTGAAAGGCCCGGCATTCTTTGAGGGACCCGATTTTTCTTATCGAGCACGAGTAAGGGCAGTTGCGCGGTTGAATCGCTCGGCAAGAGAACGGACGCGCTCCACCAGTTCCGGCGGCTCCAGAACTTCAAAATCGAACCCGATCAGCGCAAGACAAATGGACAGGGTATCGAGAGAAGACCCGCCTGTGTGGAGCAGGCACGTTTCCGGATCCACGGCCTCGAGAGTGGCCACGTTCGCCGGGAGTCGCTCCGCGGTGGCTTCGGCGGAGGCGTGCACGCGGACCTTCGCGTGATATGGGTACGGCGCCCAGGATACGCTGCGCGAAACATAGGCCGCAAAGTCACCATCGGGCGGTTCTCGCGGCGTGAAACGGGCGCCGGTCCGAACGCGCGGCTCGATCCGGTCGAGGCGGAATGTGCGCCAGGCGTCACGATCCTGATCCCATGCCGCGAGATACCAGCGGCGGCCGGTATGCACGAGTCTGTGGGGCTCGACCTGGCGGACAGTAGCGGCTCCATCGCGGCTCTGGTAACGAAACCGAAGGCTCTCGCAGTCGCGGGAGGCTGCGGCGATGGTCGAAAGAAGCTCGGCGTCCACAGCCGGTCCCTGATTGGTGAGCGGCAGGATGAAAGTGTGGAGCGCTGTGACGCGGCGGCGCAAGCGTTGTGGCAGCACCTGCTGCAACTTGGAGAGTGCGCGGACGGAGGCATCCTCGATACCGGCGATTGTTCCGCTGGCAGCGGTCCGCAGGCCGACCGCGACCGCAACGGCCTCGTCATCGTCGAGAAGCAGCGGAGGCAACGTTGCGCCCGCGCCGAGCTGATAGCCGCCGGCCGTTCCCGAGGTGGAATTCACGGGATATCCGAGACGACGGAGCCGGTCGACATCGCGACGCAGTGTGCGGGACGTGATTTCGAGGCGTTCGCACAAGTCGGCGCCGGACCAGTAACGCTGCGCCTGAAACAGCGACAGCAATTCAAGCAGGCGGGCGGACGTTTCCAGCACGTTCTCAAGTTTCCCACTCGTTGAGGACTGAAACTGTCCGCAACCCCGGTTATCGTCTCCACATGCCATTCAGTCAAACGCTCTTACCCGAATTCGAAGAAGAAATGAAGAACACAAGGAAACTGCTGGAACAGGTTCCGGACGGAAAATTCGACTACCGGCCGCATTCAAAGTCGATGACGCTGGGCCGCCTTGCCTCCCACGTGGCGGAAATGCCCGGTTGGGTCGCCCTTACCGTAGACCAGGAAGTTCTCGACCTGACGCCGGATTTCAAACCGTTTAGTGCAGACTCGCGCGCTGCATTGCTCGATGCGTTCGACAGGAACGTGGGAATCGCTCGCGAGAAGATCGCGGCGACGGAGGATGTCCATTGGGCGAAAACATGGGCGCTCAAGTTCCGGGGAGAGGAGGTTCTCTCCATGCCGCGCTCGATGGTGATGCGGAGTATCGTGATGAATCACCTGATCCATCATCGGGCGCAGCTCGGTGTTTACCTGCGGCTGAACGATGTGGCGATTGCGGGGATGTATGGCCCTTCGGCGGACGAAAAGGCCTGGTGAAGGCACTACAAAGCGATCTGAACGATCGTTCGCGTCCCCAATGAATCGGGCAGGTCGTAGCGCATCACGATTTCCATTTGCGCCCGAGCTTTCCACCCCTCCGGCGCAGCGTCCGCTATTTCCTGATCGGCGTCGGGCCCTTTGTACAGGAGCAGGCGGGCACCGGTCTTCAAGGCGGGCCGAAATAACGCGAGCGCTTTGGGAATCGGCGCGAGCGCTCGCGCGGTGATGACACCGATTCCGCTGATCTCTTCCGCCCGGCGCGAGGTGATTTCCACATTCGGAAGTTTCAGCTCATCGAGCGCCGACTCAACAAAACGGGCTTTCTTCCGAATCGACTCGGCGAGCGTGAAACGCGTCTCCGGCAGCACCAGCGCCAGAGGAATTCCGGGAAATCCCGCGCCGGTGCCGGCATCGAGAACGTGGCGGGCTCCGGCGAACAATCGCCATGGGATCACGGAGTCGAGCACATGCTTGATCGCCGCTTCACGCGGGGTCGTAATGCGAGTGAGGTTGAGGACTTTATTCGCTTCGACGATCAAATCGAGGTGCTTTGCGGCTCCCGCGATCACTGCCGCGCGATTGGGAAGGTCGGCCGGCAAGAGCTGGTCGAGATCTTCCTCACTCATTCCCGGCTTCGTCGTCCAGTGCCAGCGCGGCGGCTCGCTCATCGTCGAGGCGCTTCTGTTCTTCGAGAGTCTTCGTCCATTCGATGACGAGTTTTTTGGGATCGCCTGAAAGGTCGATGGAGAGCTGGCTCACTTCCTGCGGACCCTGCAGGAAGACAGCGGTAATACCCTTCGGACCCGGCCGCAGCTCCAGGCGGTGACCGCGAGCTTCCAGCCGGAGGGTAGTGCCGATCCAGATGAGGTTGATCTTGGTCCGGCTGGCGCGCCCGGCTACAGTCGCCTGTTGCATGAGGTGCTGGGCGAAGGGCTCGCGCTTCAGGCGCTCGGCCCAGGGGGCGGCGGCGAGAGCAAGCTGCCGCTCCCGGTCGCGGTGCCGGTTTTCAGCAAGGCCACCCTCATCGCGGGATTCCAGCGCTTTCAGGTTGTCTTCAAGATTGTCGAGAAAGCTCATGTTTCCCTATTTTGGCAGGGAGCTTGTTTTGAGACAGCGGCGATAATCGCTAGACTGAAAATATTCACATCGACTTTTCCGGCGGTGCGTGCGTCTTGTCACCAGGAGCCAGAGTTTGATCTTTAGGGCCGTCGAAGATACGGACCTGATTTCACGAGTTCGCCGTGGCGACGTCGAGGCCTATAACCTGCTCGTGTCGCGATGGGAGAAGCGTGTCTTCAATTACATTCTTCGTCTTACGGCGAGTCCGGACGACGCTTTGGACCTGAGCCAGGACGTTTTTCTGAAGGCATACCAAAACATCCGCAAGCTCGACGACCCGGCGCGATTCGGTCCGTGGCTCTACCGGATTGCGCACAACGAGGCATATTCGCTTTTCCGTAAACGCCGGCCCGAAACGGCGTTGGAGGATGTGGCCGTTGAGCGCAATCCCGCGCCGGGTTTTTCGCTGGATCTTTCTCTCGCGGTGACAGCCGCGCTCGACCGGCTGAATCCGGAACAGCGCGAGGCCGTCGTACTGAAGGTCTATGAGGGATTCAAGTTCGACGAGATCGCGGAAGTGCTGGGGTGCCCGGTTTCGACAGTCAAGTCGAGGCTGTACAGTGCGCTCGATCTACTGAAGACGGAGCTGGCTCCGATCGATAACAAGACACGGATCAGAGGTCAATAATGTTGAGTACCGATTCATTTTCGCGCGATTCATTTGCGTGTGGCCGCGCCGAGGCGTTGCGCGACTTCGCTTTCGATGAACTTCCTGCCGGGCAGAGGCGGGAAATGGAACAACACATTACCACTTGCGGCGATTGTGCGATCGAGCTCGATCGGCTGCGGATGACGACAGCAGCCCTGCGCATTTTGCCGGACCGCGAGATTCCACAGCGCATCGCTTTCGTTTCGGATCAGATCTTTCAGCCGTCCGTGTTTGCACGGTTCCTGGGCTCCGGCGCGCGACTGGGGTTCGCATCGGCGTGTGTGCTGGCGGCGGCGATGGTCGTATCGGCATGGCATATTTCGCCGGTTAACGGGACGTCGGCCCGTCAACCGGTCGTACAGGTGGCGCCGGTTTCGGCTTCCGCCGATCAAATTCAAACGGCTGTGGCAAGCGCAATAGCCAAAACGAGAACGGAAGACGCACAGATGATTCAGACTGCGGTGCAGGCGGCGGAGCGGAAACGGGATGCGGAATATCGCGGCCAGATGGTTGCGCTTTATGAGAATTTCGACGTGCTCCGGAAGACTGTGAATCGCAGCTACGTGGCGCAGCTTGGCTCGAATGAAGGGGCCGGCCAGTGAGAACTGTAACGGGCCTCTTGATTGCAACCGCGCTCTGCTTCGCGGCGACGGAATCACGCGTGTCGCGGGCGACGATCCTCGCTGTCCAGCACGCCATCGACGATAAAATCGCGGCGTACTCGGCCGATCCCTATCAGTCCCTGGGCGATGCACGAGGGACCTACCTTGAAGGCTACGGTATTTTGTTCACCAACGAGCTGAGCCTGATCAACGCCGGGTCATTGAATCTGACCCCTTTCAAGCCGACGGTAAGCAAAGAAGAGCTGGTGAGTATTCACGACCGTAAGGTAAAGAAACTTGTGGAACTGAAAGAAACCATGCGGACTCTGATGATGAACGTGAGCGGCACTCTGGAAGGTCTGCCTCCGAACGAGCACGTGGCCATGGAGACCATCCTCGACAGCTTTTCCTGGGAAAATTCGCGTGGCCTTCCGCACCG
>DATAZF010000191.1:0-7785 GCA_036272235.1 Bryobacteraceae bacterium | reverse complement strand
TCAGGAAGCGCGTCGAAGCTCCCGGAAGTTTGAGCGATATCGTAGCGGGCAGCAAGCTCCTCGGCGCGGGCGCGGTTCGCATCGACCAAAGCCGCCACACGGATGGAAGGAATTTTCATCGCGGCGGGCAAGTGTGCCTTTTCCGAAATCGCGCCGCAGCCGATAATCGCAATATCGAGTATTGCCACTTTTTTATCATGCTATACTGCGTTGGCAAGTCAACCCGAATTCACGGAGGCTCATTTGTTTTCCCTGGTATTCCGCGATTATTGGAAGTGCGCCCATTCATTAAAGGGAGAGATTTTCGGACCCGCGCAGTTGATGCACGTCATCACGTTCGAAGTGGAGGTGACCTACCTCACCGACGTCCTCGACGAGTACAATCTGATCGTGGATTTCGGAGCTGCGCAGAGCTCGCTGCAGGACCTTCTGCGGCCCATGGAATTCAAGACCCTCGACGATCTCCCCCAGTTTCAGGGCATCAACACCACAACCGAGTATTTGTGCCAATATCTTCACGAGAAGATCGCGACGCGTGTGGCGGACGTGTTTAAAGGAACCCTGCGCGTGACTTTGCGCGAGAGCGCGGTGGCATGGTGTACCTATGAGGGCACGGTCCCGGCGGCGTAAGGCTTTTTTGGGTCCGCTCGGATGGTGACCCAGCAGGCAATTGGGCGCTGGTTTGATCGCACGTATTCGGAAAAAGGTCTCACTTACCTTCGTCCACCCGAATTTTATTCGGTTTTCATGGAATATCTGGCGATTAAGCCCGGGGCGCGCCTGCTCGATATCGGCTGCGGGCCGGGACTTCTGCTCAACCAGGCCACAGCACGCGGCGCGTTCGCCGTTGGAATCGACGTGTCGGGGAGCGGTCTTTCCATGGTTGCTGCCGCGGCGCCAGACGCTCATTGCAGCCTTTGCAATGCCGAGGCCCTTTGCTGGCCCAATGCTTTTTTCGATTGCATCACGTGCATCGGGGTCTTCGAACACATCCTTCAGCCGGAGAGAGCGCTCGATGAGATGCGCCGTGTCACCAGGCCTGACGGGCGGATCTGCATTATGGTGCCCAACAGCCTGACTCTGAGATGGCAATTCGAATCGAAGGTCCTGCGCATTCACGACGAAGACAGCAATGAGCGCGCATCGACATTTGCCACCTGGCGCGCGCTGTTTCTCCGGAATGGCTTCGGGATCGACAGTGTTTACTGGGATGAGTGGCCGGGGTATGTTCGACGGCTGCGCACCTCAGGAGGCCGCTGCGGAACATTTGCGGCCTACGGCAGCCGGAAACGGCATTTATTGCCGCTCCAGTTATCGAATCAGTTTGTGTTTATCCTTCGTTCTGAGCCTGGGCGCCCTCATGTGAAGATGTAAAGCCGGCGTCCTGCCGCAGAAGTCCGCGGGATAACAACTCACCACGCAGATCACCCGCGCCGCGAAACCGAAGCGCCTGCATCCCGGCGGCGCGTGCCCCCTCACAGTTTTCCTGAATATCGTCGATCAGCAAACAATCAGCCGGTTCACGGCCGACTGCCGCGGCTGCCGACCGAAAAGTCTCCGGCCATGGCTTCCGCAGACCGGAGAGGCATGATACGAAAGTCCACGGGACGTAACGCGAAAGACCCAGCGTTCCCTCGATATCGCGATACCAGACGGGATAGTTGGAAAGGGTATGCATTTCGGCACCCTGCTGCTTCAGTTCAGCGAGAACCAGTTCCATGCCATCGATCCACCGATACCCGCGCCTTACCGCGGTGAGGAATGCACTTGAGTCAAACTGGCGCTCATCGGCAAACATTCGCCGCAGGTACTCCGCTTCCGGAATCTCGCCGCGTTCGAATTCGAGCCAGGAGGTCGGATGCTTGCAGCTTTGGAGTTCGGAAAGTGTCAGCCCGAAAAAAGCCGGGATTTCACGATAGAAGGGATTTTGTACGAGCGTATCCAGCACGTCGAAGAAGATCAGGGGCGCGGCCGCCATTTTCCCCGCATTGTACCGAAATCAAGACATGCCTCCCTGCGTATCCACATATTCAAAACTGGGGCCGGCGGTCTGACCGCGGTCTCCGCCAATATCCGTCTGCATCAGGGCCACGGCCTGGACGCGCAGATCGTACATCAATCCGATTGCCGTCTCCAGCCGCTCGGGCCGACCGTTAAAGGCGTCGTGCAGTGCGTTGAGCAGATTGGAATAACTCCAGGCAAAACTCTCGATTCGGGTGCGTGCCTGGGTGCCCTCGGCGAAATCGCTGATTTTGCAATTGGGCTTCAGCGGCCACACGCCCGCGGGGTCGAAGAGAACCGGCGGGCCATCATACGCATAGCCGTCCGGCGTTTTGACGACTCTCCGGCCTTCCGCGATTTCCCCGAACTTGTAATAGTGCGCCGCGTCCCCGGGGCGTTGGAACGGCTCGGTGGACGTTCCTTCGCCTTCGATTTTGATGATCTCAATGGCGCGGCAGGCGCTGGCCGGGTCTGTGATGGGAAACAGCCTGTCGGGCGAGAACCACAAAGGCGAAACAACCTGCGGCGGAGCAGTTGTGTTCACAAAGATGGATGGGCCCAGCTTTCTGATTTGCTCCGCGATCGCGTCGTAGAACTGGCCGATCGTGGCGTATTCCGGTTCGGTGTGTGCTTCCGCCGCCAGCATGGAGGGAGGATCCACATGCACGGGATTCTCCGGCTCTTCGATGGCCATGAACACCTTTTCGACAAGGGGAATCGAGAATGCTTCGATACCCACAATGAGACCCTCGCCGATGTTCATCGGCAGTGGGCCCGGGTAGTCAGGCACGAAGCCTTTGGTATTGATTTCGGGATGCCCCCCGATCGCGATCAGAATGTTGGAGGCGATCGTCATATGCAACATTTCCTGTATGACGATCGAACGTATCTGATCGGCGATGCACTGGTTGACGCCAGGCTTCAGTGAGAACATCGCCGTGAGGTACGGTGGAATCGTACTGTGCTCCAGCTTGACGGCGTCGCGAAGGTACACGTGAAGGTCGGCGCCCGTTTGAGCAGCACGAATGCCGCGGATGATGCTGCGATCCAGTTTGATCATTTCTCGACTCCGTCGGACGTGGGTGCTGTCAGGCCTCGCTTTTCCAACTGGAGGAGGACCGCCGTCTTGCCCGCGCCCTGTGACGGGAGCAAGTCGGCCAGGGAAGCGGCGGCGTGCGCATCCGGAACCATTACGTCTGCTTCCGCGGGCAAGTCGGCGGGAGTACCGAGCAGGGGCAAGCCATCCTGCCCCTCGCTGTCAAGCCATTTGAGAATAATCGCCCGGTCGGACGCGCCAAGATCACGGGTCACCGGCATGTGGTTCGCGTCGTGCCGCGGCAGAGAAAAAGCCAGCTTCAAAATGCTCAGCCGCGTGACGACCGAATTGTAGTTCCGCAGGTCGACAACGTACCGTCCCATGATCGGATAAAGATTCCCGTATTGCGTGAAGAGATGCTGAATGTCGCGGTACCAGGTGGGATGGTCCGGTATCTCCTTCCTGCTGTAAGCGAGGACGCTGACATAGTTCATGGGATTGCCCAGATAGCCCGCCGGCTGAGCCGCCAGTTGGTAAGCCACGCCGTAGAGTTGCCCGGCGATGTATCCCCGTACCCTGCCCGGCCCGCTGGTGGAGGCGGTCAGGGTCAGCGATGCGAAACCGTTCTGATCCGTTTGAATTGTGCCCGGCCAGGTGACTCCATCCGCTGGTGTTCCAATGGACGGAATCGCCGCATTAGGGCGGGCCGGTGGACTGATCCTTTTGCCGCCCCCGGAGCCGCCCATAAAGCCTTCCGTCGAACTGAAATTGATGGTTGTATTTCCAAGGGGAAGTCCGAATTGCGAGGCATGGAAGTCGACGGTTCGGGTTTCGCCTGGATCCAGACGGTATACGAAGGAATCGGCGCGGACATAATAGCCTTCAATCGATTCCTGTATCAGCACTTTGTATGTATCCGCCGCAGCCGCCGGTGACAACAGAACGAGAGGGTTCGCGGCCAGAAGTTGACTCGCAGCCGAATTCTTTGTCAGGTCGAATGTCTGGACGCCCGCAGTCTGTCGATACCAGTCGGTTGCGAGATAAGGCACCTCACCGATCATCTGAATCTGCGTGCTGTCAACAGTTGTGAGCGGGGTCGCCGGGTTTGTCGTCATCACGGCAAGAAAAACCTCGCCGATATCCATGAGGCCGCTGTTGGCGTCGTGAATGGGAAAAGTATTGCCGAAGTCCGCTGTGATGGACTGCCCGTCATCGGAGAGCCTGGCTTGAAAATTCTCCACGCCTCCGCCAGGCTGCGTGAAGTTGGGGGCGTTGGCGATCATCTGACGGCCAACGGTGAAATGCTTCGGCTCACCGTGCTTGTGCGGCCCAATCGTGCCGGCGATGTGCCCCATGGTGTAGCGCGGAATCGTGGAATCCCGGCCATAGCCATAAGCGTTGAATTCGATTGACAGCTTGTCGCCCTCGCTCGCGGCACGCAAAGCTTCGAGCAGCGCTGAACCCGACGTGTCAGGCCAGCTGACACCTTCCAATACTGACTGGTAACAGGCGGCCAGTTGCTGGTCAAGGCGCACCCCTGTCTGTTGCCGCTGCCAAAGGTTCGTGAATGCGGCGGGCGAGTACTCACCCTGCAGCATCGTTTTTGCGTTCGCGTCGACGAGGCGCACCTGCATGCCCCATATTTCCGAAACCATTTGCTGTTGAGGGTCCAGGTCGACCAGTTTGCCTGGAGCGCGATCGGCCGCGTTCTGCAGGGTCATGCCGATCACCGGGTCGTCGCCCGCACTGACGAGTTGACGGCCCTTGAGATATCCACCGGTCACCGAACAATCGAGAATGCGGAAGACGCCGGTCCCTTCCGGATTCCAGCTGCCATTCTGGTCTAACTGCTGGTACTCGGGCACAAACGACGAATTCTGGTAGAAGCGGACGTCATTGTTGATTGTGGAAACGTCAGCCTGAAACCAACCGATGAAATGCAAACGCGGCGAATCCAGATAGCTCATTCCAGTCTCCGGTTACAGATTTATTTGCGATCGACGCAGCTCTCAGTGGTGACGAGGGAATCGCGCGTGGGCGTATTCCTGGGTAACGGACGGTTCGCGCGCGCTTTCCGCCGCGGGCGATACCGCAAGCCTGAGCTTCTTCGCCTGTGGAGCGAGGGATTCGACGTACATGACAGGCGGGAAGTCGGGGCCTGCGTCATGTTCGCGGCGCTCCACGATGCCGAGTTCTCCGAAGCGCGCGACCATCGCGTTCAACTGATCGATGTAGGGCGCCTTGAAATCCATATTCCGCAGCCACCAGAGGCGTGTGTGGAATGCGGCGTCTCTCTCCTCTGGAGTTTTCGAGCCGTCGATCACGGTGGCGTAAGCGGCTTCCGTCAGCACCTGATTGGGAACGCGCGATGGCCAGAACGACGGAATGAGAGTGTCGGGCGGGAATGGAGCTCCGTAGCCGGCTCTGCAGCTGTCTGTATCGCTTTGCCACGGCACCGCCATCCAGCGGGTTATGTCGCCCGGACCGCTGGAAGACAGCGGACCGCTGTTCGACATGATGATCGGCTGCGTCAGGAATTCGCCGTAATCGTCGCCGGCGCCGGCAGTCTGGCGCACTTGCAAACGGAAGGGCGCGCGATACATGGAGCCATGGCGCATCGGCCACGTCATTTCGCAACCCGGATGGAACGGTCCGCCCATACAGAAGTGGAGCGCGGCGCGATCCAGTGTCTCCGGCTGCACTTCGAGCGGCAATTCATCCAAAGGTGTGTGCCGGGCCGTGGGGCCCTCGTAATCCGCCTCGAAATTCCCGGCGAGCCATTGGGTCAGATTGTTGTAAATCGTTTTGGTCACGGCAAAGCCGACGCGCGGGCCGGGAGGCGAATCAAAGCTCCCGAAGGCGTCGCCATAAAGAGGCGGCCATTTCAACGGCTCAAACGAAGACGCCGAAGGATTCCGGAACGAATACACGACCTGCCTGCGCAACTCCAGATAAGGATCATCCTTGCCGGGAGCGGCGGCGAGTCTCTGCAGGTAGTCCTCGCGCAGAAACTCGTTGGGGCTCTGCCACCCGAAGATCGCCAGGAAGCCGGAGTTCACCCATTGCGCGTCGACGCATTGCCGCAGCAGCGGAAGGATGTCGCGAGTAAATGATGGTTTCGGCGCAGGGAAAACGAGGGACCCGTTGACCGCATCGAACATGACGTCGTACATCGTCTGCGGCGTAACCAGATCGGGTGCGTAGTTGGGAGGCGCGGTCGCGACCCAGGCGGGCTCGACCGGGATGGTGCGGCCGTCGATCTTCACTGTTGCGGAAACCGGCCCGTCCGAGGTGTCGTCATGCCATCCGGCGTTGTTGGCAAACGTCGTCAGAGAGTAACCGACGGGACTCGATGAATTCCCCAGTCCGCCGGCAAAGATCAGTCGGCCCTCCGCGTCGGTACGAAGCTCGCCGAGATAGACCTTTGCACCGAGGAACGAGCCGCTGTCAAAGGCGACCGGCTTCGCGTCGCGCCCTGTTATGGTGCGAGACCCGGGGTCGATCACCAGACTTTCCCGCTCTTTGCCTTGTATCTGCGAGTTGCGGCGTGCCGATTTGAGGTCGACGGCTTCCGGCAAATCCAGCGCCGCGTCGAAGTCGTACCATGCGCCCTTTTTGTTGGCAACGTGCACTGTCCAGGAAATATCGGCGTTGGCGGCCGTCAATTCCACGACGACTTGGCCGTTGGCGTCGTAACCGTAAACACGAAAGCGCGCCGCCTGGCGTTTCAGCTTTCCGCTCGAATCTCTGTATGTGCTCGCCGGCTCGTGCGGCGGCCAGGGAACTTCCGGACCGATGAAAAATTCCTTACTGTTGCCGATCCGCGCAAGGCCGATTGCGGGATGAATTCGTGCTTCCGCGATGACGTCCAAATTCATTTCGTCGCTTTGTCTCCGTGTTGCGTTATTCTACAGAAATTACGCGGTAAATGAAATCAAGCGCAACATTAAACGTAAATCGAGCTGTCTTTTGTTACAGGAATTTGACATAGCCATCATAGGGGGCGGACCTGCGGGCTCGGTTACAGGATTGTGTCTGGCGCGGCTGGGCTGGAGAGTTGCGATCCTGGAGGCAAGTGCGTTCGAAGGGGAACGTCCGGGTGAAACGTTGCCGCCGGAAATCAATCCCGTATTGCGTGAGCTCGGGCTTGTTGAGAGTTTTCACGAGTGTGCGCCGATCGAATCGCCCGGCGTCGTCTCGTCATGGGCGAGCGGGAAAGCACAGGAAACGGACTTCACATTCAACCCGTTCGGCTTTGGTTGGCATATCGATCGCCGGCGTTTCGACATGATGTTGTTCCATGCCGCGAAACAAGCGGGCGCCAGCGTATTTATGGGCAAACGCGCCGAAATCGCCAGCGCTGGAATCGGATGGGAAGTGCGCCGCCGCGGCGAACCGATCCTGGTTGCACGCTTCGTTGTCGATGCCGCGGGGCGTAATGGATGTCGCATGGACGGCTCACGCGAGCGGCACACGGAAGACGCTTTGATTGCAACGGTACTGCGGGTCTCGTTCGTGGATATGCAGGCGCACGATCAGCGCACATTCATCGAAGCAGCACCGGATGGATGGTGGTACAGCGCGTGCGTTCCGGTGAACGGCCTGATCGCCATGTTCTTCACCGATCGTGAATCCTTCCGGCGGGGAGACGCTTTTATCGCCGAACAAATGGAGCATGCGCCGTCGGTAAGGCACCGAATGCGGGGGGAAATTGCCCAAATCACGACCAGCATTGTGGCAGTATCTTC
>DATAZF010000190.1:0-2646 GCA_036272235.1 Bryobacteraceae bacterium | reverse complement strand
GCAAAAGGATCAGCTATATTGTCGGGTGAGTTTTCCGGCGCTTCCGGAAGTGCGCCACCGCTTCTGGAGAATTCAGATCGAATTTAACCTCTCCTCGTGCCTTCACAAGTGCTCGTGCCTTCACAAGTCGAGCCTGCCATTGCCGTCAAAAACACCCGGCCCGTCTGCGAATATGTAGCTTAGCTCTATTTGGCGCTTCCCGCTTTCACCCGCGCCAGCGGAACCGTCAGCGTCCCGATACGGTCTGACGCCACATTGGCGAACATCAGCTTCAACTCAACCGCTCTGGGTGGGATCGGCAATTCGGTGCTGTAAGAGAGTCCCTCACGCACTGCCGTGTCCCAGACCGGAGGGGAGAGATTTAACACCAGCGCCCGGGCCACGGGTTCCGCCGCAATGACGCCGTCCGCCGTTATGAAACGCGCGACGACTTCGATCCGGCCCGTGCGCAGGCCCTGGTCCGACACCAGATAGAGACTCTCCACGCCGAGCTTCGCCTCCACGCGAAGGCGTCCGGACTGTTTCGTTACGGCGGCATCGATGGAAATCGCGGTCGCGTCGATCGGCCGGTTGAGGGCGCCCACCAGATCGGCCACGGGATTATCCGAAGCCGGAGTCGGCGGTTCCTTTTCATAAACGGTTCGGTAGCGCAGGGTTATGCCGGGGCGAGTGGTTTTCACGAGGAGCCTGTGGGGCTTGGGCGGCCCGTCGTCGTCGATCGAGGGATAGAAACCGAGCGCGTAGCTGACGCGACCGTCGTCCATCGCCTCGCGCATTGCGACCTGAATGTCATTCCGTCTGTAATACGCCACGCCGCCGGTAATCGCAGCAATAGCATCCATCTCGGCTGTGGGCCTCGGCGGGCAAAGGCGGCACACGCCGTCGACATCGACAGGATAGATCGAGACACTGGCGCGAGCGAGCTGTCGTAGCGCCGTCGGACCGATCGGAAACTGGTTGGCGAGCCATATCAGGTTTTTTCGTCCGGGAATGCCGGCCAGATGATCAGCGATCTGCTGCATCCCGGCGTCGCCCGCGGCGGCGCGCTGGACCGCATCAATGCGATCCATCTCGGCCGGGCCATTGCCGCGCGGGCCGCCCTGCGGGTCGGCCGGATGCATTTGCGGCTGAAAAACGGGCCGCGCTTCGGGGGCGGGTGTGGTCGGATACGGCTTCCACTTGCGGAGTTCGCGGATCAACTGATCCCGATCCGAAGTGAATTCGGAAATGACCTTAAGTCTGCGACCCGGAGCATAGATCGCGATCTTCTCCCCCTCGGGAATTGCCGGCGCCCCTGAAGGGGATGACCCTGATTGCAGCATCTGCAGTGCGCGCGACCGCGACAGTGTGGTGCCTTCCTCGTTCGTCGGGTCTGCTCCGCTGTAGAGATCGTCGATCAGGATTACGGAGTACCCGCTGCGAGAGCCGGCGGGAGGCGCGATCCGGTTTGTGAACGTGTTGGGCGCGCGCGGTTCGGGGGAAGGCGTGGCGGACTTCTCGATCTCGGGCACGAATACGCGGATTGGCTGCGCGATGCCGTTGTCGAGGATCTGGAATTCGTCGCGGCGCAAATCGGCGACGGGTTTTCCCTCCTTGTCGCGCGCGACCACGTTGATCTCGACAAGCTCGACGCCTGTTCGAAAGCTTGCGCCAGAGGGAATCTGCGAGCCGAATCCGGCAATTGCGAGCAGCATGATCGCGATCGGTAGCGGGAGCGCAAGGCTGCGAGTGGTCGCGGTCAACGTCCTGAACCCGGTGTCCATCCATTCCCCAATCTGCATGGAAGCGTCACAAAGGAAATACCTCGACCTCGTGAATTAGCCCGCCGCGAATCCCGAACGCCTCGCCGGTGACGAGATTCTGCAGCAGTCCAGGGGATCGCCCGGTTTTGCCCCATGCCGGGTTCCACTGGTGCTCGGCGGCAAGACTACCGGGCGGAAGACAGGAAAGCAGCAAAAGCGCCCCGGCGGCGCTGCATGTGAGTTTCATGACGCCGCCATTATATGCCGAATAAAATGCCTGCAGGCTGCAATTTGGCGTAACCTGCGCGCTGCGCGTGCGAATAATGTTCGACAGACATCGCATGGAAGATGCGGAACTGATCTCGCGAGTTGGGCGCGGCGACCGGGGGGCTTTCGCGCTGCTCTACGAGAGGCACGCGAAGGCCGTCTACAACTTCGCGTGGATGCTGGCCCGCTCGGTTCCCGATGCCGAGGACGTGACGCAGGAATGTTTTCTGGCGCTGGCTCGCAAGCCGCGGGCATTCGATCCGGCACGCGCGCAGTTGCGCACCTGGCTGCTTGCGGTGGCGCGCAATCAACTCATGCAGCGGAGACGCCGGGCCGCCCGCGGGGCTCTGCCGATCAGCCTCGATCCGGCGGATCTGGCGCCGGATCCGGAACAGGACCTCATCGACCTTGAGATCGCGGTCGAGAGAGCCGCGGCTGTAAGGAATGCTCTGGATCGGCTGCCCGAGCTGCAGCGCGAAGCTCTGTACCTGTTCGAGTTCGAAGGGCTCACGCTGGCGGAAGCGGCCGCAGTTCTGGGAATCGAGGCCAATGCGGTCAAGGCGCGGCTGTTTCGCGCGCGCGAGCAGATGAAGCGGCTGCTGGCGCCTCTGCGGCCGGTTCTCAGCTGGAAAGGCGA
>DATAZF010000189.1:0-14515 GCA_036272235.1 Bryobacteraceae bacterium | reverse complement strand
GCTTTTGGATGAAGGCCGGGCGGGCGACAACGTCGGCTTGCTGCTGCGCGGCGTGGAAAAGACGGAAGTCGAGCGCGGACAAGTGATCGCGAAACCGAATTCGATCAAGCCGCACCGCAAATTCAAAGGTGAAGTTTACGTACTGTCGAAAGAAGAAGGCGGACGTCATACGCCATTCTTCAAGGGCTATCGTCCACAGTTCTACTTCCGGACGACGGATGTCACCGGCGTAGCGGAAATGCCGGAAGGCACCGAAATGGTGATGCCCGGCGACAACGTGCAGCTTGTTGTTGAACTGATCACCCCCGTCGCCATGGATAAAGGTCTGCGCTTCGCCATCCGCGAAGGCGGCCGCACCGTGGGCGCAGGTACGGTTTCAGAGATTCTGGATTAAAGGAGCGCACAGTGCGAACGCTACGTTGTGCGCGTGTGAATTAAGAGATGGCATTGAAAGATCGTATTCGGATTCGGCTGAAAGCATACGACCATCGTGTGCTCGATCAATCGACATCGGAAATTGTAGATACGGCAAAACGGACAGGGGCCACGGTTGCTGGCCCCATTCCGCTGCCGACGTCGACCTCGCGGACGACGGTTCTGCGGTCGCCGCATGTGGACAAGAAGTCGCGGGAACAGTTTGAAATCCGGACACACAAGCGTTTGCTCGATATTCTCGAGCCGACGCAGCAGACGGTGGACGCGCTGATGAAGCTCGATCTGCCGGCTGGTGTAGACGTCGAGATCAAGGCGTTCGGCAAGAGTTAAGAGTCAGAGGGACGCTGCGACGCGGGTTGCGGTTGTTGATGTTGAAGTCCCGGAGATAGAGAGCTATGAGTCCAGGAATACTGGGAAAAAAGATCGGCATGACACAGCTGTTCCGGCCGGATGGGCAAGTGGTCCCTGTGACCCTGCTCAAGGCAGGTCCCTGTTTCGTCGTGCAGCGCAAGACGCCGGCCACCGATGGATACGATGCGGTGCAGCTGGGCTTCAATGAGTTTGTGAAACCGAAGCGGATCAACAAGCCGTCCACGGGACACCTCAAGAAAGCCGGCGCGGAAGGCGTGAAGTTCCTGCGCGAGTTTCGCCTGACAGGCCAATCGAGCGGCGAAGGCGAATTGAAGCAGGGCGACAAAGTGCTTGTCAGCGATTTCAAGCCGAATGAAAAGGTCGACGTCATCGGCATCTCCAAAGGCCGCGGCTTCGCCGGTGTCGTGAAGCGCCATCATTTCGGCGGCGGCGACGGCACACATGGCGGCATGCACCACCGGGCTCCGGGCTCGATCGGCGCATCCAGCTATCCATCCCGCGTCGTTCCCGGTATGCGCATGGGCGGACATATGGGCGATGAGCAGGTGACGGTGCGAAATCTCGAAATCGTCGAAGTGGATACCGAGGACAACGTGCTGGTGGTGAAGGGCGCGGTTCCGGGTCCGAACGGCGGTTATGTAGTTGTGCGGAGGGCGAAGCGATGAGCGCACAGGCTGAACGGTCCGTTGTGCGCGACAGGAGATACGATGCCCACCGTTGATGTGATCGATCTGAATAACGCCAAGGTCGGCGAAGTGGAGCTTTCCGACGCCGTCTTCGGCGCGGAAGTGAACGAAAACCTGCTTTACGAATCCGTTCGCCACTATCTGGCCGGGACGCGCGCCGGTACCCACAAAGTCAAGACACGGCACGAAGTGGCCGGATCCGGCAAGAAGCTCTGGAAGCAGAAAGGCACCGGCCGCGCTCGCATGGGTTCGGTACGCAGCCCGATCTGGCGCCACGGCGGCACGGTCCACGGACCCGTGCCGCGCGATTACAGCTACAAATTGCCGCGCAAGATGCAGTTGGGCGCCTTGCGCTCGGCGCTTTCGGCAAAGCTGCGCGATGGCGAGTTGACGGTGATCTCGGCCTTCCAGTTCGCCGATCACAAGACGAAGAACTTCACCCGGACGCTCGGCAAGCTCGATGTCGGCAAGAAGGTTTTGCTGGTCGAAACCGACGAAAACCGCAATCTCGAGTTGAGCGCGCGCAACGTGGAAGGCGTGCTTGTAGTACGCAGCCACGAAGTACATCCGTATCAACTGCTGGGAGCGACGCGCGTGCTTCTGACCCAGGCAGCGGCTTCGAAGCTGAGCGAAACGCTTGCGAAATCCGCGCCGAAGTCGAAAGAGGGCCAGTCCTAATGACCATTCACGACACATTGATCCGGCCACTCGTCACTGAAAAGGGCATCACCAAAAAAGAAGAAGAGCGTACGCTCTGCTTTCAGGTGTCGAAAGACGCCAACAAGATCATGGTGAAGCAGGCCGTCGAAAAACTGTTCAACGTCAAAGTGGAAGAAGTACGCACGGCGACTTTCGAAGGCAAGCTGCGCCGCCGCGGAAGGTTCACCGGTTACCGGTCCGATTGGAAGAAAGCATACGTGAAACTCCAGGCCGGCCAGAAGGTCCCTGAGTTCACGGAATTGTAAACAGATGGCGATCAAAAAGTTTTCCCCTACAACCCCCAGCCGGCGCTACATGACCGTGGTGTCGCGCGAGGGCATCACGAAAGACAAGCCGGAGAAGTCGCTTGTCGCGCCCCGCCCGAAGTCAGGCGGCCGGAATAACACCGGCCGGGTCACCTCGCGGTTCATCGCCGGCGGCCACAAACAGGCTTACCGGATCATCGATTTCAAACGCGACAAGACCGGAATTCCGGCGACGGTCGCGGCGATCGAGTACGATCCAAACCGTTCGGCGCGCATCGCGCTGTTGAACTACGCGGATGGCGAGAAGCGTTACATCATCGCCCCGGAAGGCCTTCTGGTCGGCGCCACTGTTTCCTCCGGACCAGAAGCCGACATCCTCGTCGGCAATGCCCTTCCCCTCAAGAACATTCCCGCCGGCACCATCGTCCACAACATTGAGTTAAAGCCCGGCAAGGGCGCCCAGATGGCGCGCTCGGCCGGCACCCAGGCACAGCTTGTCTCGCGCGAAGGCGGCGTGGCGCTCCTGAAGCTGCCCTCAGCCGAAGTGCGGCGTGTTTCAACCGACTGCATGGCGACGATTGGAGTGGTCGGCAACAGCGATCACGAAAACGTATCGCTCGGCAAGGCGGGACGCAAGCGGTGGATGGGCAAGAGCCCGCACAATCGCGGTGTTTCGATGAACCCGGTAGATCACCCGCATGGCGGCGGCGAAGGCAAAACATCCGGCGGACGCCATCCGGTAACCCCGTGGGGCCAGCCGACGCGTGGCTTCAAGACCCGCAACAACAAGCGCACCGACAAATTCATCGTGAATCGAAGGGGCAAGAAATAGGTCATGTTCCAGAGGAACTTTTAACTAATGGCACGCTCCGTAAAAAAGGGACCTTTTACCGACACACACCTCGAAGAGAGGATCGACAAGCTGAACGCGGCGAGCGAAAAGAAAGTCATTCGCACCTGGTCGCGGCGCTCGACAATCCTTCCCGAGTTCGTCGGTCACACGATCGCCGTGCATAATGGCCGGAAGTTCATTCCGGTGTACGTAACCGAGAACATGGTGGGTCACAAGATGGGCGAGTTCTCCCCCACCCGCACGTTCAAAGGACATCAGGCCAAGGCGGCGACCGAGAAGTCGTCGAAGTCGTAAGGGCCGCCGCAGAGGGAAGATCATGGACGTCAAAGCAGAAGCCAGATATATCCGGGTCTCGCCGCAGAAGGCGCGTCTGGTGGTGGATCTGATTCGCGGGCGCAAAGCGAACGATGCCATCATCACGCTGCGCACCGTCAACAAACGGATCGCGCCGGCGGTCGAGAAAGTGCTGCACTCGGCGATCGCCAATGCGCAGAACCACGCTGATCGGAACAACGAAGACCTCGACGTCGATCAGCTCTATGTTTCCGAAGCATATGTGAATGAAGGGCCGCGGCAAAAGCGGGTGCGTCCCGCTCCGATGGGCCGGGCTTACCGGGTGCAGAAACGCACGTCGCACATTGTGGTCAAGGTAGCGGAAAAACAGGTATAAATGGGACAGAAAGTACATCCGTACGGCTTTCGGCTGGGCTTCAACAAGCCGTGGCGCTCGCGCTGGTTCTCCAAGCAAGGCTATGCAGGGCTGCTGCAGGAAGATCTTGAACTGAAGGAAGGTCTGCGGGCGCAGCTCAAGTCCGCCGGCGTAAGCTCGATCGAAGTCGACCGCCCGGGCAACAAGCTGCGCGTTACGATCCGCACTTCCCGGCCGGGCATCATCATCGGCCGCAAGGGCGCCGAGATCGAGAAGCTGAAAGCCAACCTCGCGAAAAAGACGAAGCGCGAAGTGTTCATCGACATTCAGGAAGTGCACAAGCCCGAGCTCGATGCACAGCTCGTTTCCGAATCGATCGCGCTGCAACTCGAAAAGCGCGTGGCGTTCCGGCGCGCGATGCGCAAAGCCGTCGACTCCGCGCTCCGCTTCGGCTGCAAAGGGATTAAAGTCCGCGTATCGGGCCGCTTGAACGGTGCCGAAATCGCCCGCAGCGAATGGTATCTGCAGGGGCAGCTTCCCCTGCACACTCTGCGCGCCGACATCGACTACGGGACGACCGAAGCGCACACGACCTACGGCGTCATCGGCGTCAAGGCATGGTTGTACAAAGGCGAAATTCTGGCGGACGGCAAGCGCACCCCGATGGGTGATGAGCCGCGCCGCAATGAACGTGGTCCGGGCGGACGCGATCGCGACCGTCGTCCGCCACGCCGTGACGGCGACAGGCCCGGTGGCCCGGGTGGAGATCGTCCGCCGCGCGTTGCGGGAGAGCATGCGATTGGCGAGCCGGCAGCACCCGTGCAGGCGGCGCCTGAACCAAGAACAACCGAAGCGCGCCCGGCACGTACCGGCGGACCGATCATGCCGCCGCTGATGCCGCCGACACAGCCGGCCTGGAAAGAACCGAAGCCCGAAGCGAAGCCGGAACCAAAGCCGGAAGCGTCCACTCCCGAAGCGACGCCTGAAGCAACTCCTTCCGCCGAGCCGGAGAACAAGGAATAACTGAACTATGTTGATGCCCAAGAAGGTCAAATACCGCAAAGTACAACGCGGTCGGATGAAGGGCAAAGCCTGGCGTGGATCCTCCATCTCTTTCGGCGAGTATGCGCTGAAGGCCATGGAATGCGGCTGGATCACGTCTCGCCAGATCGAAGCGGCCCGTATTGCGATGACGCGCTTCATCAAGCGCGGCGGCAAGGTGTGGATCCGCTTGTTCCCCGACAAACCCATCACAAAGAAGCCGGCTGAAACCCGTATGGGTAAAGGCAAAGGCGCTCCGGAAGAGTGGGTGGCAGTGATTCGTCCGGGCAAGGTGCTGTTCGAGATGGAAGGCGTGGATCAGGCGATCGCCCAGCAGGCCATGCGTCTGGCGGCTCACAAAATTCCGCTCAAGACAAAGTTCCTGGCACGAGAGACGGCGGCGGAGTAGCTCGGAGAAACAGATGAAGAAAGACAAGATGAAAGCGCTCGATCCGGCGGAGATGCAGGCCAAACTGCGGGAGATCGACGAGCAGTCGTTCCGGGTGAAGTTTCAGATGTCGATGGGTCAGTCCGACGGGCTGAAGAGGCTCCGCGAGAACCGCAGGGACCGCGCGCGTTTGCTGACCTGGCTGCACGAAGGCGAGTTGAAGAAGGCGGCGAAATAGATGGCGGAAAACACAGAGCCACAGAATCAGCACAAGAACGAAAAGGTCGGCGAAGTGGTGTCGACCAAAATGCAGAAGACGATCGTGGTGCAGGTGTCGCGGCGCGTGCCGCATCCGCTCTATCGCCGGATCGTCATGAAGCACAAGAAATTCTACGCGCACGACGAAGAGAATACGGCGCGCGTGGGCGATGTGGTGCGCATCATCGAGTGCCGGCCCATGAGCAAGTTGAAGCGCTGGCGTCTGGGCGATGTGATCCGGCGCTCGGCGCTGGTCGGAACGGCCCAGCCTTCCGATCTCGACGTCAAGGTATAGCGGTCCGGAAGGGATTGAGGGATAAACCATGATTGGGATGAGAACCATTCTCGAGGTGGCCGACAACAGCGGAGCGCGAAGACTTTCGTGCATCCTGCCGCGCGGCGGCGACCTCGGGCTCCGGGCCGGGCTCGGAGACGTCGTGACGGCGGCCGTGAAGGAAGCGGCGCCCGATTCGGCGATCAAAAAGGGCAAGGTCGTCCGTTGCGTAATTGTACGGATGCGCAAGGAAACCCGCCGCCGCGACGGCAGCTACATCCGTTTCGATTCGAATGCGGCCGTGTTGATCAATGAAGTCGGCGAACCGGTCGGCACTCGCGTATTCGGGCCCGTGGCGCGCGAGCTGCGCGACAAGCGCTATATGAAGATCGTTTCGCTCGCGCCGGAGGTCATCTGAAATGGCGCTGGTAGATTCAAAGGCTGTGCGGCCGATTGCTGATCGGCCCGTTCGGTTTCGCGGTGAAGGCGAGGCGGATTATCAATCCGCCGCAGATTGCCAATCTGCCCCACAACTTGAAATGGGAGTGAATTAGATGTCGCAGAAACTGGCCAAAGACAAACGGCCGCCCGTTCGAATCCAGCTCAAGAAGAACGATCAGGTCAAAGTGATTGCCGGCCGCGATCGCGGCAAGACAGGGCGCATCCTCGACGTGAACACGGTCACAGGCCGCATCCTGGTCGAAAAGGTCAACGTGGTCAAGCGGCACACCCGCAAGAACCCGGCCAAGCAGATCGCCGGCGGCATTGCGGAAAAGGAAGCGCCGATCGCGGTTTCGAACGTCATGATCATCTGTAGCAAGTGCGGTCCGGCGCGGATCGGCCACCATGTGACCGAGCCCCCCGGCGGCAAGGCGCGCCGTACGCGTGTTTGCCGCAAATGCGGCCAGACTTTTGACAAGAAATAGAGAACGACATGGCAGCCAGACTTAGAGAGCATTATCTGAAAAACGTCGTACCGGCTCTGACAAAGGAGTTCGGGTACAAGAACGTCATGGCGGTCCCCAAGGTCGAGAAGGTTTCAGTCAACATCGGCCTCGGTGAAGCCACCGGCAACGCCAAGCTGATGGACGCGGCTGTCAACGAGTTGGGCGCCATCGCGGGTCAGAAGCCTGTGATCACAAAGGCCAAGAAATCCATCGCCGCTTTCAAGCTTCGCGAAGGCATGGCGATTGGCACCATGGTGACCCTGCGCGGCGATCGGATGTATGAATTTCTCGACCGCCTGCTCAACGTTGCCCTGCCCCGCGTCCGCGATTTCCGCGGCGTTTCCTCGAAATCCTTCGATGGCCGCGGCAACTATACGCTGGGCGTGAAAGATCAGCTGATTTTCCCCGAGATCGATTATTCGAAAGTCGACAAGACCAAGGGAATGAATATTTCGATTACCACCACTGCACGAACGGACGCCGAAGGACAGGCGCTGCTCAAGCAGATGGGAATGCCTTTCCGGGCGCAGTAGGCTTCAACAGGAAACGACGCAGCAGGAGAAAGAGATTTAATGGCAACAACCGCCAAGATCGCAAAAGACGCCAAGCAAGCCGCAGCCAACAAACTTGCTCACGAGCAGAAGAAGAAGCCGAAGTTTGCCTGCCGCCACCGCAACCGCTGCTGGCGCTGCGGACGGCCGCGCGCGTTTCTGCGCAAGTACGGCATTTGCCGGCTTTGCTTCCGTCAGCTGGCTCTGAACGGTGAAGTGCCCGGTGTCGTCAAGGCGAGCTGGTAAGGAAAGGAGGGACGGGTTAAGTGACTAGTGATCCCATCGCGGATATGCTGACGCGGGTACGCAACGCCATGGCGGCGCGTCATCCCAAAGTTGACGTACCGGCATCGAAACTGAAAACCGAGATCGCCCGCATTCTCAAGGAAGAGGGCTACATCGCCAACTTCAAGGTCGCCGAAGAAGGCGTGAAAAAGGTCATCAAGATCTACCTGAAGTACGCGCCCGACAGTTCCTCCGTCGTGACCGGAATCGAGCGCGTGTCGCGCCCCGGCTGCCGGACCTATGTCGGCAAGACCGATATCCCGCGCGTGCAGGGCGGGCTCGGCATCAGCATCCTCACCACGCCGCGCGGCGTGATGACCGGCCGGACGGCGCGCAAGGAAGGCGTCGGCGGCGAAATTTTGTGCCGGGTCTGGTAATGACCGCAGGCTCGCCGTCTTCGAATGCCTTTGTGGGGATAAGTTGAACAATTCGACTTCGAAAGAACAGATATGTCCAGAGTAGGTAAAAAGCCGATCCCGGTGCCTTCCGGGGTGAAGTTCCAGATCGGCGACCAATTGAAAGTGCAGGGACCCAAGGGGACGCTTGAAGTGCCGATTCCCGCGGGGATAAGCGTTCAGCAGAACGGCGCGAATCTGGAGATTCTCCGCGATTCCGACGAACATGCCGCGCTGCACGGGCTCACCAGGGCGCTGGCTGCGAATGCCGTACAGGGCGTTTCGACCGGCTTCACCCGTGAGCTCGACATCGTTGGCATCGGCTATCGCGCCGACGTGAAAGGCAAGATCGCCACGTTCACGCTGGGCTACTCGCATCCGATCGAAGTTCTGCTGCCGGAAGGCGTCGATCTCAGGATTGACAAACAAACCCATCTGGTCCTGTCGGGCCATGATAAACAAATGCTGGGTCAGGTGGCTGCGAACATCCGCGCGCTGCGCAAGCCGGATCCGTACAAGAACAAGGGCGTCCGTTACACCGGCGAAGTTCTGAAAAAGAAGGTCGGCAAATCCGGAGCGACCGGAGGCAAGAAGTAAATGGTCCGCAAGATTTCGAAAAACGAGATTCGCGAGCGCGTACATGTGCGCATTCGCAAGAAACTGCAGGGGACGAGCGAGCGTCCGCGTCTCGCCATCTTCCGCTCGACTGCGCATATCTATGCGCAGGTTATCGACGATACGAAGGGCGTGACGATCGTTGCCGCCAGTTCCACCGAAAAGGCGGCGGCGCTGAAGACCGGCGGCAATCTGGAAGCCGCCAAAGCCATCGGCAAGCGGGTGGCCGAGCGCGCCAAAGAGAACGGCATCAACAAAGTGGTGTTCGACCGTGGCGGCTATATCTATCATGGCCGCGTGAAGGCGCTCGCCGATGCGGCGCGCGAAGCGGGACTGGAGTTTTAATGGCAACACCAACGGTAAAGCGGGTCGATCCGCAGTCGCTGAATCTGAAGGAAAATGTCGTCGCGATCAACCGCGTCACCAAGGTCGTCAAGGGCGGCAAGAACATGAGCTTTTCGGCGCTGGTCGTCGTCGGCGATCCCACGGCCCGCGTGGTCGGTTTCGGCGTCGGCAAAGCCAAGGAAGTACCCTCGGCCATCCGCAAAGGCATTGAAGCGGCGAAGAAGAATCTGCGGCGGATCCATCTGCTCGAAAACACCATCCCGCATCAGGTGCTGGGGCGGTTCGGAGCCGGCATGGTTATGCTGAAGCCCGCGCAGGACGGTACCGGCGTCATCGCCGGCGGGCCGGTTCGCGCCGTTGTGCAGGCCTGCGGTATTCCCAACGTGCTGACGAAATCGATCGGCAGCCACAATCCACACAACGTGGTCAAAGCGACTATTGACGCGCTCGAGAAACTTCGCGACAGAAAGGCCGTAATGGAAATGCGCGGTCTCACACCGGAGAAGATGTAAATGGCTGAAGGAACAATCAAAATCAAACTCATCCGCAGCCCGATCTGCACGCCGGAAAAACACAAAGTGATCGTGCGGGCTTTGGGGCTTCGCAAGATGAACCAGATTGTGGAACGCCCGGATACACCGTCGTTCCGCGGGTTCGTGAAGAAGATCCCGCATTTACTGGCGCTTGTCGACTAAAAGATTTATGGTCACGAATAGACACGAATGCACACGAATCAAGACGTTGAACTCATTCGTGTGCATTCGTGTTCATTCGTGGCCCAAACGATTTTTCTAAAGGATCTCGAATGAATCTCAGTTCTCTCAAACCTCCCGCCGGGCAGAAACACCGGAAGAAGCGCATCGGGCGCGGCATGGGTTCCGGCAAGGGCAAGACGTCGACTCGCGGTCACAAGGGCGCGCGCTCGATCTCCGGTTACAGCATCATGCGCGGATTCGAAGGCGGCCAGATGCCTCTGCATCGCCGTCTGCCGAAGCGCGGGTTCACCAATATTTTCAAGAAGCAATACGCGATCATTAACCTGCGCGACCTCGAGAAGCTCGAGGGAGATACTTTCACAATCGACAGCCTGATCGCGCGCGGCGCCATCACCAAACTCGGCGACGGACTCAAGGTGCTGGGCACCGGGGACATCACCCGCGGTATCGACATTGAGGCGCATATTTTTTCGAAATCTGCCGCGGAAAAGATCCAGAAGGCAGGCGGCCAGGCCAGAGTCATCGGGACCGCCGCATAAAGGCATAAAATAGTCGCATTGGGCATTAAGGAAAGAGCGAGACACTCGTGAAGTTATTTGAAGCTATAGCAAACATCTTCCGGATCAAGGACCTCAGAAACCGCGTCCTGTTCACGTTCGCGATGCTCGCCGTGTACCGGTTCGGCAGTTTCGTCCCCACTCCCGGTATCGACGTCATTCGCTGGCAGGACTTCCTGACGCGCCAGTCCGGCGGCATCTTCGGCTTCTTCGATCTGTTCGCTGGTGGCAATATCCGGCGCCTGTCGGTCTTTGCGCTGGGCATCATGCCGTACATTACGGCGTCGATCATCCTGCAGTTGCTCACCGTCGTCGTTCCGACGCTTGAAAAGTTGCAGAAGGAAGGCGAACTCGGCCGTCGCAAGATCACCCAGTGGACCCGCTATCTTACAGTCGCCCTCGGCATCGCGCAGTCCTTCGGGATCGCTATGAGCCTGCAGGCCATGCAGGACAACATCGTCATCCATCCCGGCATCGGCTTCGTCCTGTTGACGATTCTCTCCCTCACCACCGGCACCGCGTTCATCATGTGGCTGGGTGAGCAAATCACCGAACGCGGTGTAGGCAATGGAATGTCGCTGATCATCTTCACCGGCATCGTGGTGGGCGTGCCTGGAGCGATCGGCAATCTTTATACGAACGTCTTCATCACGCGGGAATGGAATCCGCTGACACTGGCTGTGATTCTCGTCATGATGATCGCGGTAGTCGGATTCATCGTGCTGGTCGAACTGGGCGAGCGCCGCATCCCGGTGCAATACGCCAAGCGTGTGATCGGTCGCCGGGTGATGGGCGGACAGTCAACGCACATGCCGCTCAAAGTCAATGCCGGCGGCGTTATTCCAGTTATTTTCGCGTCGTCAATTCTGGCATTTCCGCAGACGATCGCCACCGCGGCATTTGTAAAGAACAACGTCTGGTTGAGCAATACACTCCGGTCGATCCAGCATGGCGAGCCGCTTTACGTGATTCTCTTCGTCGCGCTGATTATTTTCTTCTGCTTCTTCTACGTATCGATCATCTTCAATCCGAACGAAGCGGCCGACAACATGCGTAAGTACGGTGGATTCATCCCGGGCATCCGGCCCGGCCGCAGCACTTCGGACTACATGAACACCATCCTGACCCGGATCACGTTCGTAGGCGCGATCTATCTGGCGATTCTCTGCCTGATTCCGGATGTGATGATCTCGGGCATCCATCTGCAGCATCTGCCGCTGATTGGCAACGTCATTGATAAATCATTTCCGCGGTTTCTACTTGAGGGTCTCAATGTCCAGTTCTATTTCGGGGGCACTTCCCTGCTGATCGTCGTCGGCGTGGCGATGGATACAATCAACCAGATCGAGGCGCAATTGATTATGCGCCACTATGAAGGGTTCACCCCGCGCGCCGGGCGCGTCCGCGGGCGCCGCAGTTCTTATTAAATGGCGAACGGCATGAAATTCGTTCTGTGGCAGGATGGAATCCTGCGGGCGATTGGTAATCGGCCTCTTCGGGTTGGCTCAACAAACCGGGCGGATTACCAATCCGCCGCAGGATTCCATCCTGCCACACAATTCTAGATGGCAGTCGGGAAAGCAGGTTTGCGGAATGTTGCGAGCGCGATTGCGCCTGTCCCGGTGACCAATCCGATCGCAGTGATTCTCTTCGGGTCTCCCGGATCGGGTAAAGGGACGCAATCCAAATACCTCGTCGAGTGGCTTGGCATTCCTCAGATTTCGACCGGGGACATGCTGCGGGAACACATCCGCCGGGGAGACTCGATCGGCAGCGCGGTCTCGGAGCGGATGGGCGCGGGCATGCTGGTTTCCGATGAGTTGGTCAATCGGCTGGTCTTCGAAAGAATCAGCCAGCCGGACGCGGAAAGCGGTTTTATCCTGGACGGCTATCCCAGAACACCGGCCCAGGCGGAAGAAATGATGAGATTGCTCGCGGCGCGCGGAGCGGGCGAGGTGGTAATTCATCTTGTTGTTGATTACAATGTAATTATCTCGCGAATGAGTGGGAGACGTGTGTGCCCGAAGTGCGGCACTCTTTATAACGCGATTTCCCGTCCCCCGAAGGTCGATGGTATTTGCGATCTTGACGGGACTGCTCTGGTGATTCGCGATGATGACCGCGAAGACGTAGTGCGGGAGCGGCTCGCACAGTATGAACGCCAGACGCGGCCGTTGATTGAGTTTTTCCGGGCGACGAGCGACCGGTTGATTGAAGTGGATGCGAGCCACGAGCGGCCGGAAGCAGTGTTCGAACGCATCAAGTCGGAACTCCGGGGCGTTCTCGGTCAATGATTATCCGCAAGACTCCATCCGAGCTGGAGAAAATGCGGCGCAGCGGTTTGCTGGTTCATCGGATCCTGCAGGCGCTGGGCGCGATGGTCGAGGAAGGCCTCTCGACCTGGGATTTGGAATTGGCGGCGGTGAAGATGATGGCGGATGCCGGGGCGAAACCGGCATTCAAAGACTACTTCGTTCCGGCCGCGGGCGAGAAGTACAAGTACGTGCTGTGCACTTCGGTGAACGAGGAGATCGTGCATGGGATGCCGAACCCGAAGCGGATTGTGAAGAAGGGCGATATCGTGTCGATCGACACGGGCGTCCAGCTGGATGGATATTTTGGCGATTCAGCGCTGACGGTGGGAGTTGGCGAACTGAGCGAGCAGGCGAAAAAGCTTTTGAAGGTGACCGAGGAGTCGCTGGAACTGGCGATCGACAAGGTCCGCGAAGGCAATCGTCTGTTCGATATTTGCGGGACGGTTGAGAATTACGTGGTTGGTAACGGATTCTCAATCGTACGCGAGTATGTAGGGCACGGGATCGGGACGCAGCTCCACGAAGAGCCGCAGGTTCCCAATTACGTGGACAAGCGGAACGAGAATCCCCGCTTGCGCGAAGGCATGGTGCTCGCCATCGAGCCGATGGTGAATGCGGGCCGGCCGGAAGCGAAGGTTTTGAAGGATAAGTGGACCGCTGTGGCGAAAGATGGGTCATATTCGGCCCACTTCGAACACTGCGTGGCGGTAACGCCGAATGGCCCCTGGGTTTTGACCAGGCCGTAATGTAGCGCCGCCGGTGACCGTGGAAGCGAAAGTTCTGGAAGAATTACCGAGCCTGCTCTACCGGCTCGAGTTGGGAAATAAAGCGCAGGTCCTTGCGCATGGAGCGGGGGCTGCGGTAAGGAATTGGGTCCGGCTGCTGCCGGGCGACCGCGTGGAAGTCGAGCTCGGCGAGCACGATCTGACGCGGGGCCGGATAGTAAAGAAGATCGGATAGGCTTATGAAAGTTCGAGCGTCAGTTAAAAAGATCTGTGACAAATGCAAGTTGATCCACCGCGAAGGTGTGGTCCGCGTCATTTGCGTCAACCCGAAACACAAACAGCGGCAAGGCTGAGAAGGATACCGGAAACATATGGCACGTCTCGCGGGCGTTGATTTACCACCGAAAAAGCGGGCTGAGATCGGTCTCACCTACATCTACGGCATCGGCCGGACCCGCTCGAAGAGCCTGCTGCATCGCGCAGGCATCGATGCAAACAAGAAGGTCGGGGATATGACGGAGGAAGAGGTCAACAACCTCCGTACGATTCTCGAAGACGAGGGCGCGGTCGAAGGCGATCTCCGTAAGGAAGTTTCGCTCAACATCCGGCGCCATATCGAAATGGGTTCCTACCGCGGCCTGCGCCATCGTCGTGGGCTGCCCACCCGCGGTCAGCGTACTCATACCAATGCGCGCACCCGTAAAGGTCCGCGTAAGGGAACCGTAGCCAACAAGAAGAAAGCGACGTCGAAAACATAATGGCGAAAGCACCGGCCAAAGGCACGAAGAAGAAGACCTTCAAGAAGAAGGAAAAGAGGGTCGTCCACGTCGGCGTCGTGCACGTGCAGGCGACGTTCAACAATACGATCGTGACGATCTCCGATCCGGAAGGCAACACGGTGTCGTGGTCGAGCGCAGGCTCTCTGGGCTTCCGCGGCTCCCGCAAGGGCACCCCGTTTGCCGCCCAGCAGGCGGCCTTGACAGCGGCGAACAAAGCAAACGAAGTAGGATTGCGCACGGTCGAAGTAAGGGTCAGCGGACCGGGCTCCGGCCGCGAATCCGCAGTGCGTGCGCTGGCGACGGCGGGTCTGGATGTACGGTCGATTCGCGACACGACGCCAATCCCCCACAACGGCTGCCGCCC
>DATAZF010000188.1:0-39708 GCA_036272235.1 Bryobacteraceae bacterium | reverse complement strand
CCTCGATCTGCGGCCACTGTCACTTGGTGAGATACTCGATCGTACTTTCTCCCTTTATCGCAGCCACTTCCTGCTGTTTATCGGAATTGCCGGCATTCCACAGCTCATCGTCTTCGCCTTTCAACTGGTGCAGATCACCTTGCAGCCGCTAAACCCAGGCAGCATCGCGGCCTTCGGCTCGCTCGGCTCGGTTCTCCTCACGATCGTCGCTGCGATTGTCGGGATCATCGCCTACCTGATTTCGCAGGCGGCAACTGTGCTCGCGGTCTCGGATCTTTATCTCGGGCGCCAGGTCCTGCTGGCTCCGGCGCTCCAGCGTGCCCGCGGACATCTCGGCTTCCTGTTTGGCGTTATTTGTTTGAATGGCCTCGCGATCATGGGCGGCTTGATCCTGCTGATCATACCTGGCATCTACTTCGCCTGCCGTTTGTTGGTCTGCGTGCCCGCGGCCCTGATCGAAGAACGCAGTCCGCGGGAGTCGATCAGCCGCAGCTGGAATCTGACCCGCGGCTTTGCCGGCCGGGCATTCATGATCTGCCTTCTCTTCTTTGTCATCGCGATCGCGGCGGCAACACTGTTCACCTTTCCTTTTACGCTGGCCGCGCTGAGCGCGTTGAAAGATCCCGCAACGCTTCGGCTTTGGACCGCGCTGGTCGATGCCGGCAACCGCATCGGCTCAATCCTCACCGAGCCCATTCTTTTGATCGCCACAGCAATCTTCTATTACGATCTCCGCGTACGCAAAGAAGCCTTCGACCTGCAGTTCATGATGGATCCCAATGCTGCCCCACCGGCCGGCCCGGGCAGTGTGCCATCCATCCTTTAGACGAGCCCCCCAGTGAGACGACTTCTGCTTCTTGCCGCCGCCGGGACACTGGCCGTTCAATCGCCGGCTGCTTACCCCGGTCCCGAGTCGCTCGCAAGCGAACTGCATCGGCTCGCGGGCGCCATCCATGACGGGGGCGGGCCGGAGGCGGTCGCGACGCTGCCCAACTCGTGGGAGATCGAAACTCCGGGACGCCGCTATTCCATCTCAACCGCGCCCCTGCGCGATCCGGCAACATCGCCCGAACAGGCGGAGCGCTGGCTTGCGCACCTCGCCGGTGAACTCGAAAGCTCTTCAACGCCCGCCGCACATCTTGCGTCGGCCCGCAGCCGCCTCGATCGCATTCTGACGCGGCGCGAATTTGCGCCCGAGCGGCAGCCCACCGTTCTGGAACTCCTCTGGCAGCGCTTCACTACCTGGCTCAAGAATCTTCTGGGTCGGCTCTTTGGGCCAGTCTTCGGAAATCCCGTCACCGGCCGGGCGATCTTTTGGGTCCTCGCTCTAACCACCGCCGGATTCCTGCTGACCTGGCTTTGGCGCTGGTACGACGGTCGAAAGCGCATCCCGCCAGCCCCTGGCGAACCCCCAATCCCCTCCCTTCGCGCGAGCGAGTGGCTGCAAACGGCGAGGGACGCGGCGGGTCGCGGGGACCTGCGCGCGGCCATCCATTCGGCCTACTGGGCTGCGGTTACGCATCTGCAGAGCGCCCATCTCCTGCCCGAAGACTTCACGCGCACGCCTCGCGAATATCTCGGAAGCGTTGCGCCGGCCGCCCCTTTTCGCGCGCCGCTCGCCGCCCTAACGTCCGGGCTCGAACACTTCTGGTACGCCGATCGCCCGGTACAAAAGCGCGACTTCGAGGACGCGCTCCACTTTCTGGAAGCACTGGGATGCCGCGCGGACTAACGGCGACCGATCGCCGTCTCCTCTCGTGGTCAGCTGTCCTTCTCGTCATCCTTGTGGCGGCGGTGGTTTTTACCACGCCCACCGGTGGGCAGGAAGGCTCGCCCGTGCCTTCGGTATATTCGCCGACACCTCGCGGAGCGCGCGCCGCTTACCTCCTCCTGCAGGACCTCGGCTTCGATGTCCGCGTCTGGGAAGAGCCGCCGGAGTTGCTCTCATCCGTCACCGCGCACGCTTTACTGATCCTCGCGGAACCCACGGATGCTCCCACCAACGGCGACCGCACAGCCCTGCTTCACTTCGTCGAGCACGGTGGTCGCGTGCTGTTCTGTGGCGCCGTCATTCCGGCGTATTTTTCCAGCGCAACGGTTTCGCCCCCGGTTTCGAGCAGCACGCCTTACATCCTCACCGCGGATCTTCCCTCAACCATTTCCCGCGGCGCCGACCACATCAGCATGCGCCCGCAAAGCTGGTGGGGACAGATCGGGCCTTCGCAGCTTCGCTTGTACGGCACGGGCCGCAATGCGGCGATCGTGTCGTGGCGCATCGGCGGCGGTGAAGTTCTTTGGTGGAGTTCCGCCTCGCCTCTGACGAATGAGGGGCTCAGACAATCGGGCAATCTCACTCTGCTCCTGAACTCCGTCTCGACTTCTTTGCGCGGCCCGGGCCCAATCTATTGGGATGAGTACTTTCACGGCCAGCGCACCAGCCTGCTCGGCTATTTCGAAAAAACACCGCTCACGTGGGGCGTATGGCAAATCGGTCTTGTCGCCATCCTGGTGATCTTTTCCTTCAGCCGCCGCAGCGGCCCGATCGTGATGCCCCCTGCCGTCTCGCGTCTCTCGCCACTCGAATTCATCGATACGATGGGCGCTCTCTACCGGCACGCCGACGCCTTCGTGATTCCGGTCGAGGTGTCTTATCGCCATTTGCGGCTCGAACTCACACAACGCCTCGGCCTGCCTCCTGCGACGGCGGATGCCGATCTGGCGCGCATTGCGGCGGATCGTCTGGGAGCGGATGGTCCCGACCTCGCTGACGCTCTCGCCTCCTCAGCCGCGGCAACCACCGCCGGCAGGCTGACCAGCCGCAATGCGCTCGCGCTCCTGCAACGCCTCGAATCTCTGCTGGCCCGGATCACCGCGCCGGCGTCGTTCTTCAAGGAGAAAAACTGATCGTGGAAAATCTCGCTGTGCTCGCCGCGCATGTCCGAACGGAGCTCGCCAAAATCCTGGTTGGCCAGCGGGAAGTGACCGATCACCTGCTGCTCGTCCTCCTGTGCGGCGGCCACGCCGTGATCGAAGGTGTGCCCGGTCTCGCCAAGACGCTTGCCGTAAAATCGCTCGCGCGCATTTGCGGCCTGGGTTTTCAGCGCGTCCAGTGCACCGCCGATCTCATGCCCGCCGACATCACCGGCACCAGCGTCTTCAATCTGGCGCAAAGCTCTTTCACGCTGCATCGCGGACCGGTCTTCACCGATCTGCTCCTCGTCGATGAGATCAACCGCACCGCGCCGCGCACGCAGGCCGCGTTGCTTGAAGCCATGGAGGAACGGCAGGTCACTATCGACGGCACGCGCTACCCGCTCAACGATCGCTTCACCGTGCTCGCCACCCAGAACCCCATCGAGTTTGAAGGTACGTATCCTTTGCCCGAAGCCCAGCTCGACCGTTTCCTGCTGAAGATCCGCGTCTCCTACCCGACGGCCGAGGAGGAAATCGAGATCGTCGCCCGCCACGGCCGCGGCTTCGACCCGCGCAGTCTCGACGAGATCGCCATCGTACCAATTGCTCCTGATCTTCTTTCCGCCGCGCGCGGCGAGCTCGCCCGCGTCACTGTCGATGCCTCGCTGCACGCTTACGTCGTCACGCTCATCCGCCGTACCCGCGACTGGCCGTCCGTATCGCTCGGTGCCAGTCCGCGCGCCGCCGTGGCGCTTTTTCTTGCCGCCCGCGCGCTGGCTGGAATGGCGGGCCGCGATTATCTTTTACCCGACGATGTAAAAGCCGCCGCGCTCCCAGTGCTCCGCCATCGCCTGCTGCTCAAGCCCGAAGCCGACCTCGAAGGACTCACGCCGGACCAGGTCATCCAGCAGGTCATCGCCGCCGTCGAGATACCGAAGTGATCGCCGGCCCGCTCGCGCCCGCCCCGCAATCGGCGCGCGCCAAATCCAAAGGCCGGCTGCCTTTCGCTTTCGGATGGCGTGCGATCGCCGCCCTTCTCCTTGGGCTTCTCTGGCTCATACCTGCGTGGCGTTCGCCGCGCTTCCTTCTCGGGATGTTGCTCTGGGACGTCGCCATTCTTTTCGCCTGGGCCTTCGATCTTTACCGCCTGCCTCCGCCTTCCGACCTCGAAGTGCGCCGGGCATGGAGTGGCCCTCTCTCGCTCGGCGAGCCGGCATCCGCCACCCTCGAAGTCAGCAACGCCGGCAACAGCGCATTGGAGATTTCGCTGGTCGACGAACTGCCGCCTGTTCTCCGCGAATCTCCGCCGTCTCTCGATCTCGACGTCCCCGCGCGCGCAACCGTCCGGCAGTCGTATCCAGTCATGCCGCTTTCGCGAGGCGACATCGCTACGGGGCGGGTCTTCATCCGTTACGGCTCACCGCTCGGTCTTGCACAGCGATGGGCCGTCGCCAGTCTCTCGCGCACAGTCCGCGTACTTCCCGATCTCGTGCAGGCCAGGAAGTTCACGTTGTATCTGATCCGCAGCCGCCAGGTCGAAATGGAGAAACGACGCCGCAGGCAGCGCGGCCAGGGACGCGACTTCGAAGCCCTTCGCGAATACCGCCCGGGCGATGATCTACGCAACGTCTGCTGGACCGCGACGGCGCGCCGCAGCCAGCTCACCACGCGCGTCTTCCAGGTCGAGCGCAGCCAGACTGTCTGGATCGTGCTCGATGCGGGCCGCCTGATGCGCACCCGCGTGCTCGACCGCGTTCGCCACTTCTCACCCGAGAAGCTCGACTACGCCGTCGACGCCGCCCTTTCGCTCGCGCAGGTCGCCTCTCATTCCGGGGATCGCGTCGGTCTGCTGGCTTACGGCCGTGGCATCCAGCAGTTCATCAACGCAGGACGCGGACCGTTACATGTCAGGCAGTTCGTCGATTCGCTCGCGCAGGTCCACACCGAGGCGGCCGAAGCCAATCATGCGCGCGCCGTGCGGACTCTCCTGAGCCGCCAGACCCGCCGCTCGCTGATCGTCTGGCTTACCGATTTCGCGGAAACTGCGACGACGCCTGAAGTAATCAATTACGCCGCGCACATGACGCGCCGCCATCTCGTCGTCTTCGCTGCCATCGGCCAGCCGGATCTCACCGACCTTACCCGCGCCATCCCACAAAACGAAGAGGACATGTTCCGCCACGCCGCGGCCCTTGAAGTGGTGGAGCGCCGCCGCCGCCTTCTTCGCATGCTTCGCGAGCGCGGCGTGCTCGTGATCGATATCAATGCGCCGGGGTTGTCCGCGGCGCTCGTGAATCAGTATCTGGAAGTGAAAGACCGGAATCTGATCTGACCGCTTCACGCTTTCCCGTCCCGAACAACCAGGCCATTAGCGCGCATCCCAACAACGCCCCCAGCAGAAATTTCAACCCCGGCGCCACCCCTGTCGGCGAGAAGAATCCTTCGATCGTACCGGCGATCAGCAGCAGCGGAATCGACCCCAGCAGCAAACGCGACGCCTTACCTCCCGCGCGCGTCAGCGCTTCTTTCCTCGGCAGCAGGCCTGGAAACAGCAGCCCGCGCGCGATCTCAAACCCCGCGCCTCCGGCAATGAAAATGGAGGGCAGCTCCAGCACTCCATGCGGCGCCACAAAACTCCACAGCGAGATCGCCATCCCCGCATGCCACGTCGCCGCCCCGACAACGCCCAGCATTAATCCATTCAGCAGCATCATCCAGATTGTGCCGATAACGGTGATCCCCATAGCGAAAGTCGCGAACGCCACCGTCAGATTGTTAGTCGTGATCGTCGATGCCGCCAGCGGCTGCACCGTCAGAACGGAGTGGGTCCACATCTCGCGCCGGTTGATCGTCTCCATCATCTGCGTACCGAGCAGACGGTGCGCGAATGCCGGGTCGCGAATCGTCACCGCCCAGCCCGCCATCATTGCGACCGCGAAGATCGCCACCGCGAGCAAAGTCTGCGGCAGGTTCTCGCGGAAAATGCGCGGATATTCATCGCGATAAAACGCGGCAATTCCGCCCGCCTTCTGCTTCTTTCCCATGTAGATCAGATTGTGCGCCCTGCTGAGAAGCTGATTCAGGTAAGCTGCTAGTTGCGCGCTCGACCGGTCTTCGAGCGCTGTCGCAAGGTCGGCCGCGATCTGGCGGTAGAGCAGCCCCAGTTCCTGGAGTTCCGCGTGATCGAGACCGCGCAGTCCACTTCCCGCGCGGCGCACCAGTTCTTCGAGACGGTTCCAGTTAGACTGTCTCTTCGCGGCCCATTGGATGGAAACCATGTCTCCTCAGCCCGGCGACGCTCAGCCTTCTCCGGGTCTTTTCGACAAGCATACTATCGAGACCCCGGAGCAGTTGCTTCTGGACTTTCCCATCGCCGGAATCGGCAGCCGCTTTCTGGCGCTTGCGATCGATACGCTGATCCAGACCGGCGCTGCCATCGTTGGGGGCATTGCCGCTGCTGTGCTCATGCCGCTTCTGCTCGGCGCCGCGCGAATTGCACAGGTTTGGGTCATCGCGCTCACCGCGTTTGCCTTCTTCCTGCTGATGTTCGGGTACTTCGCGATTTTCGAAATCCTCTGGAACGGCCAGACGCCGGGCAAGCGCATCATCGGCATTCGCGTGATCAAGGACTCCGGCCGGCCGCTGACCGCCGCCGAATCAATCGGCCGCAATCTGCTGCGCATTATCGACCAGTTGCCCGGCTTCTACGCCATCGGAATGCTGGTGGCACTGCTGAATTCCCGAAACAAGCGCCTCGGAGATCTGCTGGCCGGCTCAGTGGTTGTCCGGGAGAATTCGTCGGCTGCGAACAGGCCGGTCTGGCAGGCTGACCGCGCCAAATCTGATGCGGTGCAGCCCGTACTTGCCCACTCCGTCGGCGCTTCGATGCTGTCGCTCGACGATCTCGCGCTGATCGATACATTCCTCAATCGCCGCCACGATCTGACGCCGGACATTCGCTCGCGCATGGCGTCTCAGATCGTCGATCAGTTGAAGACGCGAGTATCGTTCACCCGGCACCCCGGCGTCACCGACGAGGCGGTTTTGGAATCGCTCGCGTATGAGCGGCGATCTTCCGGTGGGATGTAAGTTGCGACTTTTCAACGAGTGCATACGGGCGCAGACGATGCCCGATGCCTCGAAACAGGGGCGCCATTCGTGTTTCCTGGTCTTCCGGCGGCGTGTATGTGTTTACTGGTTGGTTCGCATGTCGCGGGGCCTTATATTGATAAATGCCGTTTATTAAATCGCCAAGGACTCCCCCATGAGCTGGAAATTCGTAATTTCGACCGGTCAACTTTCGCACGACGGCATGCCCGTAGCCACCGGCTATTCCGGGCGCGGCACAGGGAAAGACAACCCCACTCTTTGCAGCGCTCAAATGGGAACGCTCGGACCCGGCAACTTCGGTCCGCTGCCGGCCGGCAAATATACGATCGGGGCGGCTGAGGATGACCCACGTCTCGGCCCCATCGCCATGCGCCTCACGCCGGACCCAACCAATGACATGCACGGCAGGGCAGGGTTTTTCATCCACGCCGATTCGGTCGCGCATCCCGGGGAAGCCTCGGAAGGCTGCATCGTGCCGACACAAGGCGCCGCCGGCGAAACGGGGCGGCAAATCCGGACGATGATCTCAACCAGCGCAGATCGTGAGCTGGAAGTTGATGCCTGACGGAGTCGCGGGCGAGTCGGCTCAGGCCCGATTATCGTCTAATCCTGGTCCGCATGCGTTCATAGCGTAGCCCGACCGATCCGTTCGAGTAGGACTTGCATTCTGTCAGCTTGAAGTCGCGCTGGGGGAACTTGCCCGGGAAGCCAGGAATGCCATCGCCTAACAGGATGGGCCCAAGGCCGATGTAGAGTTCGTCCACCAGATCCTCTCGCAGGAAACTGCGGGCCAATTCACCTCCGCCTCCCAGATAGATGTCTTTACCCGGACGGCGTTTAAGCATTCTCACAAAGGTTGTCAGAGATCCACCGACCACTTCGAATCCCTCGCGTTTGCCCGGCTTCCATCGGCGGGAAATTACGTAGGTGGCCATGCCTGGCGTGTCGGGAATCTCGCCACTCTTGCGCAATTTCACCACGACCGCCGCGGTCTTGCGGCCCATGACGGTGGTATCGATCCCGGCGAAGAAGTCCGCCATCAGCGCTTCGCCTTCTTTGTCTATGACCAGAAAATCGAAAGCGCCGCTCCGCCGCGCGATATAACCGTCGAGGCTGATTCCGAATCCCAGAATGACCTTACGCACCATGCCGCGATTCTAAACGGGCGTTCACTCAGCGTCAAGATCCTGTGTCCTGTGTCCCTGGGGTTTCGATCCAACCACGTTATGATTCCGTGCGTTTCTGGCATTGTCACGCGGCTTTGTTGTCTACTCTTCTCGTTGTGTGCCGAGATAGCGGCTGGCAACGACCGATTCGGCGATGGCGGAAGCAAGCACGAGCAGCATGATGTACCACCAGAAGGATTGCGGCGTTTTTGCGGGTGGGGCCGGGCCCGCTGCGGCACTCCCTTGCGCAGAGGCGGCTTCCGGCTGCCCACCTTTGCCCTGCCATAAGGCAACGACGTCGTCGGGCATCACGTCCAGATTCGATTCTTTTGGATCGGGGTTGACGGCAACTTCGTCCTGACGACCGTTGGCGAGGCGAAGCTGGTAATAACCGGCCTCCGTTAATTGAAACGATTGCGCTGAAGCCGCCTCGCTCAGGCTGAGGGGACGCTTCCCCTCAGGGTCGGTGACTTCCACTCCCTGGGCCTTTTCCTTCGCGTTACGGAGCTCGAGATAGGCATCCACCGGGCGAGCGCCACCCTGTCGCTCGCTGCCCGCGAGATACCGCGCGGTCTGTTCGATGAACGGAACGAACGCGGCGTTCTGATAGAAATCGTTAGTGAGATTGTCCAGTCCGGAGGTGAACAGCACGACGCGTCCTTCGCCGATGCGTTTCTCGAGCAGCAGCGGCGTCTGGTCGCCCAGCCGCGCGATCACTCTGGCCTCTCCGGGCTCCACATTGAGCGCGTAGAAAAATTTCACGCCCTTCAACCCTTCGGCCTTCGCCACAGCGGGGTAGGAAGAATCGCTCGATCCCACTCCCATGTAGCGATCGGGGATTCGACTGTAGTCGCGAGTCTCGATGATCCGCCCGCCGAAGATCGGGATCCGGGTGCGAGCTCCAGCGGAAGTGCCGGCCGCGATGAAGAGACTGCCTCCGGCGCGCACCCATCCAGTCAGTGAGTTTTCAAGTAACGACGGGACAGTGTTGACGTCGGAGAGAACGATGAACGCGTAGTTCGAGGGCTGGCGGTCGGCGGCTTCGTTTACGTTGATCGATTCGAGAATGAAGGCCGATTGCGCGGCTGCCGATAGCGCCGCGCCGACGTAAAGCGTCGAGCGTGTCTCGCCATAGTTGTGAATCAGCAGCGCCTTCTGCGGATCGGAACGCTGCACCGCGAAACGGTGCAGATCGTCAGCGGGGAAGGAATCGGACGCGTCGATCTTCATCTCGCAGCGGCTGAACCCGTAGGGCACTTCGAGCGCTGGAAAGTCGACGGTGGCGCGTCCGTTGGCGGGGACGGCGATGTTCTTCGTGGCCGTGGTCTTGCCGTTCACGACGAGCGATACGTTACGTTGCGCGGCGGGCGTTCCATAGCCGGCGATCACGGCTTGTACGTGTACCGGTTTCGCGTCTTTACCCCACACCTGTCCGGGCGCATCCACTGATTCCACGGTCCAGTTGGGCTGGATCTTCGATACAGCCCCGTGCGTCACGAGCCTGACGTTCGAGGGCAGCGCCATGTCGGAGAAGTTGGCCGCCATGTCGCCGCGCTGCATGTCGCTGAACACATGAAGCTCGATCGGTGTCCTCACCGATTCGGCCATGGCGCGTACGGCGCGGGCCAGCTCACCGAAGTTCCCGTGGCCATCGCCGGGTTGGATAGCTTGCACGGCGGCCCGCAACGCGGACTGGTCCTCGATCGGCTGCGTCATGAGCCGCAGCTGCGATCCGAAAGCCGCGACCTGGCCGTGTGCTGCGCCTTTGCCGGAGAGCACACCCATGGCGGCGGTTTTGGCATCCGCGAGGCGAGTCCCGGCGCGCATGCTGAACGAGTTGTCGATCACCAGCAGTACAAGGCGGTTAGCGGCAAAAGCAGCCGTGTTGCGGTTGATGAAAGGATTGGCGAACGCGAGAATCAGCAGCAGCAACAGCAGCAGCCGGAGCGACAGCAGCAGGAAATAGCGAAGCCGGCGGTGGCGGGTCGAGCTTTGAGTGCGCGACTCGAAGAACATCAGCGAGCTCACGGCTTTGGGCGTGGTCGTCTGCTTCTTCAGCAAATGGAGATAAAGCGGCAGGCCGACGCCGACAAGTCCGGCCAGAAACCACGGCGCGAAGAGACCCATCTAGTTGCGGCCTCCGCGCAGTGTCAGGTATTGCCGCAGGGCGGCATCGAGCGGACGGTCGGTCATCAGCAGGCAGTAGCCCATGCCGGCGCTCTGCGTGCGATTGCGCAGGTCCGCCAGATGCGCATCGATCTTTTCGCGGTATTCTTTCTTCGCGTAATCCGGCGTGACCTTCATCTCGGCATTGGTCTCGAGGTCAACCAGCAGCGACTGGCCGTCCAGCTTCGGCCGCACATCCTCAGGGTCGAGGACGTGAAACAGAACCACCTCGTTGCCGTGAAAACGCAGCGGCTCGATCGTGCGAACGACGCTCTCGGGCGATTCCCAGAAATCGGAGACGACCAGCACCATGCCGCGGCGCTTCAGAAATTCCTGAAAATAGCGCATTGGCTTGGCGAAATCGGTGCGGGCGCGCGCCTCGGCTTGTTCCAGACCGGCGAGCAGGCGCGGCAACTGGCCCTGGCGCGTGGAAGGGCGGATGTAGTTGCGGATCTCGTCGTCGAAGGTGATCAGTCCGGCGGCGTCGCGCTGCCCGTGAATCGCAAGGTAGAAGAGCGATGCGGCGAGATAGCGGGCGTAATCCATCTTCTTGACACGGTGCGAGCCGAACTGCATGGAATTGCTGGCATCGAGCAATATGGTCAGCAGGCTGTTGGTCTCGCCGCGAAAGCGCTTGAGATAGAGCCGCTCGCTGCGCGCGTAGACGTTCCAATCGATGTTGCGAAGATCGTCACCGGGATTATAGGCGCGATATTCGGCGAACTCCTGGCTGAATCCGAAGTCGGGAGAACGGTGCAGCCCGGCGACGAAGCCATCGACGACGGTCCGGGCGACGAGGTCGAGGCTGGAAATGCTGGCGAGAACGGCGGGGTCGAGGAAGCGCTGCAGCATGGAGGGCTTGGAAGCCTGCGAGAAATCCGATTATAAACATAACCGTTCCACGCAGGAGCTCACTCAAACGGCGGCGTTACCCGGCTTCAGTTCCTTTTGAAGAAGGCCTGGGTGATCAATCGTGCTTTGCCCTGATCTTTCGGATGCGGCAGGTGCCGCCTGATTTCCGGGCACCAGCGGCAGAAATCGAACGCCGATGCGTCGATCTTCAAAGTGTGCCATCGATGGAAGCCGACCGCGCAAATCAGGCCTGGCAAACAAACAGGGCTAGACGATCCCCCACCGGCGCCGCAGCCACCATTCGGAGAAACGCAGCAACAAAATCACAAGAAAGACCAGCGGCAAATCCCAGAGATCGCGGGTCTGGCGCATGGTCACGCCAGCCTCCGAAAAGGGAATGGAGCTCGCGAGCTTGCCGAGGTCGGCGGGTTTCCAGTATTGTCCACCAGTCTGCGTCGCGAGGCGTTCCAGCAGGTCGCGGTTCTGTTCGGTGTGAAAATTCTCCGCAACGCCGTCCATGCGCTGAAAGGTCAAAACGTCGCGCCCGAGTTCCTTCATCTTGCCGGTGTCGCGATCGGGCCGCTGCGCGGTGACCTCCGTCAGATAAGCGCCTGTCTTTGGAGCTGACCACGCTGCCTGAAACTGACCGGGATTATCGGGCACCGGCGTCATCTCGACCGACGCGCTGACACCGCTGGGGCCGAGGATATGGGCTTCCACCTTCGCATCGGGGGCGGGGTTGTATTGCAGATCGCGCACATCGGCGTGGATCGTTATGGCTCCGTTGTCGAGCAGCACCTGGGCGGGAACGGAAGCCGCGACGCGGCCTGGCGTGTCGGAAGCTACCCACCGAAGCAACTGCTGCCAAAACAAATCGTGCGCCGTGTCGCCCAGCGGAGAGCTCATCTGCCAGCGCCAGCTACCTCCGGTGGCCATGATGCCGGTGCGTCCGCGGCCGAAGTTTTCGGTGATCAGCAAGGGCAGCTTGCGGCCTTCGGGCGTAATCATGTTCGCCAGCACGGACGCGCCGGGCTTGGGTGTGCCGGGGTCTTCGTAATCCATCAGGTAAGGCAGCGCTTTCCATTTGGCTGCATTGGCGGCGGGGTCGTCGACCAGGCGCGTGATGATGCTGTCAACGCCGGCGGGCGCCAGCTCGGCGGTCGTATGCGCGGCGTTGTTGTGGGGATCCTCACGGTGAAACGTCCCTGCCTCGAGGGGCAGCGTCGTCGGCATCAACTCCGTCAGTTTCGTGGCGTTCCAGCCGCCATCCGCCAGGGCGAACTGGCCGCCGAGCAGCAGCAGTCCGCCGCCGCGGCGATCCACGAAATCGTTAATCAATTGCTGCTGAACGGGCGAGAAATAGCCGGCTTCGACCGAACCGATGATCAATCCCTGATAAGCGAAGAGATCCTCGGCTTTGGAAGGAAAGCCGTCAGCGAGTTCCTTCGGATCGGAAATGCCCTGGCGGTAAATCTTGTTCTCGCTGGTGCGATCGATGGAGACAATCTGCACCATGCGATCGTCCTCTTCCGCCTGCCGGATGAACTTGTACTCCCAGCGCGGCTCACCTTCCATATAGAGGATGCGGCGCGATTCGGAGCCCACATTCACGACGCGGGTCAGAGCATTGTTGGCGGCGTTCTCCTCGCCTGGGAGCGGGGCAGCCGCGATCTGCAGCGTCCGGGCGCCGGCGCCGCCAATGTCGAACATCAGGGTCTCGGTCTGAAGGTTGCCGTCGGCTCCGAGTGTGATGGGGCGCGCGGCGAGCACTTTACCCTGCCCGGTGCTGACATCGCGCACAGTGAGGTTGAGTTTCGTGCCCGCATAGCCGCGTTGATGAAAGGTGATTTTCGCCGCAAGGCGGGAGCCGGCCAACGCGCGTGGAGCCACCACCACATCGTCCAATTCCACATCGTGAGCGGCGCGCTCGCGCCCGAAGCCGACCGTGTGCACGGGAATGTGGCGAGCCCGCAGGGCATTGATCGCATCCGTGCTGACGCCGCCGGCGTTGTCGTCGCCATCGCTGAGCAGCACGACGGCGCCGATAGGCAGGTCGGAAGTCTCCTCGGTCAATTGTTTGAGGCTGTCGCCGATACGGGTCGAGGGGGCGGCGGCGTGCAGGTCCTTCAGATTCTCGATGCGGGCCGGCACGTCATCGACCCGGTAAAGCCGCGTTTGAAACGAGCGGTTGAGGCTTTTGAGGACGCCATCCTGCAGCGTTTTGACAGCCCGTGCCTGGCGAGTGGCGCCGTCCTCGGATATCCCCATGCTGCGGGAATCGTCGACAAGCACCGCGATGATATTTTGCTGCGGCTTTAACTCCGCGATGGTGATGGCCGGTTGCCACAACAGCATCAGGAGCACCGCCGCGAGCAGCGCCTGCAATGCCCAGATCACCCAGGCGCGCCAGCTCTGCAACGCCGGCGCGGCATCCCTGAGGCGGGAACGGACCAGCCACGCGAGGCCGGCCGCGGCCATAAGGATAAAAACCACGAGCATCCACTTCGGCCATGCGCCCAGAAAGGAAAACTGGCCACGCGAGTAAACCGAGCGCGGGTACTTAAACAGGAACTCGAACATGGACTCGCAGAGAAACGCGCTGATGGTTCATGCCTAGTGGGTCATCGCGTATGTAATGTAGTTGAGCACGATGCGAAAGGCGAGGCCGGAAAACTTCTCGGGATACTCCGGGCTGTCCGCCCACTCCCATGCGTCGCCGAGATGCATGTTCGCGCAGATCGCGACCATAATGCGCCCGTGGTCGTCGCGAATGGCGCGCCATTTGGGCACATAGCCATCCTTCTCATACGTGCGGCCGGTGTTGACGTAAACTTCACTCGGGATCTGGAACTTTTCGTTGATGTCGTAGAGGGTGTGGTAGATCTCGTCCTCGTCCTTCAGATCCTCGACCGCACGATCCGGCAGCACCTGGCGCATCCCGGCCATGAAGTGCTCCCAGTCGTCGGTGCCGTGAAAGTCATCGACCATCAGGAAGCCGCCTTTCAAGAGGTAGTCGTGCAGGCGTTTGGCTTCCGCGTCGGTGAACGTCCATGTATTGACGTCAACCGCGTATATCCAGGGATAGTCGAAGATGTGGTCGCTGTCGAGGTCGGTAACGTTGAGCGTTGATGGCGAGCAGATGCGGGTCAGGCGACGCAGGGCGATCAGACAATCGTTGTCGGCCTTGGGCCAGTCGCGCCTCCAGGATCCGCCATAGCCGCGGAATCCGAAACTGTTGCCGCTGGCGTAGCCGGAGGTGTATTGCAGGCGGCTGAAATAGAATTCCGAAGGCGCGCTGCTTCCATAAGAATAGCTGTCCTGACGGCGATCGAAGGCGCGATAGCCTCCCCGCTGCAGCGCGAACAGCCCGACAGTAAACGAGAGCAGGAGGGGGATCGCGTATATGCGTCGCGTCGTAACTCTTGAAAACCAGCTCTTGAAAACCAGACTCATGAAAAGCCGCCTCGGATGTCTCTTGCAGCGTATCAGAAGCGCGGCAGGGTTCGCAGCGGAGGTGCTTTATCCAACCACGCTTATCCAACGACAGGGACAAGACCTGACGCAATAATGCGTTTCTCGGAGGTCACGAGTTTGAGCCGGTGCACCCGGGCTGTGCTGACGATGGCGCGGTCGGCGGGGTCGCCGAGGGCGCGGCCGACTGCGGCGACGGCGGCGGCGATATCCATGGTGAAAGGAATGATTTGAAATACGGAGCCGGATTCAATCTGTTCGAGTACCGCTTCCGCATCGGCTTCGTTGCTGCCGGTGGCTCTGCCGAACAGTACCGCGATTTCGAGTAGAGTGATTGCACTTATCGCGAGCAGTTCCTGGCGGCGAGTTGCGTCTCGCAGAACTCGCATTTGGTCTCGCGTCGACTTCTTCGGTGCCGCCAGCCAACGAACTACGATGTGCGTATCAAGGAGCAGGCGGGGATTCAGATATCGGACCCTTCATCGGAGTTATTCACGACATTCCAAAGGTGCGAAGTATCGGCCATCAGGGCATCGTCGTCGACTGTTATCTTTCCTTCGAGGATGCCTTCCAGTGATTTCCAGGGAGCCCGCCGCACCGGTTTCACGCTGGCGAGAGGCCGGCCACGCCTGGTTATGGTCAGCGTGTCGCCGCGCTTCGCGACGCCATCCAGCAATGCGAGGCATTTCGCCTTGAATTCGGTAACGGTGACAGTTTGGTGCTTCAAGGTCTCAGATTAACGTTGACCAACTGGTCATCTGACTACCCGATTCGAGTGCCCGCCGATGGATGCGGCGTCTCGATAAACGATAGGATAGTCCCAGATTCATGCAGAGACGTGACTTTCTCAAGATCGCCGGGGTTGCCGCTGCGAGCAACGGCCTGGTAGGGCAGCAACCGCAATCCTTTCTGAAGCCGACCGCGTCGCAGGATGTGGCCAAAACCGATTTCACGCTGCGCATCGGCACGGTCAACGTCGAGCTCGCGCCGAACCGTATCATCAGCACTGTCGGCTACAACGGCACTTCGCCCGGACCGTTGCTGCGGATGAAAGAGGGTGTTCCCGTCACTGTCAACGTGGTCAATGACACTGACGTTCCCGAGTTTGTCCATTTTCACGGCCTGCAGATTCCATCCGACGTGGATGGATCCGAGGAGGAAGGCACCCCCGCCGTGCCGCCGCACGGCAGCCGGCAATACAAGTTCACTCCCACACCCGCCGGGACGCGCTGGTATCACACCCACACGATGTCGATGGACGATCTGCACCGCGGCAGCTACACCGGAATGTTCGGCTTTCTGGTCATCGAGGGCGCGAACAATCCGGGCCGCTATGATCAGGAACACTACCTGGCCTTGCGAGACTGGGAACCGTATTTCACCAACCAGGCGATGGACAACGACGATCTGGACGCAAGTGGTCCGCAGCCGGAGAAGCCGGCGGTGATGGATACACGGCCGGTCGGAATGGAAATCGCGTCGGATATCTATTCCGTCAACGACAAAGCGCTCGGCGCGGGCGAACCAATTCGTGTGAAGTCCGGCGATCGCGTGATGTTTCACGTGCTGAACGCCAGTGCCATCGAGATTCGCCACCTCGCGCTGCCTGGCCACAAATTCAATGTGGTCGCGCTGGATGGAAACCCGGTGCCTGTGCCGGCGGCAGTGGATGTGCTGATGCTGGGCCCTGGCGAACGCGTTGACGCGTGGGTGGAAATGAACGCGCCAGGCGTCTGGATCATGGGCGCGCCGGAAGATCCGGTGCGCGAAGGCGGCCTGGGTGTCGTGATTGAATACGCCAACCAGCGCCGCACGCCGCAGTGGCTGCCGGCGCCGAAATCCAATTGGGACTATACGATTTTCGGCAAGCCGCCGTCGCAGGCCGCACCCACAGAGAAGTTGGACATGCTGTTCGAAAAGGTGCCGCGCGGAGCCGGCAAGTTCAACAGCTTCACAGTCAACGGCAAGCAATATCCGCACGAACAGGAGTTCGTGCTCAAGCAGGGCACACGCTATCGCTTGACGTTTCACAATCGCACGGATGACGCGCATCCACTGCACGTACACCGGCACCAGCTCGAGATCGCGGAAATATACGGGAAGCCGACCGCCGGGATCATGAAGGACACGGTGGTGGTACCAACCTTCGGCCGCGCCAGCGTCGACTTTACAGCGGACCAGCCAGGGCTGACGTTGTTTCACTGCCATATCCAGATGCACATGGATTATGGGTTTAAGGCCTTGATGCGCTACGCGTAACGGCGACTTCGCCAGTACTGGCCTCAGGCCTCGATTTCAACAAGCCTCATTGCATCCGCAACAAATGGGACGAGGACAACGCAGTGCGAAATCGCAAACACGGAACTTCATTCGAGGGCGCGGCGACGGTTCTCGACGTCCCACTGGCATCGCAGAAGTCGAGCCCGGCGTTACCTGAGGCGGAAATCGATCAGTTGCCAAGGTCCGCAATCGAGCAGACTCGGCTGTTTCGTCTTCGTTATCGCAATAGAGACCGTATCGTCGAACCTCACGACTACGGCGAGCAGAAGGCCATCGTCAGACTACTCGCGTTTCAGGTCGGGAGGCTTTAGCAATGGTCCGCTGCCCAGCTGGCGGGGCTGGACGCAAGCGGTATTTCTGACGTACGTCTGCTCGATCAGACTTTTCCAGGTGGACGAAATGTCCCGTCAGGCAAACACCACACGTGGGACAAGCTGTTCGTGAGAGTGAAGGCAGCTGCCTGACGCGAACTGGCCCAATCGTCGTCCACCTTTAATTCGCCTGTGCTGCTCCAGGTGCGCCGCAGTTAATCTTGCACTTTCCCGGAATCGTGAACTTGTCCTTGATCTTGTCGCGGAACGCCGGATACATCGTCTCCGCCCCGCCCATCGCTGCTTCGCGCGGGATGTGATAAAGCCGGTCCATCTCATCCGTGAACGGATTCTTACCCGGCAGATAGTGCGGCACGCGGCCCGACTCCACGCCTTCAAAGCCGATGATGCACGGCGGACCCGCAACCGCTACCGGCGTCGGAGTTGAAATATACGAACGCGTCAAAATGTAAGGCTCGGTGAGATAAACCGGGTCATCCATCACGAGCGCCAGAGTCAGCATGTCGCCGTGCCGCATGAACGTCGTGGTGATTGTCGCCTGATCGCTCGAAGCGGCGCCGTTACGGCGCATGTAGCCGGTCTTGATGTGAGTCGTGTAAGCCGTGAGCGTATCGCCGCTCCAGGTGCCGGTAGTGAAGCCGCTCTGGTCATGCGGCGCGTATTTCGAGGGATGCGGGCGCCCATCCATCCAGATCGTCATCGGCGCGCGTGTTTCCCACCCACCGAGCACCCAGGCAATGATCTTGCCGGTCAGCGGGTCGGTCTCGCTCCAGATCTTCAGGCTGAACGGACCGGCGGCGACGTGCCACTGCGTCTGAAACCAGCAGGTGCGTTCCGGCATCGAGATCGTCGACTGCGAGAAGCTGAGCGCCTTGGCACGGCCTTCATCGTTAAAGGGAAGCCCTGCCCAGTCGTCAGGATTCGGGCCGGCTCCGCGCTCCATGGCGTCCTCATGGTTCTTGGAGGACCAGGAGCCGGAGAGATCGATCTCCGCCAGCGCGGGCAATGCGGCGCCGAGCAACATCGCCAGAGTGAAGTAGATTTTGTTCCGGGTCATGTTCGATATTCCTCTCTTCGATTTCCGGGCTACCAGATCGCCGAGCACGCCGTTGGATTCCACCCGGCCTCGCTCGTCTGCTTCTTGAAATGCGAGCTGATGATGAAAGGCTCGCGCAGATACATCGGATCCGTCGTGACGATCGTGACCACCAGAAGCTGGTCGCCGTTCCTTTCCTTCACCAGATCGTAGTATTCCGTCAGTTGCGTATCGTCGCTGTAGGGGACACCGTTCTTGCGAAGGAAGCCGCCCTTCAGGTGAGTTGTATCGACCTTCATGCTTCCGCCGGTCACGCGCCCGCCGGCACGCTGCATTTGCCATTCCGCGTTCGAATCGCCCTGGAGCGTCACAGGACCCGCCGGCGCCTTCCAGTTTCCGAAATGGAAATCGCGGACCTGCTTGCCCGCATCAATTTCCATCCGCATCGTATTGTCGTCCTGCCACGTAATGTGCAGATGTTCGGGGATTCGCAGAAGCGCGGGCGCCCCGTAAGACTTGCACTGGTCCGGTGAAGTCTTTTCTTTCTCCGGATCCCAGGTATTGGCGACTTTTACGGCTGCCCCCGTCATGGGAACGCCCTGATAATCGCCCGGCGCGGGAGTGACCATGCGGTAACGCCAGTCCTCAGTGACGACGGAAACCCAATAGCCCGTAAGGTCGATCGGCGCCGCCGCTTTCGGGGCCTGCGGCGGACCGCCGCCTCTTCCTCCACGACCCTGCGCATACAGTCCCGTTGGCGCCGCCAGCGAGCCCACGACCACCAGCGTCAACCCGGCGGTTAAAGCGCGCAGCCCGAAGGGGCGTTGTGCGCGATCGAGCAACGAAGCGCGCAGCCCGGAGGGGCGTTGTGCGCGATCAAGCAATAGAGCCTTTGAAATTCGATTCGTCATGCTTTTGCCTTCTCTGGATGAAAACGCTGAATTACTTCTTCGCGGACAAAGTCTTGTAGATGGCCTCGACGAACATGTTCGTCGTCCACGCGCCGCTGGTCGAACCATATTGGTTCTCGTACGGCAGCGCCGGGTGGGCCGCTTTGATCTGATCGAGCGTCATCCCCTGTTTCATCATGTCGGCGATTACGTCGCGGATGGTTACGACCATGTCGCGGTAATCGACGATCTCCATTTGCTCGCACAGCCGCCCATGTCCGGGGATCACGTAGGTTCCGACGCCCTTGTAGATGAAAGGCGTGGGGGGGATCGCGAGCTCGATCAGCTTATTCAGGGCATCGACTTCACCCTGAATCGTGCCGCCGTTTTCGGTGTCGATTATGGGGAAGCGCGTAGTGTCGATCACATCCCCAGCCGCGACGACGTCAGATCCGCGGAAGAGCACGAAACTATCGGCATTGCTGTGCGCGGCGGGCTGATAGGTCACTTCGATGCCTTCGCCGTTCATACGCAGCGTGTAGCGCTTGTTGTAGAAAGCTTCGGTCGGCCACGAGTCGACCGCATAAGGAGATGTCTTTCCCGAGGGCGCGCTCATGCGGTTCAGGATGCTGTCGTGAGCAAGGATCTGCGCAGCGCCTCCGTTGGTCATGGCGTCGTTGAATCCGCCGGTCCCAAGGGCGTTGGTGAAGATTGTGTGCCCGGTCTTGGCGAGTTTGCCGTTCGCGCCGACAAAATCCGAGTCCGCGTTGGTGTCGATCACATAGCGGATCGGCAGGGGCGTGATCTTCTTGAGCGCGGCGATCACCTGATCGGAGGCGGACGCCTTCCCGGCATTGACGAGAACGACGCCGTCCTCGCCGATCTGCGCGCCGATGTTTCCACCGGCACCGCCGATCATATAGAAGTTCGGCCGAACCTGTACTACGTCAACTCCGCCATTATCCTGTGCGGCCGCCTGGCTCACGAGGCCCGCGCATGCCAGCAATCCGACTGCGGTTATCCGGCAAGTAGTCCCGTTTGTGGAAATTCGCTTCACTGTTTTACTCCAGCCTGTTTCAAAAGCCACGCCCGACACCGAAAACTCTGCTATGCCAAAAGCTGCCGCGAGCCTTCCGGATCGGAGGTTAGAGTATCATATCACCCGCGTAGCCTGGATCCCCGCGTTACTTTGCCTGGTTTTTGACCGGCAACGACGTGGTATTGCTGACCACGCCGCTCTGCGAGACGGCCAGGTCGTACGTGCCATCGGCGAGGTTTGACGGGATCTGCAAGTTGATCTGATAAAGGCCAACGAGGGTGGGCGTCAAACCGGCGAACGAGATGGGGACTGGGGCGCCGTTCAGGGTCAGCAGCGGCGTATCCAGAACATTGGCGGGCGGATTCGCCGGTGAAGGCTGACCGCTTGGCACTGGTATATCAGTCGCACCAAGCCCGGACATGTAGAGCACGATGAACTCGCCCGACGCGCCTGGCGCGTCGCTGGAGACGAGAGTGCCATCCTGATGCTGAGCCACGATCAACCCCGAAGTAAATTGCAGGACCGAAGGGGCTCCGGCATTCAGCTGGATGGGCTGCGGCGTCGTCAGGGCTCCATTAGCGTTGACGATCACCTGATATTGCTTGCCGGATTCCAGCTCAAACGGAATCTGCGCATTCAGCTGGCCCGGGCTGACGTAGAACAGCGGCGACGCCACACCACCGATGAGGACCTGCGTCCCCAGCACCTCGGTCGGAAGCGGCAGCACCTGCGGGGATGTCGTCTGCGACGCCAGCGCCGTGCCGTAGATCTGCACGATATTGCCTGGCCCGAGCGCAGCGCCTACTTGCGGATGGAAGACGTCGAGGGTGCCGTTCGGCGCCAGCTGCGGCGCGGCGTTGGGCGTCACCTTGCCGGCGATTTGTATGCTGGCCGCCGGATAGCCGGACACAGTCGCGTGCGCGGCGATCGTGATCTGCGCGGCGCTCTTGCGCGGCGTCCATGTTCCCGAATAGACGCCTTTGACGGGATCGACCGGCGAGAGTTCCAGCGGGGGATCGCCATTCGAGAACGTGGCAACGATCTGACCGTTGCCGACGATGCTGCCGCAGCTATCCACCAACGTGATCGCCAGCGGCGTCGGCCATGAAGCCGGCGCGGAGAAATCGCTCACGAGACCCGTCTGGGTAGCCACCAGAGTGGCGCCCGCGCAGACCGGTCCCGCCGCAGCGGGGCTGACGGTGCTGGGCTTCGCCCGCGTGACCGGATTGGCTGAAGTCGCGCCGGACGTGGAGGGTTCCACAACCAGCGTTACGTTCACAGTGCGCACCGACGAGCCCGAAGAGAAACTCACGGTGCCGCGATAGACGCCGGCTTTGAGACCGGTGGAATTCACTGAAGCGAGCACCTGCCCGGGCGTTCCTGCGACGGCGGACCCGAGGCTGCTGTCGATGGAAAGCCATCCGCTGCCGTCGGTCATGCTGGCGGACACCTGATAAGGCAGCGGCGTCTTCGAACTCGCGAACACCTGGATCGTCTGCGGCGGCAGCGGGCCCGGCTCGGCGCTCAGGAACAGCAGGCCTGCGGGTTGCGGATCCGGCACCACGGGCGTCGAGGCGGGCGACACATTGAGCACCACCTGGAAATCCTGCGGCGTGTTGACGATGCCGCTCGCGCTGACCCGGATGGTGCCGTAATAAGCGCCGACGGGTAGCGCCGCTGCAGCCGCGGGATCGAGCGAGTAACTCACGCTGCCAGGGCTGCTACCGATCGCGATGCCTCCGTTTCCGCTGTGCAGCCACGGAGCACCCGGCAGAACAGAAGCGGTGAAGTTCACAGGAACCGTTTTCGAAACGCTCACGAGGAAAGATCCGTTGGGATTTCCGAGCGCGCCGCCTTGCGGCATGGAGAACTGGGCTCCGGCTGGTCCGAGATTCATGCTGGAATCCGACGAGATCAGAAATGTCACGGGTATGGAAGCGCTGCCGGCGGACGTCACAACATTGACGGAGCTCACGTAGAATCCGGCCACCAGACTTCCGGGGTTGGCCGTGATCGAGACCGAGGCGCCGGGTCCGGGCGCGACGGAAGCGGGGAGTGCGCCGACGGAAATCCAGCTGTCGGCAGCGGTGACGGAGGTGATTTTAAGCAAGCCGCCGCCCGCGTTCAGGATCCCGAGAGAAATCGAAGAAGCCTCCGGATTCGACGAAGCCGCGCCGAATGAGAGCAGTTCTGAATCTAGGCTCAGTTCCGGCTGCAGGTCTCTGACGATGAGTGTGACACCGATCGATTGTGTTTTGCCGGAACAGGCTCCGGAGATACACGACACAACCACGGTCGCCGAGTACGGCGATCCGGACGAAGCAAGCACCAGCGCCGCGTTCGACAAGCCGATCGAAATATTGCCCGGCGTTGTCGCCGTGCTGGTGATGTTCAGCCATGGGGCGGATGTAACGTTCACTGTGTAGCTCAAAACCTGTGTGACGTCGCTGGAGCTGATGGCAACCACGTTCGGGTCCGGGATGTCCGAAGCGCCGGTCTTCAGAGTGAACGACACCGCGCCCGATGAAAGGATGAGATCGGCGGCGTTGGGCCGGATGGTCACGGTCATCAGAAGCGTCGTGCCGGCAGGGGTAGCAGCCGAGTCCTTTACCGTCAGGTTGAAATTGAAAGTGCCGGTCGCCGTCGGGGCTCCTGAGATCTGACCATCCACAAGGCTAAGGCCGCTCGGCAGCGCGCCATTCACGCTGAACTGATACGGCGCGACACCCCCGGTCGCACTGAGGATTTGCGCGGGATACTCCACGGTAGCGATGCCCGAGGGCAGAATCGCGCCCGTGGTTATTTGCAGGGGCGCGGGCCGGATGTTGATCGCTACCGCGGCGGCGACCTTTCCACCCGACGTGTCGGTCACCTGCACGCCCACCGAATAAGATCCGGGCGCGCTCGGCAAGCCAGCGACGGTACCACCGGGGCTGAGGCTCAGACCGGCCGGCAGGGCGCCGCCAGTTTGCGCCCATGTGTAAGCGGGTGAGCCGCCCGTGGCGCCGACGGTCTGAGAATACGGCTGCCCGGCGGTGCCGTCCGGAAGAGACAATGTGCTGATCTGTAACGCCGTCGGCGTAGTGGGGGGTGGCGCAGGGCCAACCGAAATCGTGAAACTCCTGATCACGGACAGCCCGTGCGCATCGTTGGCCTGAACCGTCATCGTGAAATTGCCCGCGCTCGTCGGTTTCCCGCTTACAGTGCCGGCCGCGAAAGTGAGGCCTGCCGGGACCACGGCGGCGGAAAACGTATACGGCGGGGTGCCACCCGCGACGCTGATGGATGCACTGTAATTCACAGTGGCCACGCCGGATGGCAGCGATGTGGTCGTAAAACCGAACACCGAGTAGGTCGCGGTCGCTTGTTTGCTGATCTGCTGGAAATCCGTCAAAATCACGGTCAAAGTGGCGCTTCCCACGGCGGTGGGAGATCCGGTGACATGGCCGCTGGCGTCGACGCTGAACCCTGCGGATGCGTCCGAAAGGGACCAGACGTAAGGAGGTGTTCCGCCCGAAACACTGAAGTTGCCCGAAACGGTTCCACCCGCCGGGACGGAGCCGAGATCCGTGGGTCCGGAGATGATCAGTGGCTGTGCCGTTGGCGGCGGTGGTGGTGGCGAACTCACCGTAAGTGGGAATGACTGGCTGGCTGTGAGTTGGCTCGTGGTGTCGGTGACCGTAACGTTGACGGAACCGAAGAAGGCGGCACTGCTTCCGCTCAGCACTCCGTCGACGCTCAGCAGGATTCCCGTCGGCAGCCCGGTGGCGGACCACGTGAAGTTACCCGATCCGCCGCTTGCGTGGAGCGTGAACGGTACGTACTGATAACCCGCTGTTCCGCCCGGCAAAGATGTTGTAGTGATCGTGAGTGTCGGGAAGTTGACCGCCTGGTCGAGGGTGGTCGAAGTACTGGGCGCCGTGATGCTGTCGCCGCTATAAACGGCTGTGAGCTGGTGAGATCCAAACGCCAGCGTCGAAATGTCGAGCGTGGTGACACCGCCGTCCAGATTGCCTGTGCCGAGCGTAGCCCCGTCGTCCTGGAACGTGACGGTGCCAGTGGCATCCGAAGGCGACACTGTCGCCGTTAACGTGGTGGATTGCCCCACAAGCGTGGGGTTCACGGATGAAGTCAGGGTCGTCGTCGATGGAATCGTCCCAACCGTTTGGACCGGCACGGCCAGCGAGAAATCACTGATCGTTTCGTTCCTGGGCGAGCTTCCGGGGTTGGCCGCGAACACGCCCGCGATCAGAGTGGAGAGGCCGTTCAGATAGGTCGGCTGCACGACCGGCACATCTCCGGTTTTCGTGGGATCCGTCAGATCCTGAATCGCAAGAGCCCAGATGCCGTCAGTCCGGGACATGGTCAGGGTGACATCGTCGCCCGCCGCTGGTGCGAGGGTCTGGTCGGTCTGCAGGTTGGCATCCTGGCCATTCACGGTCTGAGCTGTGAAAGCCGACGGCGTCGGTGCGAAGACCAGCGCGCCGCCGCGGAACGCAGTGGTGCTCGAAGGGCCGGCAAAAAGACCGATCTGGTCGACCGACTGTGAATATTGCCAGTTGCGGAAGGTAGCGATAACCGAAAAGTCCTCGTTGTCGGTGACGCCGACGGAGGAAAGCGGCAGGCCGAGGTACTCCGCGGCGCCGAGGTTATTTTGACCATCCAAATTGGAGTCGGTGCTCTGCAGCCCAAGCGTGCCGGTGGCCGTATTGAGCGTCAGGTTTGTATCGCTGGCGGCGAGACTTCCACCTGTGCCTGGCAGACGCGTGGTGAAGCCGGTGCCCTGGCCGTTGGAGTCCGCGATCGTGCCGGGAGCGGCGGCGGAGAAATTCAGCGGGCTGCGGATCAAAGAAGACACGCTGCCGGCATAGCTGGAATCGCCGCTGTAGCTGGCGCTGATCGTATGCGGCCCGGGCGCGAGCGATGAAGTCGTGAAACTCACCGGGGCGCCGTCGTAGCCGACGGAATCACCGAGCGGCGACCCTCCATCACTGAATGTGACCGAGCCATTGGCGCCAGCCCCGGACACAATGGCTGTAAACGTGACCACCTGGTTCGGCAACGACGGGTTCAGCGACGACGTAAGAATTGTCATCGTCGGAGCGAGATTCACGGTTTGGGTCGCGACAGCCGATGTGCTCGGAGCATCGTTGGTGTCGCCCTCATAGCTGGCCGTCAGGGAGTGTTGGCCGACGGAGAAGTTCGAGTAGATTATCGTGGCGGAGCCGTTCACCAAAGCCACCGGACTGCCGACCGGGGCCGTGCGGTCACTCACCGTCACGGTGCCGGTTGCACTTGACGGATTGACGGTGATCGTCATCGTAACCTGCTGGCCGAATGTCGTGGGATTCGGCAGCGAGGTAAGCGTGGTCGTCGAGACTGCCGTATTCACGGTCTGCGGCGTCACCGTTGAGGTACTGGAGAGGAAACTGACGTCTCCGCCATAGGACGCCGTCAGCGAATGCGCGCCGACTGAAAGCGTGGATAACGTCAGGGTCGCGACGCCGCTGGCGTTGAGGTTGCCCGTGCCGATCTGCGTGCTTCCATCGCTAAACGTTACGATCCCCGTGGCCGCAGCCTGCGACACCGTCGCCGTGAGGGTCACGTTGTCCCCGAAATGCGAGGGGTTGAGCGATGACGTCAGGCTGGTTGTAGTGGCCGCCTTGTTCACCGTCTGGGAAAGAATCGTGGTGGTGCTGGCGCTGTCGTTGGCGTCGCCGTTGTAAGTTGCGGTCAGGGAGCGAACTCCCACCGGAATAGTGCTTGAGACCAGTGTTGCGACGCCGTTGCCGTTCACATTGCCGGAACCGACTGTTGTCCCGCCATCTTTGAAGCTCACCGTGCCCGTCGCGGTTGGCGGCGAGACGTTGGCTGTGAACGTTACTGTCGCGCCGAACGTCGAGGGATTCAGCGAAGACGTGAGCGCGGTGGTCGTCGCGATCTGATTCACCACCTGCGTCACGATCTGCGAAGTGCTTGCAGTGTCGTTCGTGTCTCCAGGGTAAGTGGCCGTTAGCGAGTGTGAGCCGATCGTCAGGCTGCTGAACTGCGCCTGCGCAACTCCGCTGGTCAGCGCAGCGACGCCGATGGTGGCGGCGCCGTCTTTGATTGTCACGTTCCCGGCGGGAGTTGCTCCGGTTACTGTAATGTTCAAAGTCACCGTCTGCCCGACCACCGATGGGTTCGGCGAAGCAGTCATAACCGTCGTACTCGGGAACTGCGAAATCTGAACCGTATAGCTCTGGCTCGCGTTCTGTACGGGAGCGCCGGCGTCGGCCGCCGAAATAGTAAAGGGGAACGAACCAAGCGCGGTCGGCGTTCCGCCGAGGATACATGTGGCCGCGTCAACCGTCAGACCTGGCGGCAGGGAGCCGCCCGTGAGCGAACACGTATAAGGTGTCGTGCCGCCTGCAGCCAGCGTGAACGAATAAGGCGAGGATATATTGCCGCCGGGCAGAGAAGACGTCAGCGTGAGCTGTGTGGTGGCAATGATCGTTAACTCCAGCGACCCCGTCTCCGGGATGGCCTGGCTATCCGAGGCCTGCAAAGTGAAGCTGAAGCTTCCAGCCACGCTCGGTGTCCCACTGATCGTGCCGGCAAGGGGATCCACCGACAGACCATCCGGCAGCGCGCCCGAAGAAATGGAGAACGTGTATGGGGCGACGCCGCCCGTGGCGCCGCAGCCCAGACTGTACGGAGATCCCAGGATCGCCGGAAGATTTTGCGAGGGGCAGAAGACGCCGGGCACGGCGGGGGCGCCGAGGAAGACGCCTGCGTCGCTGCTGGTTCCGTTACCTGCAACAATGTCCGCGCGGCCGTCGCCGTTGAAATCCGCCACCGAAAGGCCGACGACGGCGCCGTGGTAGCTGGAGGGCGGCTGGTTGAACCCTCCGTTGCCGTCCCCGGGGAATACAAGAAGGCCGCCCGTGTTGATGTCGCCGGTGGCGAAATCCTGCTGGCCGTCGCCATTGAAATCGCCGATCACGGCGGTGGTGACATTCGAACCTGCGCCTGCTGAATAGGAAACGGCGGAACCGAACGTGCCATCGCCATTGCCTGCGAGTACGACTGCATTGAGGCCGGCTGCGATTACCACGTCCGTATTGCCGTCGCTGTTGAAATCGCCCACTGCGGCGGACAGGCCTCCTGTGAACGGCGAGTCGAAGAATGGCGTGAAGCTGCCGTCGCCGTTGCCGATGAGTACGTGGAAGCCGGCTTCATCGGTGACGCCGAGATCGGCGATCCGGTCGTTGTTGAAATCAGCCACCACAAGCGATGCGGCGGAGGAACCCGAGCCGAATGCGGGACGAGGGACGAAATTGCCCTGGCCGCTACCCACAAAGATTGTCACTGTGCCGTCGGCGTTTCCGGCGGCGAGGTCGGCATTTCCATCGCCGTTGAAATCGCCCACCACAACCGATTGCGGGCCGTTTGCATCAGACACAAAGAAAAGCGGACCTGGAATACCCTGTGCATCCGACAGCATCACGTTCAGCCCGCTGGTCGTCGGAACGGCAGTCACGATGTCTGGCACTCCATCGCTGTTGAAATCGCCGATCGCCATTGAGGTCGCCGGCCCGCCGGCAGAATATCCTGTAGCCGCCTGGAACGTGCCATCGCCGTTGTTCAGGAGAATGTTGACCTGGCCAAATCCGTTGCCGTTGAAATCGGCCACGACAAGATCGGGGAAGCCGTCGCCATTAAAATCCCCCACCGCAGTTGCCGGCGTGTTCGGCCCAACCGTATAAGTCGCGTTGGCCGCGAAACCGAATTGCGGGATGGTAGTCACCTGCTGCGGCACAACGCTCGAACCGGCCGGCCCATAAGCTGCCGAACCCACATAGAAGGCGCTCAAGGAGCGCGTACCCGATGGGAGAAGCCTGGTTGTCAGCGACGCCTGGCCGTTCGCGATGGCGGCTGTGCCGAGAATCGTCACGCCATCGAAGAAAGTAACCGTCCCGGTAGCAGAACCCGGAGTCACCGTCGCTGTGAGGATCACCGCGCTGCCCAGAGTGAAGCCGCCGGGCTGTGAGGATGAAATCGTGATCGTCGCCGGCGTGCGAACGGTTTGCGGCAAAAGCTGCGAGCCGCTGGCCGCATAGTTGGCATCGCCGCCGTAGTCGGCCTCAAGCAAATGAGAACCGATGTCGAGTCCATTTGTCGAGAGTTTTGCGATCCCGCCGCCTACACTTGCGGTTCCCAGTGTGGTGGGGCCGTCTTTGAATGTCACCGTGCCGGTCGCCGCTGCTTGCGAAACTGTAGCGGTCAAGGTAATGCTCTGCCCCGAAGTCGATGGATTGACCGAGGAAGTAAGACCCGTCGTGGTCGCAAGCGGGTTGACCGTTTGTGAAACGGCCGAAGACACGCTGCCGTTGAAGCTCGCGTCTCCTCCGTAAGACGCCGTGACGAAATGGGCGCCACCCGCGAGCGTCGACAAGGTGAGTGTGGCCGTTCCGCTCGTGATCGTGCCCGTGCCGATGGAAGTCGCTCCATCGAAGAATGTGACGGTGCCGGTTGCGGTGGCTTGTGCGACCGTCGCGGTAAACGTCACGTTCTGCTGGAACGCCGAGGGATTGAGGCCCGACGTGAGAGTCGTCGTCGTGGATGCCTTGTTGACCGTTTGCGTCACCGCGAGCGAAACGCTGGAGGTGTCGTTCGTATCGCCAGGATACGAAGCGGTCAGCGAATGCGCGCCGACCGAAAGCGTGGATATTGCGAAGGTCGCGGTCCCGCCGCTCAACGCGCCGCTACCGAGAGATGTTGAGCCGTCGAAGAACGTCACTGTCCCGGTCGCCGTTGAAGGCGCAAGCGTGGCGGTGAGCGTAACGGTCTGGCCGAAAGTCGACGGGTTCGGCGCCGCCGTGAGAGTGGTTGTCGTTGGAACTTTGTTGACAACCTGATTGACGGCAGAAGAAACGCTCGACAGGAAGTTGGAATCACCGCCGTAAGAAGCCGTGATCGAGTGCGTTGCGACCGGGAGGTTTGAGATCGCCAGTGTCGCCGTTCCGCCGCTCACCGTGCCGGTCCCGATCGAACTTGCGCCATCGAGGAAGGTCACGGTACCGGTCGCCCCCGCCGATACGGTCGCCGTGAACGTCACTGGCGCGCCGAAAGTCGACGGATTGAGCGACGACGTCAGCATAGTCGCGCTTGCCGCCTTGTTCACATTTTGGGTAAACGCAACGGACGTGCTGGTCGCGTTATTGTTGTCGCCGCCATAGGTCGCCGTGATCGAATGAGCCCCGGCTACAAGCGCGGGGGACGCGAGGGCGGCAGTCCCGCTGGTCACCGTACCGGTTCCGATGCTGGTGCCGCCATCATTGAAAGTCACGGTACCGGTCGCGCCGGGAGGCGTGACAGTGGCCGTGAACGTCACGGAATCCCCAAACGTGGATGGGTTCGCGGAAGAAGTAAGCGTCGTGGTCGAAACAGCCAGCCCCAGGAAAATGCTCTGGTCGCTGCCGCCGGTATCTGCGACTGCGAGATCGGTCCGGCCATCGCCGTTCAAATCAGCCGCGGCGAGGGCGACAGGGTTTGTGCCGGAAGGATACGTTATTCCCGATCCGAGTTGCCCGCCGCTGTTCACCAGAAACACCTGTATAGTGCTGTCGCCGGCGTTGCTCACGGCAAGATCGGTCTTGCCGTCTCCATTAAAGTCGCCCGCGGCCAGCGAGACCGGACCATTCCCCGCCGTTTGGGGGGTCATGGCGCCGAAGCTGTTTCCGTCGCCATAGAAGACGCCTATAGTGCCGTCGGCGCTGTTCGCGACCGCAAGGTCGGCATGCCCGTCATTGTTGAAGTCGGCGACGATAACGGAGGCGGGAGCGCCTCCCGTGGTAAGCCTTGACGCCTCGCCAAATGCGCCCAGGCCATTACCGGGCAGGACGATAAGCGAGCCATCGCCCTTGTTTGCGATAACCAGATCGGCAAAGCCGTCGCTGTTGAAATCGCCGACCGCCACCGAGACCGGGCCCGCGCCCGCGCCGAGCACGGCCGCGGCGCCGAACGTGCCGTCGCCGTTGCCGGGCAGCACGCTTACGTTATTGGTCGAGTTGCTGACCACGGCGAGATCGGCGAAACCGTCCTGGTTGAAATCGCCGACCGCGACCGAAACCGGATTTCCGGCCACAGGTATCGGGGATGCAAGTCCAAAGGTCCCATCGCCGACACCGAGAAGAATGCTCACGGTATTACTAACCAAATTCGCGACCGCGAGGTCGGGGAAGCCGTCGCCATTGAAATCGGCGATCGCCACGGAACTCGGACCGTTCCCGACCGGGTAGGTTGCGCGAGTGTAAGCTCCGCCGCCCGTGCCGAGAAGAACGGTGACAACGGCTCCGCCCGAATCGGCGGTGACAAGATCGGCGATTCCGTCGTGGTTGAAATCCCCGATGGCCATCGCGGAGGGTTGGCTGGATGTGCCAGGAATGGCAACGGGCCCTCGAAGAGCACCTTCGGTTATCGCGTTCACCGTCTGGGTCAGAACTGTGGAACTGCTGGGATTGTCCCCACCATCGCCCGCGTAGTAAGCCTGCAGTTTGTCCACCGCCCCTGGAAGCAGGCTGGTCGTGAAACTCGCCTGGCCGCTCGCGATCGTGCTGGTTCCGAGCACAGTCGTACCGTTATAGAAAGTCACCTTGCCCGTGGCATTACCTGGCGTTCCATTACGCGCTACCGTCGCGGTTAAGGTGGTGGCGGCGCCGAAAGTGGAGGGCGAAACCGGCGAGGCGCTGATGGTGGTGGTCGTGGCAGCTTTGACGGTCTGGCTGACTATCGGCGACGTGCTGCCCAGGTCGCTGGCATCGCCGTTGTAGACCGCGGTCAGCGAATGCGCTCCCACCGCCAGCGACGAAATACCCAATGTCGCGACACCACCGGACAAAGCCACGGGGCCGCCACCCAGCACCGTCACTCCATCCTGGAAAGTGACCGTGCCGCCGGCGGAGAGTGGCGCAACGGTGGCTGTCAGCGTCGTCGACGAATTGAAGGTCGACGGGTTCACCGATGAGGTCAACGTCGTCGTCGTAACCTGCTGGATCGTCAGCGAAAACGCGCGGGAATTATTCTGCTGCGGGCTGCCGTTGTCTGAAACGCCGACCGCGAACGAATAAGTGCCGGGAACAGTCGGAATCCCGCTCAGGACGCACGCTGCCGCATCCATGGTCAGGCCGGTGGGATAGGCTCCCGTCGACAATCCGCACGTATAAGGAGGCGTGCCGCCGGATGCCACAGTGGTGCTGTACGCCGTGTTCACGATACCCGAGGCCAGCGGCGTCGCGGACATAATAAGCGGAGTCACAACAGTGACCGTGACGCTCGTGCTGGCGGTCTGCACCGGCGTGTCGCTGTCGGCGGCCTGGATGCTGAAGATATAAGTTCCCGCGGTTGCGGGCTGGCCGTTGATGACACCGGTGGAAGTGGTGAGGGTCAGTCCTGGTGGCAGCGTTCCCGTGGGCTGCGAGTATGTGAACGGCGCAACGCCGCCCGACCCGCTGCACGAGATCGTGTACGTAACGTTTGTCAGCACAGGCGGCGCGCCGGGTGTGCAGATGAGCGAAACCTGCGGAATCTGGCCGAGCAGGACACCGATGTCTCCCGCCGGTCCATATCCGACCACGAGATCGGCGCGACCGTTCCCACCCTGAAAATTGCCTGTGGCCAGCGCAAACGTCGGGCTGGCGGTCGGATAATCCACCTTCGCCTGGAAGGTGCCGTCGCCGTTGCCGGCGAGGATACTGACTCGCGCCGTGGAAACGTCCGCCACCGCCATATCCAGCTTGCCGTCGCCATTGAAATCACCGGTGGAGACAAACCCCGGGACGTTGCCCGCGGGGTAATTGACAGCTGAACCTAAAGCGCCGTTGGCGCTGCCCATCAGAACCTTCACGCCGATGCCGTCGTCGCCGAGGATGACATCCGGATTTCCGTCGTGATTGAAGTCGGCTGTGTTGATCGAGATCGGGCTGACACCGGTCGAGTAAGTCGTGGGCGCCAGGAAGGTTCCATTGCCGGTGCCGAACAGAACATAGACAGTGCCGTTGCCGTCGACAGCCGCGATATCCGCGTTGCCATCGCTGTTGAAGTCCGCTGCGGTTACGTAGGTCGGGCCGGAAGTCACCTGGCCGGTAGCGGACGCCTGGAACGCGCCGTCGCCATTGCCGAGCAACACCGTCAGGTTCCCGGTATTACCGGAGACGACATCGGGAATTCCGTCTCCGTTGAAGTCGGCTATCGCGATCGCCTGCGGGCCCCCGCCGGCCCCGAAAGTCGTCGGGCTGCCGAAAATTCCGCTTCCGGTATTGAGAAGAACAGTGATGGAGTTAGTGCCCGGAGTCGCCAAAACGAGATCCGGTAAACCGTCGTTGTTCACATCGGCTACAGCTACTGCCTGGGCCGGGGAGCCGGTGCTGTAATTGACAGCAGGCTGGAAACTACCGCTTCCCTTGCCGAGCAGAACGGCGACCTGATTGGTGGTGTTGCCATTATAGTTCGCGGCGACGATATCCTCGATGCCATCTCCATCGAAATCGCCGACGGCGACCGCCCACGTGTTCGGGCCTATTGTAAACGGGTTGGCTGCGCTCAGTCCGCTTTCCGCGAACGTCCCGACTGTGAACGCGGCGGGCGAGGTCTTGACGACAGCGTACGAGTTGTCGCCCTGGTATAAGGCCTGAAGGGAACGCGTCCCCGAAGCAAGAAGCGGCGTGGTCAGAGTCGCGACATTACCGGAAAGCGTTCCGGTGCCAAGTATGGTCGCGCCGTCAAAGAAGGTAACCTTGCCGCTCGGCACCGGCGCGCTCCCAACTACGCTGGCGGTGAGCGTAACAGGCTGGCCGTACACCGATGAGGTCGGCGACGGTGTCAACGTTATGCCGGTGACGATGCGTACGAGCTGGCTCACCGTCAAAGATGTGCTTGTCGCGTCGTTCGTGTCGCCGTTGTAAGTCGCGGTTAAGGGATGCGACCCCGCCGTGAGCGTGGAGGTGCTTACGGAAGCCGAACCGCTCGAGATCGTGGCCGGGCTGCCGATCACCGTGGATCCGTCTTTGAACGTGACGGTACCTGTCGCACCCGCTGGCGAAATTGCCGCCGTGAGCGTAAGGCTCTGATTTACGATCGATGGATTCTGGCTCGTCGTAAGTGTCGTCGTGGTCGTGATCTGATTGACTGTCTGCGTTACAACGGTCGAAGTGCTGACGGCATTGTTGGTGTCGCCGTTATAGACCGCGGTCAGCGAATGGCTGGTGACGGAAAGGTTCGCGACATTAAATGTCGCGACGCCGCTCACCAGGTTCACGGCAGCGCCAAGGGCGGTCGCGCCATCCTTGAACGTCACGTTCCCGGTGGCACCGACCGGCGTCACCGTGGCGGTCAAGGTTGTCGAAGTTCCGAAGGAACTCGGATTCACCGATGACGTCAGACCGGTAGTCGTCGCGAGCTGCTGAATCGTGAGCGAATACGGCTGCAAGCCGTTCTGCGGCGGGGCTCCGCTATCGGAGACTCCAATGGTGAAGGTATATAAACCTGGCGTTGTCGGCGTTCCCCCGATAATGCACGTCGAAGCGGTCAGACTAACGCCCGGAGGCAAACCACCGGACGTAAGTCCACATGTATAAGGCGTGGTTCCACCGCTAACCAGGGTGTTGGCGTAAGGCGAATTCAAGGTTCCCGGCGCCAGCGGTGACGAAGTCATCACCAGCGTCGGCTGAACGTTCAAAGTGACATTGACCGTCAGGCTTTGCGCCGGGAGGTCGTTGTCGACTGCCTTGACTGTGAACGGAAACGAGCCGGTCTGCAAGGGCGTGCCGCTGATCGCTCCCGTGGATGTGTTGAGCGTGAGCCCCGGCGGAAGGCTGCCCGTGGGTTGCGAGTATGTGTAGGGTGCAACGCCGTTCGAACCCGCGCAAGGCAGGCTGTAAGGAACTCCGAGGACGACAGGAGTGCTTCCGGTCGGGCAGCCAAGGAGCACATTCGGAGGCAAGCCGAGCATGACCACGACATCATCCGTCCCTACAGGAAAAACGATATCGGAGCGGCCGGTGCCCCCGCTGAAATCACCCACCGTCAGTCCAATCGGTGACAGGCCGGTGGGCGTCGCGATCGGGGCGCCAAAATTTCCATTGCCCTGCCCGGGGATCACATAAATGTTGCCGTCCGCGCCGTCGGCGACACCGATGTCCAGCTTTCCGTCGCCGTTGAAATCACCGGCAGCCACTGATACAGGAAGTAAACCGACCGAAATGGAAACCGGAGCGCCCAGTGTCCCGTCGCTGTTGCCCGGCAGATAGTAAATGGTGGCCAGGTTGCTGGCGACAACGACGTCCGGGTTTCCATCTCCGCTGAAATCCGCAATATCAAGGGATGACAGATTGCTGCCGAACGAATAAGAGCTGGCCGGCTGGAATGTCCCGTCGCCGTTCCCCAGCGCCACGGTGAGCGAGCCGCCTCTCACCAGCATTAACATGTCCGCGTTGCCATCGGAATTCATGTCTGCGGCCCTGACGGTGGGCGCGGCTTCCGCTCCAGCCAGGTTGACAGGGGATACGAACGTCCCATCGCCAACTCCCTGCGCGTAGAAAGCCCCGCCGTTGGCGCTGAACAGCACGTCCGCGATGCCGTCATTGTTGAAATCCGCTACGGCGAGCGACGCAATGTTGTTGCTGTTCGGATTCCACGCGGCGCCGGGCGTGAAGTTTCCGGCCCCATCGCCAGTGAGAATAATCAGACCGTTACTGTCGTCGGCGAGCGCGAGATCGGGCTTCCCGTCGCCGTTGAAATCGCCCACCGCGAGATCGTCGGGAAAGAAACCGACGCTGATGTGAGGCGTGCCGGCAGCCCTGAAGGTGCCGTCGCCATTGCCCAGCAGGACCGAAACGACCCCGCCTTCCGGCATCGCGGTGAAGTCGAAATCCAGAACGGCGAGATCCTGCTTTCCGTCGCCGTTGAAATCGCCCACGACGCTGGTAACTGTTTGCGGACCCGTCGAGTAGAACGTGCCGCTGCCGAATCCTGCCTGCGGCCGGACACTGATCGTCTTCGAAACAAGCGCGGATGCGCTCGCTCCCGAAGAAGCCGAACCGGAATACAAAGCACGGAGCTTGCGCGCTCCCGAGCCGATTAGCGGAGTCGAGAGGGAGGCTGAACCGCTCACGTCGAGGGTTGCCGACCCCAGTATTGTGGCGCCATCGAAGAAGACAACGGTGCCCGTGGCGCTCGAAGGATTCACGGTAGCAGTCAACGCGACCACCTGTCCGAAATACGCGGTGGCGGGCGATGCGGAAAGCGTCGTCGTGGTGGCGGGCACGATATTCTGGCTCAGCCCGCCCTGCGAAGTGGCGTATGTGGAATCGCCACTGTAGACCGCGGTCAGGTTGTGCGTTCCAGGCGTCGAGAACGAAGTTTGAATCGAAGCCAGCCCGGTATCCCCGTCGGGCGCGACGGGACTCCCGATCGCCGTTGCGCCGTCTTTGAACGTAATCGTCCCTGTGCCGCCAGGGGCAGAGATCTGCGCGGTGAGCGTAACCGTCTGGTTCACGGCGGCTGGATTCCGCGAGGACGAGAGCGTCGTCGACGTCGAGGTCAGGATGTTTTCGGTGACCGCCAATGACGTGCCCGCCTGGTCGTTGATGTCGCCACTGTAGACTGCGGTGATCGAATGCGAACCGGCCGCCAACGCCGCGGTAATAAACGTCCCCACGCCGCCGCCCGACAGATTTTGCGGCGCGCCGAGGTTCGTTCCACCATCCCGGAACTGAACCGTTCCCGTAGCCACGTTGACCCCGACCTGCGGAACAACAGTGGCGGTGAGCGTGACGTTCGCACCAGGCGTCGACGGATTCGGATTCCCGCTTACCGTCGTGGTGGTCGTGTCTTTGTTGACTACCAGATTGGTCGAGGCGGACGTGCTGGTGGCGTTCGCAGTATCGCCGCCGTATGTCGCAGTGATGGGGTGCGTCCCGACACTGCCCGAAGCGACGTTGCTCAGTGTCGCGACACCGCTGGAGTTCAGCGCGGCTGGCGACAGGATCTGAATTCCGTTGTCGAAGAACGTGACGGTTCCGGTTGGAACTGCTCCGGTGGACGAAGTAACGGTCGCAGTGAAATTCGTGAGGTCTGTGAATTGAACCGGATTGGATGAAATGTTCAGGTTGGTCGAGGTGGCAGCAAGGCCGAGGAAGACGTCAACCGTATTCACGGGAAAGTTCGCTGTAAAGAGATCCGAGATGCCGTCATTGTTGAGATCGGCGACACCCACGCCATAAGGCGCGGTATCTCCGGCGGCCAGAATGTATGTCGTTGCCGTGCCGAATGTGCCTGTTCCGTTTCCGATAAAAACACTGAGATCGTTGGAACCGATATTGGAGGTCACGAGGTCGAGAACCCCGTCGCCGTTGAAATCCCCTGCGGCGAGATAGTTCGGGCTGGTTCCAGCCGTGAGAATGGCGGAACCTGTGAAAGTACCATCTCCGGCGCCACGCAGGACACTTACCGTGCCGCCCGAGCTGGCGACGGCGAGATCCAGCTTGCCATCGCCATCGAAATCGGCGCTCACGATAGCGACGGGTGCTCCGCTCGCCGAAGCATTGGCGGCGGTGGCGAACCCGGCCCCGGTGTTGATGAGGACGCTGAAATTGGAACTTCCGTTGTTGGCCGTCGCAATGTCCGTCTTTCCATCACCATTGAAATCGCCAAGGACGATGGAGTAGGGGTTGGTGCCGACGGCAAAAGTTGTTCCTGCCGTCACGGGGTTGAACGTGCCGTCTCCGATGCCAATAAGAACAGACACATTATTGGTGGAGTAGTTCGCGATAGCTATGTCCGGGATGCCATCGCCGTCGATATCGCCGATCGCGACAGCGCTCGGCCGCGATGTGAGTCGAACGATGGTTGGATAGTTGACGGCAGCCGCGAAGGATCCGGTTCCCGTGCCGAGCAATACGCTGACGGTGTTACTACCCGTCGCGAAGTTCGCGACGACGAGATCCAGGTGACCGTCGGCGTTGAGATCGCCGACAGCCAAGGTAAACGGACCGTTACCTACCGCCACCACGGTTGGAAGGCCAAACGTACCATTGTTCGCGCCCTTAAATACGCTGATGTTACCGGTCTGGAAATTCGCTGCCGCTACGTCGACCTTGCCGTCTTCGTCGAAATCTCCAAAAGCCACGAAGCCGGGATCTCCGCTGCTTCCTACTGCCGGGGCGTTACTGTAACTTACGGGAGGCCGGAATCCGCTCTGAGGGACGGAGTGGACCACGTGTGACAGTACCGGGGACGGGCTCGCCGTGTTCGTGCCGTCGCCCAAATAAAGGGCCGTCAGTTTGTTGGCGCCGGCGGGGAGCGTCTGGGTCGCGAAGGTCGCCCGCCCAGCGGTCAACACACCCGCGCCTATCTGGTTCGACCCGTTGTAGAAGATCACCGGCCCCGTCGCGGACGAAGGCGTGACTTGGGCGGTCAACGTCAGGGACTTTCCGAAAACCGACGGGCTGGAAAGAGATGACGAAAGCGTCGTCGTCGAGGCGATGCTAAGGGAAAAAAGTTTGGTCGCGCTGATTCCCGCAGCGTTGACCTTAACGGTAAAAGTACAGTCGCACGAGACCGTCGGCGTACCGCTGATGGTCGTCGTTGTACCGGGACCCGCGCCAATCGTCAGCCCCGCCGGCAATGAGGGAGGAGCTAGGATACTCCAGGTCGACGACTGCGTAGCGGTGAGCGTCGTTGTGTAGGGCACACCCGTCGTAGCGGGGGGAAGTGGCGAAGTCGTCGTGATGCTGAGGATTGACTGGGCGTGTGCCACTGGCGCAATGGCGGCAACCAGGGCCACAGCCAGCCCGATAGATTTCAGGCGCTTCAAAGTCGCCCCTCATCTGACCGTCTGTTCACACACATATTCTGCAAGTGTAGTACACGGAAGCCGGTACTGGAACGCTCAATTTCTAAAGAGGGATCGATTAGGTTTTGATAAGTAGGCCGCTGAAAGTGCTGCATTGTTTTGGGTTTTCCGCGTTGGTTGCGTGTCTCCTCCGGCAACTTGGCGGAACCCTCCTCCGGGACGCACGTTTTTTTACGAGCTTCCAGTTATGGTACACAAACGGACAGTACCTGAATAGATTAATGTGTTGAGTTGGAGCGGTTCCGTAGCAGGCTTGCAGTTATTTTTTATGTATTGGTGTGATCAAAATAACAGAAACGTCTGCTCCACGCCATCCTTAAGTGGCAGTGTGCGGAGAACTTCTGTGTCAGACGCTGCGCGTCATTTCCAGGCCGAATACACCGGCTTGCTCACAAGGAACGCCGGATTCGCTCCCGCCCGCGGACGGAACTTCTGCACACGCCCGCTGTCCACTTCGGCGACATAAAAGTTGCCGTCCTGATCCACGCTGAAACCGTGAACGCCCCAGAACCCGCCCGGAAAATCGCCCCAGATTCCCCATGAATAAAGGAAGTGGCCGTCGAGGTCGTACTTCAGCATTTTCGAAGTCCCCCGATCGGCCGCCCACAGAGTGCGGTCCGCCCCGATGTAGATCAGGTGAATATCCGACGGATCTTCGCCCATGCTCCATTCATAGAGATACTTGCCGTTCTCATCGAAAACCTGAATCCGCTTGTCGCCGCGGTCGTTGACGAAGACACGCCGCGTCTGCGGATCCACCGCGATCCCATGCACATTGCTCATATAGCCGGGGCGTTTGTCCGGAGGCGTCGCCTTCTGTCCCCACGCGAGCAGGAACTTTCCGTTCCTGTCGAACTTCGCGACGCGCGTGCCGTTGTATCCGTCGGCGACGAACATCGTGCTGTCCGGAAGCCACGCGAGAAAGGTCGGCCGGTTGAAGTGCGTGCCGTCGGCGCCCGCGACCTTCGGCGTCCCGATCGTCTGCACAAGCTGCTTGCCGTCATGCGTGAATTTATAGATCGCCTCCATGTGATCGTCGACGATCCAAACATGCTTTTCCGGATCGTACGGGTTGATCGCCACGAAGTGCGGGCGCTGCAGGATCTTGTCCCACTGCGTCCAGCGCTCGACGATGTTGCCACTGGCGTCCGCGATGGTAATGCAGTTCTCCCATTTCGCATCGACCCCCAACGTGCCGGACCAGCCGTCGGTCGGCGCGCCGGGAATCGAGCCTGTAGCGCCGCCACCTGGTAATGATGCCGTGGTCGCGTCGCGCCAGGGTAGTCTTCCAATCGGGAATTGAATGCTCGGACCGAAATCCGGCAGCAGCTTCGATTGCGGCCGCTTGATGTTCGGAAGCTCGCCGCGAAAGAGCATGAAGACGCGGTCGGGACTTTCCGCGTACACGCTCTGCCCCGCGCCCCACGTCCATTTCTCGTTGCCGGGGAGTGTGCTGATGTCCTTCGGCCAACCCTTCACGACTTCGTAAGCCCCGAAAGTATCCTGACCGCCCTTCGCGCCTGGAACAGCCGCGAACCCCGCGCCCGGTTGAACCTGCGC
>DATAZF010000187.1:0-8110 GCA_036272235.1 Bryobacteraceae bacterium | reverse complement strand
ATTCTGAACCTGCTGCTGTCGCCCTTTCAGATGTGGGACTTCGCATGGGGCGCGCAGACGATGTTCGTGGTGATTTTCCTCGCTGCAACAGGCGCCTTCCTTCTTCTGGCTGCCGCTGAAGGCAAATACGCTGCTCTCTGTTTCACGCTGGCCGTTTTCCTGGCGATGCTCGCGTGCGCCACGATGCCGAACGGACTCCTGATTTGGCCGGTGCTGGTTTTGCAGAGCCTCTACCTCGAGCGGAACTGGCGGGCGACGGCCGCGCTGGGTGTCGTGGGATCTTTCGTTACCGGCTTTTATCTGTGGCACTATGTCAGGCCCGACATGGGCATGGGCGTCGCGGGCATGCTGCGGCATCCGGTCGAGGCGGTGCTGCTGCTGGGAGTGGTGGTGGGTGGCCCCATCGGATTCGTCTCCAATACGGCGGCCGCGGGCACAGGGGTGCTCGTCCTCGCCGTCAGCGGCTACCTGGTTTTTCGTGCGTTGCGCGCCGGATTGCGCTCCACCTGGCTGTCGGCGCTGGTCGCGAACATCGTCTTCCTTGTCCTGAGCGCAGTCAGCGTTGTCGCCGGCCGGCTCGACTCGCGGTTTCTGGGCAGCGACCCGCTCTATACCGTTCCGGTCCGCTATCCCTCGATGGTCAGCGTGCTCTGGGCCTGTCTGGCGCTGCTTGCGCTCTACACCTGCTGCCGTCCGCGGACGCGATATGCGCTTCTGGCCTTCTATGCTGTGCCCTTGTTCTATCTCTTGTTCGGAACCATGCAGCGTCAGCGCAATATGGCGGAAGACTGGGCGGATTTCTTTCGCGGGACCGACGCGCTCGGCGCCGCAATCCTGTGGAATGTTCCCGACGAGGACTTACTCTCGCGGCTTTGGCCGGTCCGCGGCGAGCGGGAAGAGCGGATCGATTATCTCCGGCGACGGGGTCTCGCCATCTTCCATGAGCCGCGGGCGAAATGGCTCGGTCGGAGCCTTGCCGAATTGTTCCCGATCGCAGGACCACGTTCCTGCATCGGCGCCATCGAGAAAACAACACCTCTCGGCGGATTTGCGCGCGTCGAGGGCTGGGCGTGGGATCCCGCCAGTGGAGCCTCGCCCGACTCTATCCTGCTGACCGACGGTGCCAATCGGGTCATTGGCCAGGCCCGCGGCGGTTTGCGGCACGGCTATATTCCGGGATTGCTCATGGAGCCAGGACAGGTTCCGGCCTCGCACGCGGCGTTCCGGCACAGTGAATGGCTGGGTTACGTTCAGCAGAGCGGTGTTTCGACGGAGCCAATCGGCCTTTTTGGCGTATTCGCGAAACCGGCCGCTGTCTGCGCAATAAGCTCGGTCAAATAGCGCCGCACCGCCGTTTTTGTCGTGTAATCGCCACAGAGTGTGGCTGTTTGGCAACAACCGAATAGCGCTTACCCCCGTTGTATCAAAGATTTACGCAACTCGTGCGCGGCAGACGGGTAGCATAAGGTTAGAGATGCAATTCGAGACCACGATCAACCGTCCCTTCGAAGTTTCGGGGGTGGGGCTGCACAGTGGAGTTCCAGTCAATCTGCGGATTACTCCAGCGCCGGCCGGGACCGGAATTGTCTTCCGGCGGTCCGACCTTGAGTTCTTTTCCATTCCGGCGAGTTGGAAGTATGTCGCGCGCGTGAGCTACGCGACGAGCCTGATGCGGCAGGGCGTCCTGATCCAGACCACTGAGCACTTGCTGAGCACGCTTTACAGTTTTGCGATCGACAACGCCTACATCGAAATCGACAACCTCGAGGTTCCGATACTTGACGGCAGCGGAAAACCTTTTGTGGATCTGCTGCGGGGAGTGGGCGTGCGGCAACTGCGGCGGCAGCGAAAATATCTGCGCATTCGCCGGCCGGTGACGGTGGAAGACGGGAAAAAGCGGATTTCGATCCTGCCGGACAACTCGTTTCGGCTGACCTGCGAGATCGACTTTCCGAAGCCGATCGGAAAACAGTCGATCGAGATGGAAGTAACGCCGGAGCGTTATGCCAGGGAGCTTTCGCCGGCCCGCACCTTCGGATTTGAAACCGAGCTCGACCAGATGCGGGACATGGGCTTGATCCGCGGGGCGACTCTCGATTCGGCGGTCTGTTTTACGCCTACCGGGGTCCTGAATCCCGATGGATTGCGTTTTACGGATGAGTGCTGCCGCCATAAAGCGCTGGACCTTATAGGAGATCTTGCCCTGGTGGGGCGCCCGCTGCTGGGTCACGTGATTGCGGAACGCGCCGGCCACGCGATGCACACCGCGCTGGTGGCGAAGATCATGTCCGATCCGTCGCTTTATGACGTGGTGACCTTCGATCAACTCGCGGCGCGGGTCGCTGAATCGCTGATTTCGGCGCGGTGATGGCGAAAAAGCCGAAGAAGTTCAGCGCCCGGAAAGAAGTGCGGGCGATCGCGCGCGAGCGCGTGGGTCCGGTCAAAGCGGGAATCGTCATCAAGCCCAAAAGCGAGCGCAAACCGAAGTACAAACAGGATCCGGCGGCGGAGCTTCGGGACGAGTGACAGCGCGCGTCCGGCCGCCGAATATCCGGTGAGTTCGGTAGCGGCCTGAATATTTCTGCGTGGTGCATCCCCGCGCCGGGCGGGAAGTTAGCGAAGTAGCGGGCGGTATACTGAACGTTTTCACGCAGTTCAATCCCGCACTCAGCGGGCATTCAGAAAGGATCATTCGAAAATTGCGAAACAAGCTGACAGTCGTTGGCGCCGGTAATGTCGGAGCCAACTGCGCCGTATGGGCGGCGAAGAAAGAATTGGGCGACATCGTCCTCGTGGACGTGGCCGAAGGAGTCCCGCAGGGGAAGGGCCTCGACTTGATGCAGGCCGGTCCGGTGGAGGGTTACGACATCTCCATTACGGGCGCCAACGATTACGGTCCGACGGCGAATTCCGACGTCGTGATCATCACGGCAGGCTTTCCGCGCAAGCCGGGCATGAGCCGCGACGATCTTCTTCTCGCCAACTACGAAGTCATCAGGACAGCAACGGAACAGGCTGTCGCGGTCTCTCCGAAGTGCACGATCATCGTGGTGACGAATCCTCTCGATGCCATGGCGCAGGTCGCGTACATGGTCTCGAAGTTCCCGCGCAACAGGGTCATCGGCATGGCGGGCGTGCTCGATTCCGCGCGCTTCCGGACGTTTATCGCCATGGAGCTGCAGGTTTCGGTGGATAACGTGACGGCCGTGGTGCTGGGCGGTCATGGCGATACGATGGTGCCCCTGGTGCGGTTGTCGAGCGTCGCCGGTATTCCACTGACGGAATTGATTCCGGCCGACCGCTTAAAGGCGATCGTCGAGCGCACGGCCAATGGCGGCGCCGAAATCGTGAAGTATCTGAAGACCGGCAGCGCGTATTATGCGCCGGCGGCGTCGGCGGTCGAGATGGCGGAGTCGATTCTTCGCGACAAGAAGAAAGTGCTTCCATGCTCGGCGTATCTGGAAGGCGAATACGGCATCAACGGGCTCTATGTCGGGGTGCCGTGCAAGCTGGGCGCGGGCGGGATCGAGAAAATCTACGAGATCAAGCTCACGGACGAAGAGACGGCCGCGCTCCACAAGAGCTCCGGTGCGGTCAAGGAACTCGTGGAAGTGATCAAAGGGAAGATGGGGGCTTAGGGAGAAAAACCAATGGGCCGCAGATGAACGCCGATGAACGCAGCTGAACTCGGATTCGGGCGGCGTTCCTCTGCCTTCATCGGCGGCTCGAAGGTTTGATCCTTGCTACCGCCGCCCGATCCTGCTAAAACAGGACGGAGGAGATTTGTTCTGGTCAGATTCTGCGTACTCGCGAGCGGCAGCGCCGGGAATTCGGCGTTTCTCGCAACATCGAAGACGCGGATCCTGATCGATGCGGGTTTGAGCGTCCGGGAATTGACCCGGAGACTTGCTGAGATCGGCGAAAAGCCGGAAGATCTCGACGCGGTCCTGGTTACGCATGAGCACAGCGATCACATTTCCGGACTGGCGCGGCTGGTGCGATGGTGTGAGAAGAAAAAGAAGAAGACGCTGCCGGTTTTCGTGTCGAAGCTGACTGCTCCGGCCATCGACTGGGACGATGCCCCGGCTCCTCCGGTCGAGCACTTCCAGGCGGGCTCGGGGTGGATGATCGGCAATATCGTGGTGCAGAGCTTCACGATTCCGCATGATGCGGTCGACCCGGTCGGATTCTGCTTCCACGCGGAAGGCGTCAAGATCGGGGTGGCGACCGATCTGGGCTATATGCCCGATTCGATCAAAATTCATCTGCGCCGTGTGCAGATGCTGCTCGTGGAATCGAATCACGATCTGGAGATGCTCAAGGTCGGGCCGTATCCCTGGAGTGTCAAGCAACGAGTGATGGGCCGGAACGGGCACTTATCGAACTCGGTCACCTGCGACTTTCTGGAAGAAGATATGGATGGGGGAGTGCAGACGCTGGTCCTCGGGCACCTGAGCGAGCACAACAATCATCCGGAGATTGTGCGCATGGGCGCGGAGCAGTCGCTCCAGAAGCGCGGCATCGCGCCGCGGCTTGTGATCGCCGAACAGAAGAGACAAACCGAGGTTTTCGCGTATTGATTTCCCGCTACACTCGCCCTGAAATCGGGGCCGTCTGGAGCGACCGGAACAAATTCCAGCAATGGCTGGAGGTGGAACTGGCCGCTTCGGAGACGCTTGCCGGGCTGGGCGTCGTTCCGCCCGAAGATGCGGTGCTGCTGCGGCGGCACGCATCGTTCGACGTTCCACGCATTTTTGAAATCGAAAAACAGACGCGGCACGATGTAATCGCTTTCACGACGGCCGTGGCGGAATCGATGGCCGCGGCCGGGCATGCCGGCGCATCGCGCTGGTTCCACTATGGAATGACTTCGAACGACGTAGTGGATACCGCCCAGGCGCTGCAGATCGGGCAGGCCACGCGCATTCTTCTGGCGGGGCTGGCGAAGCTGCGCGACGTGCTGAAGCGGCGGGCGTTTGAGTTCAAAGACGCCATACAGATCGGGCGCACGCACGGTGTGCACGCGGAGCCGATCACATTCGGCCTGAAGCTGGCGATCTGGTATGCCGAAGCGGGGCGCAACCAGAAACGCCTCGAAGCGGCGGCGGAAGATCTTCGCGTCGGCAAGATTTCGGGCGCGGTGGGAACCTTCGCGCACATCGGTCCGGATGTCGAAGAAAAAATCTGCGCGCGTCTGGGGCTTGCGCCCGCGCCGGTGGCATCGCAGGTCATCCAGCGGGACCGGCACGCGCAATTCGTGGCGACGCTGGCCACGCTGACGGCGGGGCTCGAGAAGATCGCCCTCGAAATCCGTCACCTGCAGCGGACGGAGGTGCGCGAGGCCGCGGAGTACTTCGCAATCGGGCAGAAGGGCTCTTCGGCGATGCCCCACAAGAAGAATCCGATCACAAGCGAGCAGATCTGCGGCCTTGCGCGGGTGGTGCGCGGCAATGCGCAGGCCGCCTTCGAAAATATTGCGCTATGGCACGAGCGGGACATCTCGCATTCGTCGGTCGAACGCATCATTCTGCCCGATTCGACAATCCTGACGGATTACCTTCTCGAGAAAACCGCCAGTCTGGTCGACAGGATGTTCGTCTATCCGGAGCGGATGCGGCGCAATCTCGATTTGACGCGCGGGCTCGTGTTCTCGGGGCAGTTGTTGCTCGATCTTTCCGCGGCCGGAATGCTGCGCGAGCAGGCTTATGCGGTGGTGCAGCGCCATGCGATGGAAGCGTGGGAGAGCGAAGGCGATTTCCGGGCCGCGATCGCGGCCGATCCGGAGATTTCACGGATGCTCGACCCGGCGAAACTCGCTTATACGTTTTCGCTCGAGCGGCAGCTCAAACACGTGGATGCAATTTTCGAGCGCGTCTTCGGCGCGGCGAGTTGATTCTTCCTCCGACGGCTTCGCGCTTCGAACTCGCGGGATCGAACTCTGAAGCATCATTTCGCAGTGCTGTCGTATGATCGGGAGTGACTATGCTCCGGGTCGCTGCTGTCGCGTTTCTTGCCCTTCTGGCCGGAATGCCCGCGATTGCGGCCGATCACTGGTTGCGCATCGCCAGCCCGGATTTCGAACTCTACACCACGGCGAGCGACAAGCAGGGCAGGGACACTATCCGCCACCTCGAACAGGTGCGCGCGTTTTTCCTGCAGACATCGCCGATACGAAATCCCGGCGATTTTCCGCTGCGCATTTTTCAATTCGACACCGAAGCGCAGTATGAGCCCTACCGCCAGAACGCTTTCACTGTGGCCTATTTTGTAGCTACGCCGGCGAGCGAATACATCGTCATGGGCGACCGCGTTTCGTCGAAGCAGCCGGAAGGCGACTACGCGGCTTCGATCCACGAATACATGCATCTGATCGTGCGCCACAGCGGCCTGAAGCTTCCCACGTGGCTCAACGAAGGGTGGGCCGACGTTTTTTCGACCCTCCGTCCGGAAGGCAAAGATACCGCGGTGGGAGATCTTCTGCCTGACCGCATGAAGTCTCTCGCGTCCGACGAATGGATGGACTTCGACACGCTCACTTCGGTCAACATCGGTTCGCCCGCCTACCATGAAGCCTCCCGTGTCGGAATTTTCTACGCGGAGAGCTGGGCGCTGGCCCACATGCTCTATCTTTCTCCGGAATATAAGGATAATTTCGGCAAATTCGTGGTGGCGCTCAACAGCGGTAAAAGCAGCGCCGAAGCCTGCCAGATCGCATTCGGCCGTTCCTCCGCGGCGATCTTCTCCGACCTTCGCGCGTATTTCAACCGCAAGCGCATCTACGGAAGAGTTTTTGAAACACGGATCGAGAGTCCCGAGAGTCAGATTGAGTCGTCGCCGCTGCCCGAGTTCGATGCGCGGCTCGCGCTGGCGGATTTGATGGTGGCGATCGGCAGGAGAGAGGGCGCGCAGGCGGAATACGCGCGACTGGAAAAAGAGCAGCCGGATCGCGCGGATCTCGACAGATCGATCGGTTATACCGCGCTCTGGAACAAGGACGTGGAAACTGCGCGGCGCTACTTCGCGAAAGCCTTCGATGCCGGGGACGCGGATGCGCAAATGTGCTTTCAGCTCGCGGCACTGGAGCGCCAGGCGAAACAGCCGGCGGCAAAGATCATCCCAATCCTCGAGCGGACCGTGAAGTCGAAGCCGGATTTCACCGAAGCACGCGTGGAACTGGGTTTAATGCGCGTCGACACGCGGGATTTCCCGGCCGCTGTTTCGACGCTGATGGCGATTTCAAATATCACCCCGCAGCAGGCGACCGGCGTCTACTGCGGGCTGGCCTATTCGTATGTACAGACAGGCGAGCTCGAAGCCGCGCAGAGAAATGCGGAGAACTGCCGCAAATGGGCGAAGACGGATCTCGACCGGCGCCGGGCAGCGCCCATTCTGAAGTTTGTCGAGGCGAGATCGAAGCCCTCCGCCGCGGTGCGTCAGGGCGAGAAATTGCAGCGGGTCATCGGCGCGGCGCGGTCGCTTGATTGTTCTCCCGAGGGCAACCGTCTGCAGGTCGTCGTAAGGGATAAGACCGGGGAGAAGGTTGCTCTGTTCGACTTTCCGGAGGCCGATGCTGTCGAGATGCCGGCAGCGCCGCGAACGAATTTGACTTTGCGGTGCGGCGCCCTGAATGGGGCTCGAATCGGCGTGGAGTTCGCGCCTCCGCGCACGGCGATGGAGACCAGCGTCGGAGTTGTCCGGCGGCTTGAGTATTAAATTAAATACGGCAGGCCAAACCGCCTGCGTGCCGTAAGCGCCCAGGACTTTTTTCGGCCTCTGCTATGCCTCTTCGCGGATTGTTACCTTGCGGCCTTCGACGGTAATGCGGCCGTCCACTATATAGCGGATAGCCTTCGAGTAAATCAGATGCTCCTGCGCGAGGATGCGCGTCGAGAGGGAGGCCACACTGTCCCCATCGAGCACTGGCACCGCGGATTGTATGACGATCGGGCCGGAGTCCAGGAATTCGTCGACGAAGTGTACGGTACAGCCGGTGATCTTCGCGCCGTAGTCGAGAGCCTGTCTTTGCGCGTCAAGGCCGGCGAAGGCCGGCAGCAGGGAAGGGTGGATGTTCAGCACGCGGTCCGGAAAGGCGCGAATGATACTGGCGCTC
>DATAZF010000186.1:0-13248 GCA_036272235.1 Bryobacteraceae bacterium | reverse complement strand
ATTCTCCGCCACGATGGAAATCCCGACGCCGTCTCGCGCAGCACGCCCTCCGATCTCTACAGCAACTCCACCGTTGCCCTCGACGTCAACACCGGCAAGCTCAACTGGTATTACCAGCACCTGCCCGGCGACGATTGGGATTCCGACTACACCCACGAGCGCACCCTTCTCCGCACAAAGATCTCCCCCGATCCCAAATTCGTAAAGTGGATCAACCCCGCCATCAGGAAGGGTGAAGAGCGCGATATCGCCGTCACCGTAGGCGAGGCGGGAGGGATCTTCGCCCTCGATCGCACCAACGGCCAGTTCCTCTGGGCCAATCCGTTCCCCTTCGACGATCCCAACTGGGTCATCTCCGACATCGACCCGAAGACCGGCAAGACCACCATCAACTGGAACAACGTCTTCAAGACCCCAGGCGAGCACCATGTCGTCTGCTTCTGGAACACACGCAGCTACTGGCCCACCGCCTACTCGCCCGGCACCAATTCTCTCTACGTGCCTTACATCGATAACTGCCGCGACCTCACCACTGCCGGACCCGCCGGACGCGGCGGCTGGCACGTCGTCCAGCGCCCAGGCGGCGATCCCAACGCCCTCACCGGCATTGCGAAGATCAATCTCTCCACTGGCGAAATGCTCCGCTTCGATGTCGGACGCACCCCCGGCAACGGAGCCATGCTTGCCACCGCCGGCGACCTCGTCTTCCACGGAGACATGAACCGGCGCTTCCGCGCCTTCGACGCCGCCACCGGCAAGCAGCTCTGGGAATCGATCCTGGGCGGAAACATCTCGGTAAGCACAATCACCTACGCAGTCAACGGCAAGCAGTACGTAGCGGTGATGACAGGCAACAACCCCAAGGTCCCCGAGCTCAGCGCCGAAGTCCCCGAAATGAAAACCCAGTGGGACTCCAGCGCCGTCTACGTCTTCTCTCTTCCATAGGAAAGGGTTTATCCGTGTTCATCTGTGTTCATCTGTGGCCGATTAGGTTTTTGCTTGTCACGGCCGTGCTGCCTCTCTGCGCCCAATCCCCGACCGACTGGCCAACCTATAACCGCGACCTGGCCGCCACCCGCTACTCCCCACTCACACAAATCACGCCCGCCAACGTAGCAACGCTCACCCAGGCCTGGTCATACAAACTGCGCCCCGATCCGGCCAGCCCGGCGTCCGGCACCATGAACCAGGTCACGCCCATAGTAGTCAACGGGGTCATGTACCTCCCCGCAGGCAACAAAGTAGTAGCCCTCGATCCCGACTCCGGCAAAGAGCTGTGGCGCTACGACCTCCCCAACAACGGCATAGCCTCCCAGCGCGGCGTCGCCTGGTGGCCGGGCGACAAAAATAACCCCGCGAGAATCCTCTTCACCTCCGGCCACAAAATGATCGGTCTCAATGCCCGTACCGGCAAGCCCGACCCCGGCTTCGGCACTGAAGGCGCAATGACGATGGACGTCCCATTCGCCGGCGTCCCCACCGTGTTCAAGAACCTGATTTTCGTCGGCATGAATATCTTTGGACCCGGCGAGCCCAACCCGCACAATCAGGACGAAGAGCCCGGCGGCCTTCCCGGAGACTCCCGCGCCTACGACGCCCGCACCGGCAGGAAGCTTTGGGACTTTCACGCCATCCCGCATGAAGGCGAACCCGGTGCCGAAGATTGGGCACCCGGCAGTTGGAAAGGCCGCGCCGGAAACAACATGTGGTCTTACTCCATGACCGTCGACGAGCAGCGCGGCATTGTCTACATGCCCATGGGCGGACCCGCCGCCAACTATTACGGCGGCGATCGCAAAGGCAGCAACCTCTATGCGAATTCAATCGTCGCCGTCGACGCCAACACCGGCAAGCTCAAGTGGTATTTCCAAACCGTCCACCACGAGCTTTGGGACTACGACCTCCCGCCCGACCCCGTCCTCATCGACATCGTGAAAGATGGAAAAAAGATTCCGGCCCTCGCCCAGGCAGGCAAGTCCGGCTACCTCTTCATCCTCGATCGCGTCACCGGCAAACCCGTCTTCGGCGTCGAAGAGCGTCCCGTTCCCCAAAGCACTGTCCCTGGCGAGGCGACGTCTCCTACGCAGCCGTTCCCGTTGAAACCTCCACCGCTCGCTCGCGTAAGCATCAAGCGTGAGGACATCGTGACTGCGGACGACACGACCCCCGAGCACGCCAAAGCCTGTCAGGACCTCTGGGTCAAACACGGCTTCGAAGACTCCGGCCCCTTCACCCCGTGGACCTTCCAGGCCGACGGTACCCCCACCCACGAAACCATCAGCTTCCCCGGGCCGACCGGAGGCACCAACTGGGGCGGCGCCGCCAGTGACCAGAAGCTCGGCTACATCTTCGTGAACTCGCAGGACAGCCCCGGCACAGGCTGGATCCGCCGCAACCCCAACGCCGGCAAAGAAGGCCAGGTCCCTTATGACAAGGCCCCCGGCTACTTCAGCTTCGCCGTCGGAGGCTTGCCCTGCGTCAAACCACCCTGGGAAAGCCTCTTCGCAGTCAACGCCAACAGCGGTGACATAGCGTGGCGAGTCCCGTTAGGCATAACCGAGTCTCTTCCACCAGGTAAACAAAATACCGGAAGAGCAGGCGCCTTCGCTGGCCCGATAGCCACCGCCGGAGGCCTCGTCTTCATAGGCGCCACCGGCGACAACCGCTTCCGGGCCTTCGATTCCAAAACAGGAAAGGAACTCTGGACCCAAAAACTCGACTACAGCGCGACAGCCGTACCCATCACGTATCAAGGCAAAAACGGCAAACAATACGTAGCCATAGTGGCAGCCGGAGGAGGCCGAGGCAACAACCAAGCCCTCCTCACCTTCGCCCTGCGTTGATCGGTTATGAAGATACTCCACATAATCCCGACGCTCCTGCTTTACGCCCTGCCCGCGTCCGCCCAACAACCCGCCTTCCACGTCCCGCTCTGCTCCCCCAATTGCCTGGCCAGGTGACCTCGGAGCGCTTCGTCGCGCTCGTCCCGTTGAAGCCTGGCAAGTTCGGCCCGCAACTCCAGCCGCATCCAGCCGATTCCGAATGCCCAACCAACCCGGTTGCCGTGACGGTATCGTCGTCCGGACCTCGTCGCCAACTCTCTGAGCGCGATGGGTGTGTTGGTGCTCCGCTGGTGGATCGCACCGGACTAACCGGCCGCTTCGACTTCACCCTCGAATGGACCCCGGATTCCACCCCGGACCCACCAAGCCCTCATTCCAACAGGCAGTACGGGAACAACTCGGCTTAAAACTCAAATCGCAAAAAGGCCCTGTGGAGGTAATAGTGGTCGATCATGTCGAACACCTCTCAGATAACTAATTGCCTTTATCTGCGTTCATCTGCGTTCATCTGTGGCCGGGACTAATCCTCATCGGCCCGTAACCTGGCCAGCACCCCGAGATCCTCAAGGGTAGTAACATCCCCCTTGATCTCTCCCCCGGCCGCCAGCTCCCTGAGCAGCCGCCGCATAATCTTCCCGCTGCGCGTCTTGGGGAGCGCATCGGTAAACCGGATATCGTCGGGCTTCGCAAGCGAACCAATCTCCTTGCCGACCCACAAACGCAGCTCGTTCTTCAGCTCATCGTTGGGCTCGCTCCCGACCTGAAGCGTCACGAACGCAACAATCGCCGACCCCTTGATCTCATCGGGCCGTGCGACTACCGCCGCCTCCGCAACGCGCGGATGCGCCACCAGCGCCGATTCCACCTCCATGGTGCTGAGCCGGTGTCCGGAAACGTTAATCACATCGTCCACGCGCCCCATCACCCAGATGTAGCCGTCCTCATCCTGCCGCGCGCCGTCGCCGGTGAAATAGGAGCCCGGAATTTGCGACCAGTACTGTTCCTGATAACGAGCATCGTCCCCGTAGATCGTCCGCAGCATCGACGGCCACGGCTTGCGGATCACGAGATAACCGCCCGAGCCCGCGGGTACGGGATTGCCCTCGCGCGTCACCACCTCGAGCTTGATCCCCGGCATCGGCCGTGTGCACGAGCCCGGCTTCGTCGGCGTCGCCCCCGGCATCGGACTCACCATGATCCCGCCGGTCTCTGTCTGCCACCACGTATCCACAATCGGACACCGGTCATGCCCAATCGTGCTCCGGTACCACATCCACGCCTCGGGATTGATCGGTTCTCCCACGCTTCCCAGCAGCCGCAGCGACTTCATCGGATGCGCCGCCGGCCACTGCTCACCCAGCCGCATGAATGCCCGAATCGCCGTGGGCGCCGTGTAGAAAATCGTGACCTTATGGCGGTCGATCATCTGCCAGAACCGGTCCGGCTGCGGATGCGTCGGACCGCCTTCGTACATCACCACCGTCGCGCCATTCTGCAGCGGCCCGTAGACCACATAACTATGTCCGGTCACCCAGCCGATATCGGCCGTGCACCAGAAAATGTCTTCGTCCTTCAGATCGAAAACCCACTTCGAAGTGATGTAAGTCAGAACCGAGTAGCCGCCCGTCGTATGCAGAATGCCCTTTGGCTTCCCGGTCGTTCCGGAGGTATACAGCAGATACAGCGGGTGCTCCGAATCGAGGGCCTCGGCTTGGCACTCGTCCGTCACCGTCTGCATCATTTCGTGCCACCAGTGATCGCGCCCCGTAACCATGCGTTGCGGCGTTCCGGTTCTCTGATAGACGAGGACGGTCTTCACAGACGGACACCGCCCCAGCGCATCGTCAACCGTGGGCTTCAGTTTGATTTCACTGCCGCGCCGGAATGTCCCATCCTGCGTGATCACGCAGGTGCATTGCGCATCGTTCACGCGATCCACGATGGCCTGAGACGAAAACCCGCCGAAGATCACCGTGTGCGTTGCCCCAATCCGCGCACAAGCCAGCATCGCGATCGCCAGCTCGGGCGACATCCCCATATAGATCGCCACGCGGTCGCCCGTCTTGACGCCGATCCGCTTCAGCACGTTCGCGCAGCGCGAAACCGCCGACAACAACTGCGAATAAGTCAGCGTCCGGATTTCCCCCGGCTCGCCCTCCCAGATGATCGCGGCCTTGTTCTTACGCCACGTAGCCACATGCCGGTCGAGGCAGTTATGCGCCAGGTTCAGCTTTCCGCCGACAAACCATTTCGCGAAGGGGACATTCCACTCGAGCACCTTCGTCCAGGGCTCAGACCACTCCAGCTCCCCTGCGATGCGCGCCCAGAAACCCTCCGGATCCCGGTCGGCCTCGGCGTAGAGCTTCTCGTACTCCGTCATGCTCCCGACATGCGCATGCGAACTAAACTCGGCCGGCGGATCGAAAACCCGCCGTTCATTCAAAGAGGACTGAATATCTGTGGACATAGATCAACAGCCAATAATATCCAGGCCATCATCTACCGCTGGCGATCTTGTCGCCGGTGCTTTCCCCCCGGGGCTCCCGCCGCCACCACGCCAGCCCGAGCAATCCCCCCAGCACCAGCACCGGAGGCACCAGCAAAATCACAATCCCGGAATTCAAAACCCGCGACCGCTCCAGCTGTTGCGCCGCCGCTGTCCGGTAACACATCACGCACTGCGCGAGCACCACCGGCCAGTTCATATCTCCCCCAGGGTGAAATTAGCCAGATACAGCGTAAACACCAGCACGATCCAGAGGACATTCAGAAAATGCGCGTACAAACTCACAGCCACCACGTCGCGCCGCCGCACATCGCTGGCCACCACGGTCATCCACGACACGCACGCGCACACCGCGATCCAGTGCGCTCCGGTCAATGCCAGGAACGTTCCGCCGAACGCTGTGTCCGGCCCGAGCTTGACCAGATAAACCAGCCGCACCCACTCGACGACTTCCAGAAACAGGAAGGTCAGCCAGCTCGCAATCCCCACCGCAACCCATCGCACCGCGGGCTCGGAGTCATTCAGCTTTGCGGCTCTCGACGCCATCTCGAGCGTCGCGCTCCCCGAGATCGCAAACAGGGTCAGCGCCACCACCATAATCAGCGATGCGAAATGGAAGGGCGCCGGCCATTCTTCCGACGCCCAGCGCAAATAGAACATCACCGCGAACAGCGCTGCAAAGAATGCACAGTGCGCGATCACAACCCAGATAGTCGTCCGCCGTGCGCGGGTGGCCCCGTATTCCGCGAGATACTCTCTTATGCCCAAAATACGAACAGTCCCATAATCCCGAGCCACAGTACGTCAAGGAAGTGCCAGAAGATCGCGGTCACCGTCACCATCGTGCGCCGGCTGGGCCCCAGCTCGAACCGCAGCGCCCGGTATTCCACATACATCACGGCCGCCAGTGCGCCGACGACGTGTGCCGCATGAGCCCACGTCAGCACATAAAAGAAAGCGCTGCTCGGATGCCCGCTGATGTAGAACCCGCGCTCTTCAAGCTGTTTCCACGCGATTGCCTGGCCGGCCAGAAATGTGATGCCCAGCAGCGTCCCGGCGGACCACACCCAGTTGAACGCCGCGCGACTTCCGCTGCGCAACAGCCTTCGGCCCGCGTCGATCGCCACGCTGCTCAGCAAAAGCACGCCCGTATTCCAGTAGAGGATGTGCGGAAGCCCGATCTGTCCCCAGTCGTTATTGAGCCCGCGCCGCACCACCATCGCGCTCACGAACGCCGCGAACGTCATCGCGCTCGCGCACATCAGCACGATAATTCCGGTTATCGATGTCTGCCGCGAATTTCCGGGAGTCGACCGGTCCCGATCCTCTCCACCGGGATCGCCCGGCGGCAGATCGGGCAGAATCGGCGGCGGCCCACCGCGATTCGATTCGGTCAGGGTACGGGCCATGACTCCAGTATCTCCAACGGGCGTTATCGTGTGCCGAACGAGAAGGAAAGCAGCCGGCGCTTACTTCGGCAGAGGCGCCGCCGCGGTTCTTGCCGCGGTTCTCGCGGATGGTTCCATCAACTCGTAACCGGATGCCGCGTAGACGACCGCGAAGTTCTCCTTCATGTAGCGGACCAGAGGGCGCGTGGAAACGTCAGCGTTGTGTGTCCAGAAATCGATCAGGGATTGGTTGTAGAGAACGCACGGGCGGCTCTCTTTCGATAATTCGACGATCGTCTTCTCCTGCACCGCATCACTGAGACTGCTCATCCAGGTGCTGTAGTGGATCAGTCCCGGCGCCGGCGCCCCGGTCAGGAAATTGAAACTGAGCAGCCCTGGCGCGCTCGCCAGCATGGTGCACTGCGACTTGTCGATCCGGGCGGAGAGGTTTCGTACGAGCTCTGCATCTTTGTGATCGATGCGCATGAGGCTGGTGCCGGGCAAGCCGAGTGGCTCGCCGGCTTCATATTCCTGAATAGTGATCCAGAGGGAGAACACATAAAGTACCGTGAGTGCCGCAGCCGGGAGCACCACCCAGCGGCCCCGCGCGGCGGCGTGATTGGATTGATGCGCCAGCGCCAGCACGACAGGAAGGCTGTCCATGAGGCAGATGGCGGCAGGAACAATCATCATCATGCTCGTGAACGCCACCTGGTATCCCGCGACCGGATAGGCGTACAGGATCTGGACGACTGACAGAAACACGAGCAGCGATCGCGCGAAGACTCCAATGGAGTCTCGCTGCGAATTCCGGGGCGGGATTGCGGCGAGCCAGAGAAATGGTGTGGCGAAACTCATGACGCGGTAATGGAACCCAAGCAGGATGAGGACGCCCACTGCTGCTGCAAATGCGACCTTCATCGAGTCGACGGCGCCGGCGCCGATCCGTTTAGTCGCGGCGAGCCATGCGCAGCAGACACCCGCCAGCGCCCACGGGATCGCCGCTACCGGAATGGGCGACGCAAGAAACCACGTGATGGCGAAGGATCGTTCCGGCTGCAGGATCAGCAGGTCGATCATTCCGCGCACTGTACTGCCGTGCGCGAGAGGAAACCAGCCGATGACCACTAGAGCTGTGACAAAGCCGAGTCCGGCCGTCACGAAGTCTGAAGGCCCGGCGTTCCATTTGAATTCCTGCTGTGAGACGGCGATGATCGCGGCGGTCAGAGCCAGGACCGTAACGGCACTGAATACCTGCGCCCACATGTCCGTACGATGTCCCCACATCAGCAGGACCGGGAAGATCAGTGCGGCCGCGCATCCCGGAATCAGTAGTACGAGACGCGCCGTTCCGCGTCGGACAGCGAATAACAGGGCGAGACCGATGGCCAGAACAGCGAACACTCCCATGTTGATCTTTGTGAGCGCCAATGCAGCGGCGAGCGCGCCCAGCAACGGCATCAGGATCTTGCGCGAGGAGACGGCCACGGCGGCCAGACCGACTCCGGCGAGCAGAGCGCTGCACAGTTCCTCCGGGTGGGCCGGCTCATTGGCGATAAACGAGAGCGTGCGAAATGCCAGGAAATGACAAGCTGCGGCGAGCAGGATCGAGCCGGTGGTCCGATACACCACGAAGAAAACGAGCACGGCCGACGCGACCCAGAAAAACATCGAAACGAACCGAACCGAATCGTGCGAGAGCGCCGTGCCCGTCAGGACATGCGCGCACCACTCATAGAAGTAGTAGAGAGGACCGTAAATCGTTCCGACATCGTCGTAAAGCGCTCGCCCCTCGAAGAACCGCTTGATGTCGATCATCAACATGCCCTCGTCGTCGTACGAACCCAGATTCTGTCCGGAAAAGACGCCGAACCAGGCGGTCAGGACGCTGAGCAGCGTTACGGAAGACACGACGAGCCACCCCTTCAGATCAATACGCTTCGGCATGGGACGCTGGACACAGAAGGGATCCGTAGAGCTTGCGGAAAACGGCAAAGGTTCCATCTACCCGAAAACCCAGACCGCGGATTTCCAGGTTGAATACGGGATAATTCGCTGCCGAGATGTGTGTAGTCACGCGTCTGATCCCTCTTCCCAACAGCTCGTTCAGCTCGAAGTATTCATTCAGGAGGCCGAGGCCAAGGGTCTTGTAATTGGGATGAACGCCCCCCAACAGGAGCAGGACCTCGCCATTCGCGAGATATCTGTGGGTCTTGAACGCGACGGTGATTCCCGACGCCGAGTCTACAAGCCTGTACACCGCCTCGTCCAGTGACTGGAACGATTTCGTGACATAGCCGCGATAACGCGCGCCCGATGCCGCGGGGCCAAGATACGGGTCCACGAAAAAGCGGTCGTGGGTAAAGGTCGAAGCTGCAATATCCAGGACAGGAGCCAGTTCTGTTTCGGAGGAGACGCTTTCGAAATGGTAAGGGAACCCCGAAACGTCGAATGGCTTTCGAAGCTTCATGGAAGACCGGATCTGAGTCTCGATCAATCGAAAGCCGGCAGCTTCCAGAGCATGGATGCCGGTAAGGGATTCCATCGGAAGGCGGCACGAAACATAGACCGGACCGTACTTGCCCACATAGCCGCTTTCAAAGGCCGCAAAGTCGGCGGCGGGGTCGAAGTCCTGAATGCTGAGAACGTTCCCGCCGAGGACCACGGAGTCGATCCCGAGACGTTCGACGATCACAACGCAACCATATTCGACACCGAGAACTCAGTGTTCCGGTCTCCCGGATCCGCCTCGAGGTAACAGGAGATGTCGGCGCTAAGATGAGCCACAATCGTTCCATAAGCATCCGGCTCACTAACGCAGGCAATGGAACTGGCGCCGCATACTACCTTGCGAAGCAGGCCGCTCCCGAGTAATTCTTTTTCAAGCATCCCGCGGGAAGAGGGTACAACCCCCTTGTAGCGGACGAACAACTGCGATGTATCCTGCCAGGTGCGTTCCCCGTCGGTAATGCTCCCTGTAAAGGCGCGATTGTAACGGTAAGGAACGTTGAGGCGCTCTTCGACGTAATGCGAGTAAGTCAGACACTCACTGACGGTTGTGCCCATGAAAAGAAACTTCACGCCTTTTCCCCGCTGATGAAGCTTGTCGAAAGTGGATCCTTCTCCAATCGAGTCTCGGCTCGCTGGCGTCACGAGATCCTGGTCGTCCCCGATCAGCGTTGATGAGAGAAGGGGGTCGTTCGAACGTCTGGCCTCCGGCAGCCTGCGGACATACTCATTGAAGGCGCCCATCCTGCTGCGCGACGTCTGAACTGAGTAGTCTTCGCCGTTGCAAAAGCTGAATGTGAATGTTGGCACGCAAATGTTGGGAACATTGAGGGCTGCCAGTACCTGATACATCTCCGAGAGCAGAACGTTCCGCCTCAAATCCGGGTTCGGAGCGCCGAAACTGATTGCGGAATGGATATAGAGGATACGGGCGTCGGCCGCGCCGACAGACTCCAGCAGCCGCAGCATGGTCTCGGTGGTTATCCACGAATCATCGGCATCCCGGAAGAGGTTGACTTTTTTCACGTTTCTTCGTTCATGCTTCTTCGCGCCGATGCGACATGTTAATTGTTCGACCGCCATCGACAGCGATCTCCTGCCCGGTAATCCAACGCGCCCCATCCGAAAGGAGAAATCCGATTAGATCGGCGATGTCGCCCGGAGTGCCGAGTCCCAACGGGTAGTCCTCTTCCATGCCTTTGGCGATTGCCGGATTGGAGAAGGCGCCTTCCGACAAAGGCGTGCGAACTGCTCCTGGCAGCACCGAGTTCACTCTTACCGTTGGGGCCAGTTCGACGGCCAGAGCCCGCATCAGGCCATCGAGTGCGCTCTTGCTTGCACAGTAGGCTGCGTGTCCGCGGGCACCGGAGCGACTGAAGATGCTGGAGACGAATACTATACCCGTCAGATCGCGGCGGTTGACCTTCTTTTTCAGGAGCACGTTGACGATCTCGACCGCCGACAGGAAGTTGACCGTCATGGTTTCCAGCGCGACCCGATAATCGGTGCTGCGCATCGGCAGCACTACCGCCAGGCCCGCGCAGTGTACAAAAGAATTCACCAACAGCCCCGATTGCGACATCAAACTCGTAAGCGAACCGGCCAATGACGCGATGCAGTTGAGATCAGCCTGCCAGATGATGTGCCGTTCGGGACTGCTGCACAGGCATCGAGTCTGCTCCAGCCGCCGCGCATCGCGACCGTGCAGAATAAGCGTGCGCTCCCGCGAAAGGTGGATGGCTGTCGCTTGCCCAATGCCCGATGAGGCGCCAGTGATCAGAGTCGAGATGATCTCTTCGGCCATTTCCTCAGCCCATGCGCTTTGTCGCGATCAAATCGCGCAGCTCCCTTGCGGTTGCGAAGCCGCGCAGATCGCTCGCCTGCAGAGTCAGACCGTACTGAGTCCGCACACGTGCGATCAGGGAAAGGACCGTCAGCGAGTCCCATTCCGGAAAGTCCCGTAACACATCGCTTTCCTCGATCTTGTCCACTTCCATGATTTCAGCCAGATTGGTATAGAAGGCTTCCATGTTCAGCAGGACTCCGGTTGAAATGAAATCAAATCGCAAAAGTCGAGCGGTCCGAGGGGCAACAGCATCGAAGCCCAGGTGAGGCCGACCCCGAAGCCTGCGAGACAAGCATTGATCGCTCCGTTCAGGACGCGAGCCCGAAGGTTATGGGCAATGGCAACCGGAATTGTGACACCGCTCGAATTCCCATAGTGCTCGACGACATTGCTTGGCATTTTTTCAAAGGGAACACCGAGCGCCTCGGCAAGTTTGTGGAGCATGAACCGGTTCGGCTGATGGAACAGGAAGAAATCGACGTCACCGATGGCTGCTCCGGCAGTCCTGAGCAGCTCTTCGATGAGCGGCGGGACTTCGGTTTGCACGAAGTTGAAGACCGCGGAACCATCCATCTTAAGATGGTCGAGCGCTCTGCGATTACCCTCTCCGTCATCCTGCAATATGGCCGTTTCCAGCGAAGAAGGCCGGCGAAAGCCACCCGCTGGAATCATCAGGGCCTCGCAGCGGGTTCCATCCATTTTGATGTTGGCGTGGATCGGCCCGGGATCCGCGGAACGTTCCACAACCGTGATCGAGGCGGCGTCGCCGACCAGGGGGTAGCTATTGCGGTCCTGCTTCGACACCTTCCGGCTCAACACGTCCACATTTACCAGCACGACTTTGGCGATCGAAGCCTGGTCGAGCAGGAGAAAGGCCTGGAAGAGCCCGATGAGAAATCCCGCGCACCCTTGATTGATATCGAGACAGATCATGTCGGGTTTGAGGCCAAGCCGTCCCTGGATGACACTGCTGGTCGGCGGCATTAAATAGTCCGGTGACTGGCTCACCACCACGAGCGCATCGATTTCTCCCGCATCAAGATTGCCCGCCGCGAAGAGGCGTGAAAGGCCGAAGCAAGCCAGATCGGAGGCGCACACACCGTCTTCGACGATGCGGTGCGCGTCGTAGCCCATCACCTCTTTCAACTTGAGCGAGCGCGCCAGAGGGAAATTGTAATTCGCCATCTCATCGACGAACTTCCGTTCCGTCGCCGGCATCACGGCTGCCAGACCCGTGATCGCCCGGTTGCGGAAGAGAAGATTCACGACTGCACCCCGTACCGGGCCAGGAGCGCCTCGATGGCCTGGATGCTGGCGAAATTCTCAGGCACGATGTCGACGCCGGCCAGAGTGATTCCGTAAGTCTTGTCAATATCCGCTACCAGCATGACCATGTCATAGGAATCGAGCATTCCGTCTTCAATGAAGTTTACTGAAGAGGTGAAATCGTATTCGGGACGGATCGCCTTGAGTGCCTGCTCAATTCTGGTCATGTCAGTGGTTCCTGGCCCCGTGGTTCCTCGACATGACGCGATCTTCCAGCGCTTCGGGATTGAACCCGAAATGTCTGTACTTCGCGATGCTTTCAAAGTTACCGGCAGCGACCCACAGGACGATTCGCCTGGCGCCGGAGCAGGCGCGGAAGAACTCTTTGATCAACATGGAGCCGATACCCTGGCCCTGGAAATTTCTGTCCACGTACCAGTATCGGACCGTAGCCGAGAGCCTTGAGTTTTCAAAGATAAGAACTCCAGCCGGAATCGCGTTCCGCCAGACGACAAGGATGTTGCCCCGCGTGGCTGCCGTTTCCAGACTTGAGGCGGCGGGGATCTGATCGACCAGTGGATCGAGCCGCTCTTCGAGAAATTGGCTGATCGCGGGTACAGTCTCCACGGTGGCTATGGCGACATCAGAATTGGACAGAGTATCGCAGGGTGGGCTACTGGCTCGTGCCATGCGGATAAGCCTTTCATACTCGGCGAACCCGTGTCCGGCGTAGAGACCGGCAATATTGCGGATATTTTCGGGAAGTCCCACCAGATCCGAAATCAGCGGAGCCGCAAGCGAAGCAAGGTTTGCCCAGGCAAAGCTCGCCGAGAGTGCGTCGGGGTCCGCCGCCGCGTGATAAACCCGATGAAAGCCGCGGTCCTGCCGGAA
>DATAZF010000185.1:0-61923 GCA_036272235.1 Bryobacteraceae bacterium | reverse complement strand
TCTTGAGCGGGACGTAATTCAGGCCCTTGAAAGTATCGTGGACTACATCCGGCTCTTCGCCGAAGATATTGCAGAGTGTCACCTCCGCGAGTATTTTGAGCATTCCAAGGAATCCCAGAAAAACAATGCGATTCCCGATCGGGTATGGCGGCGAGTCCTGGCCTTGACGGCTGAACTTTGGGACGGTTACGTCGCCACCCTCATGTTTGAACCGTCCGCTCGCCGAGCTCGCCGAGAGATGGCGATCGCCGAACGGGAATTCAATGAATTGATTGCAATTCCTTCTACGGCTTCGGTGCCTCATCAGGAAGCTTGGACTCTGATTTGGCGGCGACTGGAATCTGGACCCATCCAGCAAATGGCCGCCACATACCTGAAAACAGTTCAGGCCACAATGGTCCGGAAAGTAGCTGAGTACCGGACGCGAGTCGCGGCTCCGGCCGGGATCAGCGACACTGCGGCCCAGCCAAAAGAAGAACTAGACGTGATCGATGGGTTCGCGACGACGGATCAGAGAAAAAGAGCAATCGAAGCGTTCCGGACCGCCAGAGGCGGAATCTTGGTGAAGCACGCAGCAGCAAACTGCGGAGTAAGTTATGAAGACCTCAACAAATGGAAGCTTCACCGCGGCGAAAAATTTGCCAAGGGTGATTCCGACAAGACCCGCCGTATCGAATCGACTCTAAGAGAATCAGCAACTTAGACATAGGCGCAAAACATAGGCGCAGTTCGCCCATGTCGCCCATATTGACGCGCCAATACTCGCAGGCCTCATTCTGAGCCTGCGATGCAATCGAAACATTTCCAAGCCACTATCACCGAAGTCGAGGGACTCTGGGATAAACGGAAAGTTGCGCGTTTCTTTGGCGTGTCAGTCGCGACTGTCGACCAATGGGTGTCGAAAAAGCGCGGCCCGCGTCATCGGAAGGTAGGCGCTCTCGTTCGTTTTCACCCCGACGACATCCGTGCGTATTTTTCTTCCTGCCCAGCCGGCGGTGGAGGTGATATTGCCGCCTGAAAACGCGAAACCCACCGCGGCAAACGGTGGGCTCGGCAGATCGGATGAAGACCAGCGGGCTGCAGGCTTCGTATACAGCATTACCCAAAACGGCCTGATAGTCAATGCGCCTCTGCTGAGCGGCTGGCAGCTTGAGCGTGTCGCAGATCGGCGGGCGGCATGACCAAGGTACCCAATCAGGAATGGACGCAACTCGCCGGCGCGGCCCTCGGGGCACGTAACGAATTGCGTGCGCTCGCGGCGGATTTGAGCGCAGCCATGAACCGCGGTACCATTCCCCGCTCACTGATCATCCGAAGTCGGGACGTTGCCGTTCGCAACGCGGATGCGCTCAGGATTGCTCTGAAGCATCCGGAAGCGGAACCGCCGAGGCGGAAGCTAAACCGCGACATGCCGGTTTGGATGACGATCGAGGGCGAACGGTGAATGCTCCGGGACCGGATTACATCGCCATCCCGTATGGAGTCTTCACGAATTCAACGCTGACACATGCCGCGAAACTCCTGTTTGGGAGGTTGAAACTCTATGCGGGCGAAGACGGAAAAGCGTTTCCGAAGCACGAGACACTGGCCCGTGAAATATGCGTCACGGATCGGCAGATCCGTCGCCTGCTCGACGAACTGAAAACGGCAAATCTGATCGAGTGGAAGCGTACCCGTACAAGTTGCCTTTTCGAACTAAAGACAGTTCCAGATAGGACACAAATGTCCGATCTCAATCCGATCAAGACCGGACATACGCGTCCGATCAAGACCGGACATACGCGTCCGATAGAAAAGATCAATAGAAAAGCATCAATAGAAAAGAATGCAGCAGCAGCAGAGACCGTTACGGTTGAGCACGGCCAGATTGCTGCTGCTGCGCTCCCTTCTTTCGAAAATGAAAACCCCGGAAAGCCAGCGCTGTCGGCGGACACGCGAAAGGGCATTTGCTATGCCTGCAACAAGCTCGTACCCACCGCGCCGCCACTGACGCCGAACAACCCCATGGTCGACAGGATCTGGGAGTTGGCCTCTAGCCTCGGAGCGACGCAGGAGACGCTTGCTTGCTTTCTCGGAAACCGCAAGGCGGTACGAAGTTGGCGCTCGCACGGAATTGTCCTGACGCTGATCACGACCGAGCTGCAGGAATTCCTTGCTCAGCCGATGCCGGAACCAGAGCGGACCGGACCGGAGTGCGTGCTATGCAGCGATACCGGAGTAGTCGGATGCCGACCGAGACAGGACTGGGATGATCTGGCGGTTGGTGCGAAATTCTGCGATTGCCGGGTCGGCGTAGACAAGGCGGAGCGGTTTACTCCGGTCTATGCCGTCTCGCAATTCGTGTGCAACGCCTGCCTTTCGACCCTGCGCTGGCAATCGAAGGCCGATGAACGAGCTGGCAAGAAACCGCAATGCGCATTCTGCACCCACCGGTATGCGATTCGTCGCTACGGTTGGCGTGAGGCGTTTGAAGACCCGGCAATAGTAACGGAAAGACTGGGTGCGTTGACTGCGGCTAAATCTTGCGAGCTTTGCCGGGACGTGTTGACGCTAAGTTCATCCGGCATTGTGAAAGAAAACTGGGGATCTGACGATGCGAGCGCACGCTACTGCGAATGTCGGTGGGGAAAAGTTGCCCGCCAGGTAAGCGGCGATGATTATCCGGCTAAGTTAGCGCAGAGCGAAAGAGACTGGCGGGTGCAATGTGCACGCTTCCCGGGGAAGCCAAGGGTCGCTTGATGGTCACGACGCGGCAGCTTGCAGAGGCGGAAGCGATCCTCAGCGATCCAGGCGGTCATGGTGGTGTGGATTCGGAGTTGTGGATGTGGGCGGCGGAAGTTGTCGAGAGACTGAGTGCCACCAGGGGTGGGTCAAAATCTCTGGGGACTTTGCATCCGACGACCGTTGCCCAGTCAAATTTTCAAATCCGCGAAATTGAGCGGTTTGAGCCACTACAAACATAAAAAAGTTGCCTATGACTAAAACCACCGAATCGCCGGGTCCTACAGCTCCGGAGCACCTGAGCATTCGCGCCCGCAGCCTCTGGGACGAACTGATCCCGCGCGCGCAGACCTCCGGGCGCCGAGTCTTACTCCAGACCGCCCTTGAGGCTCTGGACCGCGCAGATCAGGCACGGCAAATGATCGCGGCCGAGGGTCTGGTATCGCGGACAAAGGCGACCGGTGTCGTTCGCATTCACCCCGCGGCGAAAATCGAGCGTGAAGCCCGGGCTGACTTCACCAAAATCTGGACCACGCTGGGTTTCGCGCGACAAGGGTACACGCATGTCGGCTGATCCCGAGGTGCTATCGCGGTACGGCGCAGTCACGTTCGAGACAGCCGCGCAGCTCTTGAACATCTCGGCGCGGCAACTCCGGCATCTCGTACAGATCGGGAAGCTCGAAAAGATCGGCAGCGGTCAGCGGCGGCGGATCAAATCCGATTCAATTGCCCACTACGGCGCATTCACAACAAATCCGGAGCCAAACGGCTAAAAACGGCAATGAACGGCAATGAACGGCAATCGACCCTCTGGCGCACCGGGTGCCACTCACAACAAACTCGAAAGTGCAGGGAGATATGACGAAGATCGAAGGATTAATTAAACAGCAGGCAGTCGCCGAGAAGGACCTCGCGGCAGCCAGAAAGCAATTCACGGAGGCTGAAAAGGCCTTCGCCGCCGAGGAAACGGAATCGCTCGTCGAAGAGCGGCCGATCTCGGAGAAAGTGAAGCGGAAGTTATCAGAGGCCAGCGACAAACACGACGGGCTCAAAGCGCGTGTCGCCGCACTCGGCCGGGCCATCGCTGAGGTTCGCGACCAGGACGAACACCAACGGGATCAGCGCGCATACGAAGCCCGCGAGGCGTTCCGAAAGAAGTCCGCGTCGCAAGTCCAGAGACTACTCAAAGCGCTCTTCGCGGGTCGAAACGAATTTCTCGCGCTCCTCGAACTGATGGAGACCGAGAAGGTAACAGTTCCCAATCTGGCGGACTTCATTTTCCCGCCGGCGGACCCGACGAACCCGATCGATGACATGCAGCTCCGCTTCGCGCAGTTGTCAACGCTGAACGGCCTTTCCGCGTGGATCCGGGAAGACGCTCTACACTCGCGATCCGGTCCACAGCAACCCCCACAGGAGGCGAGGTAACGACGATGAAGCCAACAATGGACAACGAAACACTGAAAGCCTTCGGGCAATTCTTACAGGCAGTTCACTCGACCCAGAATCCCGGCAATGGACACCAGGTCCATCCGCGACTCTCAGCCGCGCTCGGGGCGAACGAAACAATCCCGAGTGAAGGCGGCTTCACCGTGCCGGCGGATTTTTCTTCTGTGCTGATGAAGAAGATTCGCAAGCAAACCGATATTGCCCAGCTCTGCACATCGGTTCCAGTGACGGTCGGGAATAGCGCGAAGTTCCCCGGCGTGGATGAAACCAGTCGGGCCAACGGGTCAAGGTATGGAGGGATTCAATCGACGTGGAACCAGGAAAGTAACCCGATCACAGCGTCCAAGGGCAAGTTCTGGAGCGCTGAACTGATCCTCGGGAAAATCACGGCCGCGTCATATGTGACGGAGGAACTCTATTCGGATGCTCCACTGCTCGGCGCCTTTATCGAACTCGCCTTCCCACTGGAGGCGGCCTTCAAATTGGACGAAGGAATTCTGCTCGGTTCCGGCTTGGGCCAGCCGCTGGGAATCATGAATTCCAAAGCCCTCATCACGGTCGCACCCGATGACGGCCAGGCTGCGGGGAGTATCAGCCCCACAAACATAACGGGTATGTTTTCGCGCATGATGCCAGGCGGCCGCAAGAACGCCGTGTGGTTCGTTTCCGACACCGTCGAGAGCGCTCTCTACACCCTTCCCGCTCCGGCTGGCGCCGCGGCGCTCCTGTTCACACCGGGCGATGCAGATGCGCCTTTTGGGCGCCTTATGAGCCGTCCGATAGTTCCCATGGAACAGGCCCCGGCGATCGGCACGACGGGCGATATCGTCTTCGCTGATCCGAGCATGTATCTCCTGGCTCAGAAGCCGCCGGAGCTCGTGCTTTCGGTGGACGTGGGCTTCGCGAACGGCGAATGTGTTTTCAGATTCTTTCTCCGGGTTGACGGCCAGCCGGCTATCCGGACGCCGGTCACGCCCTACAACGGCGGATCGACTCAATCGGCTTTCGTGGCCTTGGAGACACGGGCTTAATCATGACTCCCTACTCCAGGGTCCTCCGCGCCGCGTACTCAATGCCATGGGCCCTCGAAGAATCCAAACTCCTGGGACTCTTCGGGCTGCTGGAATTGAAGGCCGCCGGCGGCAACGCATCCGAAGATGTTCTTGCTGCCATCCGGTCAGAGAACGCTGCGTCAGCAGCACGCGGCGCGGCTATGGCGGGGGCGAATAATTCCGGCTCGATTTTTGTATTACCTCTCTTCGGATTGATGTCTTACCGGGCCTCCATGATGAACGATATCTCAGGTGGGGCCCGAGGGACTTCCTTGGATGCGTGGACAGCACAATTTAAGCAGGCGCTGAATGATCCACGAATCTCCGCGATAGTCATTGTGGCCGCATCACCGGGCGGCTCCGTTGACGGTTGCCAGGAAGCCGCGGACCTCGTATTTTCCGCACGAGGCAAGAAGCCTGTCACTGCGATAGCCGATACCACAGCGGCAAGCGCCTGTTTTTGGGTTATTTCTGGTGCTTCCGAAATTGTCGTTACACCTTCTGGCCAGGTGGGATCGATCGGCGTGTTCTGTGCCCATGAGGATGACAGCGAGGCATTGAAGAAGCAGGGCGTGAAAGTCAGCCTAATCTCTGCGGGCGCCTTTAAGACCGAGGGCAACGCCTTCCAGCCGCTCGGAGATGAAGCCCGCGCCGCTATGCAGGGAATGGTAGACGACTACTACGGCATGTTTGCGCGATCGGTTGCGAGAGGTCGGGGCGTCTCAGTTGCCGACGTCCGCGGCGGCATGGGCCAAGGCCGCATGGTCACCGCGCAGAGAGCCGTTGCCCTGAAGATGGCCGATCGCGTCGGGACGCTCGACAGCGTGCTTGCGAAGTATGGCATCAGTTCGGGCGGCGGGAATACGCGTGCGCTCGCGGCTCCGGGCATAAGCGCCCAAATGCAGCGACGCCGCGATCAGTTGCGCATCGCCCAGGCGGAAAATATCGAGGTCCGCGCGGCCAATTTCGGCTCAGCCCGCGATCGCGGCCACGGCGGTGGCTTCTGACAAGTTTGCTGGTTTCCGGCCTCCGGAAAACCAGCCTGAATTATAGATATGCAGAAAACGAAAGGATGAATCAATGAGCGATACACTTGCGAGCTTGGTCGTCAAGGTCGGAGCCGACATTTCCGGCTACACCAAGGGGCTCCAGGATGCGACCGCCCAACTGTCCAGCCTGAGTGCCGGCCTCGAAGCTATGGGCGAAAAACTCGGCGAGCTGGCCGGGGAATTTCTCGCTTTCGAAGGGATGAAGAAACTCGCCGAAGAGTCCATTGAAGCCGCGGCCGGTATCGAGAAAACAACCATCGCGCTAACAGCCCTTACCGGCTCCGCGTCGATCGCCAGCAACACGATCGAGAAAATGGAATCGCTTGCGAGTAGCGAAGCGCTTTCTTTCCCGGAGCTTCTTGCCGCATCGCAGCACATGACGGCTATCGGCCTGTCTCTTGAGCAGATCGAGCCCGCTTTGGCCGCCGCCGGTAACGCAGCCTGGGCGCTCGGCACGAATGTGAGCGACGTTTCCTCGCGCATGGAAGGCATGGCGCTTTCCGGCATGGCCAGCGCGCGCCAACTGAAGGCCCTCGGCCTATCATCTGACGATCTCGGCAAAACCCTTGGTGTTACCGCAGATCAGGCCGCGAAGACGTTCAAGGCGCTCGATGAGACGGATCGTCTCACCGCGTTAACCCTCGCGATGGGGAAGTTCGGCGACGTCGCAACACAGGAGGCAAACGCTACCGCTGGATCGTGGATCAACGTCAAAAATGCCTGGCACGAAGCCGCCGTTACTATAGGCAACGATCTACTACCGCTCGTGAAGCCGATAGAGGATATGGCGATTGGGGCCGCCCACGTCTTGGAGTTGATGGTTGCAATTGCAAACGCGGCCTCTCATCCGACTAATCTACAGGCTGTCAGCAACGCGATAACGGCCAGCGCCAAGATGGCTGGTGGAATAAAGCCCGGTGCCAGCAACGGCATACCAGCCGACGCGGAAACCGGCTACGTCGGAGCGTCAAAAGCCGCTAACGATCTGGCTTTAGCCGTCCGATCCATCACCGACGCCGCGAATGACAACCTGACCCCGTTCGGCAAGGCGGAAGAGAACCTGCAAGCCGTTGCGCAGGCGTACAAGTTCGGAGCCGCGAGCTCGGATGAACTGAAGGCCGCACAGGACGCCGTTACGAAGGCGTTCATGGACGCCAATCCGACATACCAGAAATGGGCGACGAGCGTAGAGGCTGGACAGCAGTTCGCCCACGGCCTCGCGCTCAACCTCGCCGAAGTGGCGCGAGTCAACCTCCAGAATTTCGGCACGTTCATCGATCAATTCGAGGCGGGCAACATGGAAGCTCCCGCGCTCATCGATCACGTTGCGAAACTGACCGAAGGCCAAAAGGCGCTCGATGCTATCTCGGCGTCAGTCACCAAGGATCTCAATTACCTTAATGACGCCTACAAGACTCTCGGCCTCACGATGGACGGCGTATCCGGTGATGTGTCGAGTCGGATCATTGCGGCGTTCGACAAGATCGCAATTGACAACACGACGACGGTAGACGGTATCGAGCAGGCGTGGGGCAAAGCTTCTGGCGCTATCGATAAGTTGGCAAAGACAGACTTGCCGGCGGCTATTGCTCAGTACGACACGTACATCGCGACACTGCAAAGCATCAGTGCCCCACTCGCCGACATCTACGCTGCGCAAGAAAAGGAACTTCAACTTGAAATCCAGATCGACGAATTGCGTGGCGACTCAGCGACTCGGCAAATCGTCCAACTGACCAACCTCCAGACGCGCATGCAGTCGCTCGCAACGGCAGCTAATAACCTCGGGAATATGTACAAGGGCATCGTGAAGGATGTTCAGGATTTCACTGGATCGCTCGGGAACACACTCTCAGCGGGCATATTCAGCGGGGATATCGGGAAGTCAATCGGGGACGCTGTTAAGAAGTCCATGCAGAGCGTACTCGGCACTGTGTTCCAGGCGGGCATAAACAAGCTGCTGGCCGAGATGGGCTTCAACACCGCAGCGCAAGCGCTGGGCGCGGCCTCGATTAATACTGGGACTGCCGCGACCGTCGCCCACACTGGCGTGCTCGGGGCGCATATGGGCGTACTTGGTGCCCACCTCGGGGTAATGACTGCCCACCTCGGGGTAATGTTCACGCACCTCGGTGCCTTGATAGCAAGCACAATCGCCACCATCGAGCAGACTATCGCCACGATTGCCTTGAAAGTCGTGATGATCGTTAAGTCTATCTTCGGCTTCGCGGAGGGTGGCAGGCCTCCAGTCGGCAGGCCCTCGATAGTCGGAGAAAAAGGTCCGGAACTTTTCATGCCAGACCACATGGGAACAATCATTCCAAATGACATGCTTCACGCGATGGCGGCTCGCGTCCCCTCAAATTGGGTTCCTGACTACATGGACCTGAGTAGCGGCGGGGGTTATTCTGCGCCAAGTCAAGGACTGATGAGCGGCAGGAGTTCCACGGGCGGCGCTCCTGTTGTCATGTATAACTCTTTCCCGAACGTCAAGACAACTCGGCAAGCCGCCGGCGAGCTCGCGCGTTACCTGAAGACTGCCGGCGGACCGGCATTCTCTCCCGCCTCATGAGTGGAACGGAAATCAAAAATATGAACAACGCCAACTACGTTTCTGAATCCTTGGCAGAGGGTCTCGCCCTGAACCCTGATAGCAAGATGATCAGGGAGCGAGTCGCAGCCGCGGGGCCAGTTCTGATGCAGAAACTTCCCCAGATGTACAGGATTGAATTGGCCGGGGAACACAAGCTCGGGCTGCGCGACGGGCTAATCCAACGCTTGATTCACAGTGTCATCACCCTGGTCATAACGCGCCACGTTGCATTTGGTGCGCCTCTCGAATGCCCGCCGATTGTCGTAGAGGCGTTCAGGCGCGCCGCTGGATTCGAATGGGATATGGCCGAGGGGCGTCCACACGGGGATCTGGTTTCCTGTACAGCTTGCGCCTACACCTTGCCAGCCTCTTTCGCGAGGTGCCCACTCTGCAAGGGTCAAACTGCGCCGTTCGAGTTTGAGAGTTCCGGCATTTCCGTGAAGCACATCAATTGACGTTTCCTGGAGCGCACTCCTTCTTTCAAATTTGGGGCTGACTTCTGATACGCTCACATCCCCGCGCGTTCTCAAGCCCGCATGCTCTTCCTGATCTCATCCCAGGGTTCATCGGATAGAACGAGAGCAGGATACAGCCTGAGGGCTTCGCGGGCCATGTCGATGCGCCCCTGCGCCCCGCTCTCCCACTCCTCATCCGCCTCCGTCGCGATGGCCTTGAGTTTTTGGCATTGATCACTCCATCCGCCGCAGTTGTCGCCCAGGACTTCCGCCGGGTATAGGCTGACGAAGTGTCGGGTGGACTCCAGTGTTTGCTCGAAGTTCTCCCGGAACGTTTGCAGGTCGTCTTTGATATTCGCCGGCGTTAGAGGAACGATAGCCGTGCCGTGGTATCGGACGAGGCTCATGATGAATTCCTCAGCCGGCGAAGTGCAGCCGGCGTCATTTTTCAGGATCGTGGCGAAGTGCGCCAGATTCACACGCTGGTCGTCGCGTAGTTCCAGTAGCTGCTCGGCGGTGAGCGGAGCCTGTTTCTCCGCCATCACGCCACCTCCCTGGCATCGATCGCGCGAAGGGCGTCGACATAGGCCTGGACATGATCGACCATCCGCTCCGGTACCAGGATGTGACAGCGATCGCGGCCGAGTTCGTTTTCGAACGCGGTGGCGATGAAGAGCTCGCTGTCGCCGCCCTCTGCAGGGTGGTTACGGCTCGAAAACGAGCGGAGCACATCGAGGAAAAAGCGCTGCTCTTCCGGCGAAGAGACGGCAAGAAACTCTTCGAACATACCGGCGAGAGTTTCGCGGACGTTGGCGCGGATCCTGTCCGTGATGGTCTTTGCCTCAAGGACGGGAACGGGATTCAGTTTGTTCTTTCGCCAGACGGTTACCAAATCCTGCCGCCAGTCTTCATAATGCGTACTGATGAACTTCGCCGCGGCGTCCGCTGCGACCGATTCGTCCGCGTCGAAACTGTCGTACGTCCGGCGCCTTGTGTGGGCCATCGCGGCGCGCAACAGCATGTCCACGTCGTTGCGGTGTCCGCCTCTCGTCAGCATGGCCGTAACGGCGTCCACGATGAGCTCGTGCGTCCGGGTCATTTCGGAGGGCTCAAAGTAAGGAATTGGCAGGCCGGGCGTCCCTACCGGTGCGCTGATCGGGTGCGGAGCGGCGGCGTTATCTCCTTTCGGGGTTGCCGGTCGGCTCGGTACTGCGGTCTGTTTCGTCTTTGTCGGCATGTTGCTCCTTTGGGCGCACCACGGGCTCAGGGCGATCTCAGAAAGTTTCTAAGATAGGTCTGCTGTCCGGTGTGGGCTGGGTGAATTTGGGGTCTGGGTTAATTAATACGATATCTACTCATGGTCGATAATTGACGTAAATAACGCTCACAAGCAAACATTAACGCCGAACTAAGCGATTGTCAACGATAGTTGTGCATGTTTGAAGAAAATAGTTTGCCGTATGCCTAAACAACGCTCATAATGAACCACATGGACAATACGGTAGAGCAGGCCGCCGCGAAGCTTAAATTGTCGCCAGCTACCGTGCGCCGCCTTATTCAAGATCGAGAACTTACCGCCATTCGATCCGGCAAGCGCAAGTGGTTGATAACTGACGAGTCGATCACGGAGTATCGGACGCGCCAAACAGTCACTGCTGAGCCGAAGCTGACCGCTTCAGTTGACGTCGTGCGCCACGGGGATCAGGAATAATAATGACGGCTTATCGCTTCTTCAATCCAACAGGTTTATATGGCCTTCTGAATGGGATCGGAGCTCAGATTTCCGTCGGCGAATGGGAAGTCGCTTCCGAATCCTCGCGGGACCTGAGCGATGAAGCACACCATCAAAAATCGGCCGGTACGGCGCAGTCTTGGCTCAATTTCATTCAACAGGCGGATAGCCTTCGGATCGCGATCGGCGCGAAAGATGAAGGGGAATGTGTTGAGAAGTTGAACGGACTTCGTTCTGCGCTGACGGTGATTGCTGGGCCGGAGGGCAACACATGACGGCTAAGAACAAGCCAGCCGCGGCGAAGGGGGAGTGAAAAACGAACTCTTTCCAAAATACTCCGTCCGCGTCGAGAATATGGCTTCCAGCCAAGTCTCAAAGTTAACAAAACTCTTGCAACAGTGTTGTTTGTCAATTATAGTTAAGACCTTGGGGCAGAATCGGTTACGGGTCCATTCACGTTAAGAACCATATTTTTTCGTTTGTGTTTTCAGTAGTTTGGGGTCTTCACTTGGATTCGGCTGGAGTACAAAGTAGTACTTTTCTGATATGAAACCGGGCGCGATCAGGCGCATCATAGTCATAGAGGCGTTTATCCAAGTCGCGAAGGGCGAGAGAGGAGGGGCTTGAAAATGGCGAATGTTCATGACGCAGCAGCTTACATTCTTGCGAAGAGCGGATGTATTACCGCGATGAAGCTGGAAAAACTCACGTACTATTCCCAAGCTTGGTCCCTCGTATGGGACGAAGCTCCGCTTTTCGATGAGCCCATACAGGCGTGGGTGAACGGCCCCGTGTGCCCCGCCCTGTATGCTGCGCATAAGGGTATGTTCGATGTGAGCGCGTGGCCAAAAGGTAACGCCGACGCTCTCACCAAGGAACAGCGAGACACCGTTGATTCGGTGCTGCATTTCTATGGAGAAAAGACTTCTCAGTGGTTGAGCGATTTGACGCATTCTGAACGGCCATGGATTGATGCGCGTTGCGGGCTTGCGCCAGGTGAGCGCGGCCAAAATGAGATTTCGCACGATTCGATGTCTGAGTATTACGGATCTCTCCCCAAGAATTAGGCATTTGGCGAAGCGGCTCCGGCAGGACAAGAAACCGAGCTTTGCTTCGTTTGTAGAGGCTTCCAAAAAAGCCCCGCGACTCGCAAGCGATCCCTCTTCATACTATGACGCGCATCCTGCTTGGCGCGTCATCCGGATGGAATTCTGCGACCCATACGGATGGCACCAAGTAGATGCCGAGACCCTTCTTTTCATAAGGGAAAAACTAGGCGAACTTGAAAAGCTCACTTGGAAAGAAGTCCTGAAGCCAGGCTCAGGCAGCCATCCGATGCCGACAAAGGAGTTGTGTAAAGAGGCCCGCGACCGTCTAGTCGAGCTCGAAATCGATGAAGCTGACAATCTGGTTTCCATACGCCTGCAGCAGAAAATGAGGGTGTGGGGATATATGGATCAAGGGATACTAAATTTGTTGTGGTGGGACCCTGAGCATAGTGTGTATCCCATGAACATCGCGAATAACTAAGGTACCCAACCTGAGCGCACCCGCTCCTAAAGAAAAAAAGTTCCGCCGACTCCAGATTGAGTGACGGGTCTGGCGATTCACGGCCCGTCCATGAGCATTTTCCCTGCATCCGCAACGCCTTGCGCCCGATCCGGTTCCGGAGCATCCTCCACGCCAGCTATACTGTCGCCGGGCAAGCCCGCTCGGCCGCTGGCCGATGGTGGTTCAGTCGGGGACGGTGAATACGGAAACGATGGTTTTACAAGCGGTCTAAATTGAGCGTGAAAGTGAAGATTTCCAAACGAACTGAACCCAGGCGCAGGCCGTCTCTGGCGAGGAGCTCCGGCCGAATGATCTTTGACAACAGAATATCGGAGGCGCGTCGCAGGCGTGTTGCGCCCGGCTGGTGGGTGATTCGGCCGGGGAGCGGCCAACGGCGGGATGGCCCAAAAAGTAAAATTACACGATCGAACCTGAGAAGTTGCTGAAAGTAAACGGAAAGAGCCTGAGAACCGAACCCGCCGAAACCTGAGAAAGGCCCGGCAAAACCCGTAAACCACCGTGAAGGGCGAAGAGGTGGAACCCAAGGAGCACGAAAGCAAGATGGCGATCTACAAGCGCGGGAAGGTCTACTGGTACGAGTTCGTCTTCAACGGTGAGCGCTGCCGCGGGAGTGCGGAGACCGGTGATCAGCGCACCGCGCGCCAGCGTGAGGCCCACGAACGTCTCAAGCTCGCCAAGGGCGAGGCCGGCATCGAGACGAAGGATATCCCTACCCTCAGGGCCTTCTCGGCTGAGTTCATGGCAACGATCCGGATGGAACTCGCCGCCAAGCCGCGGACGGTTGTCTTCTACCAGGAGAAACTCGACCGACTGCTGGAGAACACGAGCATGGCGGACGCAAGGCTGGACGTCATCGACGAGGGACTGATCGACGGGTACAAGCGCGCCCGCCGGGCCTCCGTCAGTCGACGCGGAAAACCACTCTCGCCGGCGTCTGTGAATCGCGAGCTGGCGACGCTCCGGCGTCTCCTTCGGATGGCCCAGGACCGGAAGTTAATCACGGCGCCACGCGTCAGGCTGCTGAAGGGTGAGGCGGGGCGGGAGTTCGTTCTCTCTCGTGAGGATGAGCCGCGATATCTCGAAGCGCTCCCCGGCGACATGCGCCCATTCTGCACCTTCCTCATCGAAACCGGCTTCCGCGTCGGCGAGGCGCTTTCGCTCGAGTGGCCCCAGATCAATCTCCGCGAAAAGCCCGGGTTCGTCACCGTCCGGGCAATCCACGCCAAAAGCTCGAAGACGCGCTCTGTTCCACTGACGACCCGCGCCCGAGCAGTCCTCGAAGCCGTCGACGGCCGCAAGGGGCTCGTCTTCAGAAACGCCGCCGGTGGCGCGCTGTATCACACATGGCTCGACCAGCAGCACGCGGCCATAAGGGAAGCTCTCAAGCTTCCGGCTGACTTCGTGCTGCACTCCCTCCGCCACACATTCGGGACTCGCCTTGGCGAAGCGGGCGCGGATTCGTTTACGATAATGAAGCTGATGGGTCACTCGACGGTCACGGTTTCACAGAAGTACGTTCACCCCTCGACGGAGTCGATGCGGCTCGCCATCGAGCGGATGGGTGTTTTGTCGGTACTCCCCACAAATTCCCCCACAGTGGCAAAACGCAAAAGAGCCGAAAAACGCGTAACTACCAAATAAATCAACAATGCCCGGGTGGCGAAATCGGCAGACGCAACGGACTTAAAATCCGTTTTTCCGCAAGGAGAGTGTGGGTTCAATTCCCACCCCGGGCACCATTATCACCAACTCGATTTCAGAGCTTCTCAGCGATACTTCGCGTCCTCATTATCGCCACCAGCCGCCGGCTTCTATTGGTGAACCGGAAGGATGACTACATTGCTCGTGGCCGCATCCTGACCGATGGAAAGCAGCAAGTCGCCGTTGGGCGCATTCGCCGGTATCTGCAGATCGATCTGATACAGTCCGACGGCTCCGGGTGTAAGTCCGGCAAAATACACCGGAACCGAAACGCCATTGAGAGTCAAAACCGGCGCGACGACCGGATGAGCCAGCGGTGACGCCGGAGAAGGCGCGCCTGTCGGCACGTTCGAGTCGGGGATTCCAAGACCGTCGAGGTAGAGCACGATAAACTCACCCGGTTTGGCCGGCGACGCCTCCGAAACTGGCGAATAATCCGCATTGTGCTGGGCGATGGCTTGTGCGGAACTCGCGCCGGCGACACCCGGCGCGACGGGTATTATCGAAACCGAAGCCGGTACGGTGATCGCGCCGTTGGCATTTACCTGCACCTGATATTGATTTCCCACCGTGAGTTCGTAAGGTATCTGGGCGTCGATCTGACCGGGGCTTATGTAATAAAGCGGCGCCTCGATGCCGCCAATGATGACGGAGGTTCCGCCGAGGCTGATCGGCAAAGGCGTGGTCGTGGCCGAAACCGTCTGGGTCGCGAGATTGGTCCCGTAGATTTCGACGATTTCACCCGGCGCCACACCTGCTCCAAGCAGGCGGTTGAAGGCATTCACCGCGCCATTCTGCGCCAGTACTGGCGCATTGTTCGTCCTGACCTGGCCCGTGACAACGGCGGACGCCTGCGCGTACACGCCGTTTGTAGCCGTGGCCATAACCGTCACCTGCTGCGATACACCTTGCGGCGTCCACGTTCCAACGTAATTTCCCGAGACCGTGTCGACTGGCGTGAGGCTCACCGGCAAATCGCCGTTGGAGAATGTCGTGGTGATCTGCGCGCCATTCACCGGCAGACCGCAGTTATCGAGGAGATTAATCACTAAAGGCGTCGGCCATCCCGACAGTTGCGCAAAATCGTTGTACAAACCGGTTTGGGTTGCGACCATCGCCGTGGGCTTGCAACTCACCGCGTCCGGAGTCAAGCCGGGCCGCCCGGCAGCACCCGAGGTACCGGCAGGCAACACCAGCAGAGTGACATTTACGGCCCGTACCGCATCGCTCGAAAAAGCATAACTGACACGGCCTGAGTAAACACCCGCAGCGAGGCCGGCCGGACTCACGGAAATCGACGAAGGCCCGGGCGCGCTGTTCGAGGCGGTGCCTGTCGCCGGCGTCACGCTCAACCACGCGGCGCCATCCGTTGTGATGGCCGCAGTCTGATAAGGCGTAGCCGAGTTGGCGCTGGAATACACTCCGACTGTCTGAGCGGAAGTAGTCCCCGCCGCGCTGGACGTGAACACCAGGCCCGCCGTACTCAGTTCGGGAGTCACGGGGATTGTCGGCGGAGTAACGTTAAGAACCACGAGATAGTTTTGCGGGCTGTCACCCGCGTCGGGCGAGGAGACCTGGATCGTGGCGTAATATGTGGCCGGAGCCAGCGCCGAGACCACATTTCCACTAAGCGAGTAGGAAACCGTGCCAGCCGCCGCGGAAGTCGCGCTGCCATCCGCCGTTGTCAGCGTCAGCCAGTTCGTGGCGGGCACCACCTGTGCCGTCCAATGGGCTGTTCCGGAGCCGGCCACGCTGACATTAAACGAGCCGCCTGGATTACCCGACCCTCCCGGATTGCCCGGGTAACTTCCCGCCGGCGACGAGAATTGCCGGCCGGCTGGCGCATCCGTGATCGACACGTTCGCGGAAAGCTGCAACGTAACGGCCACTGAGAAGGTGCCGATTGAGGAGTTCACCGTTATCGTAGAGCGGTAGTAGCCTGGTGACAATCCCGAGACATTTGCCGTTACTGTGACTGACGCGGCCGGTCCAGCGGTCAAAGTCAGAGAACTCGCGGCGCCCGAGATGGAAACCCAGCGGTCGGCCGCCGTGATCGAGTTGACTGTGATCGCGCCCCCTCCGGTGTTCTGCAAGCCGAGGCCCTGTGAAGACAGCACGGGATTTGAACCCGCGGTGTTGAACGACAGAATGTTCGTGCTCAGCGTCAACTGCGGGGGAGGATCCGAAACGGTCAACTGCGCCACGATTGTCTGTGAGGCGCCGGCCGTTCCCGCGCCGGCGCAATTGCTGCTCGTGCACGTCACTGTGATGTTCGCTGTATAGGGCGTGCTCGAAACCGGAAGCGCTGCAGCGCTCGGGTTCAACCGGATCTGGATCGAGCCCGGCGTGCTGGCGTCGGCCGAGATCGTAGCCCAGGGTGCGGATGTCGACAGAGCGGCCCCGAAGGACAGCAACTGGCTCACAACCGTGGAGCGCACCGTGACAACCGCAGCCGGCGGAAGCGCTTGCGTACCCGCCGTGATTGTGAACGGCACGGTCGCCTGCGACAGAAGCAGACCCGCTCCCGCAGCATTAATTTGAATGGAAAGGTTGTCCGCGGTGGATGTAGCGCCCGCGCTGTCCGTCACGGTGATCGCAAACGAGAACGTCCCCGCGGCGCTGGGGATTCCGGAAATCTCGCGACCGGCGAGAGAAAGACCGGGCGGCAGGCTTCCTGAAGAAACCGCGTACGTGTATGGAGGCGTCCCGCCCGTGGCCGGTAAAATTTGCAGCGGATAGTCGGTCCCAACCGCGCCATTCGGGAAGGTGAACGAACGTAGCCTAAGCGCCGCGGCGTTGATCGTGAACTGGTATGGGCCGGTCGCGGTCGCTCCAGCGGAATCGGTGACAAGTACGGTCAACGCGTAAGTGCCGGGAGCCGCCGGAACGCCTTGTACAAAGCCCGCGGCGTTCAGAGATACTCCTCCCGGCAATGCGCCGCCAAGTATGGACCAGGTATAAGGGGGAGTTCCGCCGGTCGCTTCCACAGACGTGGAGTAAGCGGCCCCGGCAGTGCCGCTGGTAAGGGTGCCACCCGTCACCCGTAACGGCGGAACCGGTCCGGTGACAACGATTCGGAAACCAGCCGTGGTGGCGACGCCACTGGCGTCGGAAACCTGGACCAGGAAGTCGGTCTGTCCGGCGTTCAGAGCAGTGCCGCCGAATACGCCATTCGGCGACAGCGCGATTCCCCCGGGCAGGCCTGTCGCAGTGAATGAATACGGAGCCGTCCCTCCGGTCGCCGTCAGGGTTGCGCTGTAGGCGGCTGTGGTCGTCGCGTTGGGCAGTGTTGTAGTGAGGAAGCCCAACACCGAGTAGGAAACGTTCGCCGTGGCCGTCGCGGGCACCGCCGCCGAATCGGTGACTGCGATGGTAAAGGTGTGGGGTCCCACCGACGTGGCGGTCCCGCTGAACGCGCCAGTCGCTGGATCCAGGCTCATACCGGCCGGCAACGTACCCGACCATGAATATGGAGATTGGCCGCCCGTAGCGGTGAATTTGCCGGAAATCATCGCGCCTGGCGCAAAAACTCCGAGATTCGCGGGCGACGTGATATTCAGCGTCACGGGAGGAGGAGGAATCACGACAGGAGTTGCAATACTGAGCGAAAACGCCTTCGCGACTGGCTGAATTCCATCCGTCACCTGGATCGTAAACGAGTAATCTCCCGCTAGTCCGATAGCCCCCGAAAGAATGCCTGTCGCCGGATCGAGGGAAAGACCCGCCGGCAAACTACTGCCGTCCGCCACCGACCACGTCAAGGTCGCTCCCGGTCCGCTGACTGCGGTGAAAGTATAGGGTGCGTAGACGGCTCCGAGCAGGCCGCCGGGAAGCACGGCCGGACTGGTTATTGTTGTGACAAGCGAAGTGGCACCCACAATATCGAGCGCATAGTTTGCCGTTCGTTTGCTCGGGAATAGATCCCAAAAACCCTGGGTCGGAGCGCCTGCGGGAGTAGTAAATGTCGAGAACGCGGGATTGGCTGCGTGCGCACCGTTATATGCGAACGAATCTCCAATGGTGGGACCGTTCGGCAGATTCAGCGCCTGCGTGATCACCACGAAATAGTTCCCGGCAGGCAGCGTGGGGGTTAAAGAAGCATCCCAGCAGAATGAGGTCACGGGGTCTGGCGTACCAGCTCCGCATCCATCCTGATCCTGCACGAGCAGATTTCCCGCCGAGTCGAAGACAGACAGGGTGGGGTCGAAGCCGCCAGCCGGTATTACAGTTCCCGCGGTATTTGTTCCGCCCCCGTACGATAATGTGCGGATATTTACAGTCCCAGCCTCCGCGAGGCTGAAATAAATGACATGCTGATCGTCGTCGGAATTAAAATTTCCCGTCCAGGACGCCTGCGACCCCACTGGAATGGCGAAAAGCGGGGCCACCGCGGCGCTGACAAAAGGCAACAACGTGCCGAGCAGCAGCATTGGGCGCTTCAAAACGGTTCTCCAGAAGCGCGTCCATTGGCTTTTATATGAAAAATCACCGGACTGTTTTTCATCTTAATCGAAAAAAAAGTTATCCGAGTCACTTTTCTCGTATTAAGATCAATATTCAAAATGTACGAGTTTATGCCAGCGGGAAAACTGCTTGCGCTCGTGGGATTGCTTATTCCCACGATTATTTTCGGCCAGACAATATCGCCAGGCGATGATGCCCACGTAAGCACAGCGCTGCCAGGAACCAATTTCGGTTCAGCGCCGCAGCTACAGGTCGGCGCGACGGCGGGTGGTGGGTCCACTCGGGCATTTATTAAATTCGATCTCTCAACACTGCCGCCCGGTATCTCAGTTTCCGCTATATCCAAAGTTAATTTGGTGATATGGGTCGATAAAATCGGCACCGCGGGGTCGATTCAGTTGTCTCCCGTTACCAGCGCATGGGACGAAGCAACCGTCACGTCTGCCTCGCAGCCTTCGAACAGCGCCGCAACCGCGACTATTCCGGTCACGACAACGAGTCAGTTTGTATCGTTCGATGTCACTGCGACGTTCCAAAACTGGCTCGCAACGCCTGCTTCGAACTTTGGCGTCGTGATCGACGCGACCGGCGGGACGGCGATTTACCTCGACAGCAAGGAAAGCGTCACGACCAGCCATCAACCTGTACTACAGATTGTTCAGGCGGGCCCCTCTGGTCCGACGGGTTCCACAGGTTCGACCGGTCCGCAAGGCTTGGGTGGGGAGGTCGGCGGCGTTGGTCCGACCGGCAGCGCAGGTCCGACGGGTCCTCAAGGAATTGCCGGACCCACCGGTGCCGTTGGACCGACTGGTGCACAAGGCGTGGCCGGAGCGACTGGCAACGTCGGGCCCACCGGTTCGCAGGGCGTGGTCGGAGCTACCGGCGGGGCAGGTCCAACCGGCCTGCAAGGTACTCAGGGAATTCAAGGCATACCGGGCGCAGTCGGACCAACAGGCTTCACCGGAGCTACGGGAGCCACAGGTAATGCGGCGACGGCGGCCGGAACCTGGTCGGCGGCAGGCGGCACGGGGCCCGGTGGTAATTACAACCCCGGCGATGTGGTCTTCTACACTCCGACGCAATCATCGTATATAAGCGCGGCGGGCGATAACGCCTCTGTTCCACCGGCAGCGCCATGGCAATTATTGACTGGGGCAGGGCCGGCAGGATCGACAGGGGCAGTTGGACCGACCGGGGCACAAGGCATCGCTGGCGCAACCGGAAGCGTAGGACCGACAGGTGTGCAAGGCGTTGCTGGACCGACAGGGAGTGTCGGACCAACAGGTAGCCAGGGTATCGCTGGTAACACCGGCGTCCAGGGCAATCAGGGAATTCAGGGCGTGGCCGGACCGACTGGTTCCGGGGGAGCTACCGGAGCTACGGGCAATTCCGCGACTGCAGCCGGAACATGGTCTGCGGGCGGCGGCACCGGCCCCGGCGGTAGTTACAACGCCGGCGACGTCGTCTTCGATAACACATCGCAATCGTCCTATATCAGCGCTTCGGGCAACAACGCTGCGGTTCCACCCGCGGCGCCCTGGCAACTATTGACAGCGCAAGGGCCGGCGGGCGCCACAGGCGCAGTTGGACCCACCGGCGCCCAAGGCATCGCCGGCGCAACCGGAAGCGTAGGACCGACAGGTGTGCAAGGCGTTGCTGGACCGACAGGGAGTGTCGGACCAACCGGCAGCCAGGGCATCGCTGGTAACACCGGCGTCCAGGGCAATCAGGGAATTCAGGGCGTAGCCGGACCGACTGGTTCCGGGGGAGCTACCGGAGCTACAGGCAATTCCGCGACTGCAGCCGGAACATGGTCAGCAGGCGGCGGCTCCGGTGCCGGCGGTAGTTACAACGCCGGCGACGTCGTCTTCGATAACACGTCGCAATCGTCCTATATCAGCGCTTCAGGCAACAACGCTGCGGTTCCACCCGCGGCGCCCTGGCAACTATTGACAGCCCAAGGCCTGGCGGGCGCCACAGGCGCAGTTGGACCCACCGGTGCGCAAGGCATCGCGGGTGCAACCGGAAGCGGCGGACCAACCGGCGCTCAAGGCATCGCTGGTGCAACCGGAAGCGTTGGACCCACCGGCACCCAAGGCATTGCCGGCGCAACCGGAAGCGGCGGACCGACAGGCGCGCAAGGCATTGCTGGATCGACGGGAAGTGCCGGACCAACCGGCAGCCAGGGCATCGCTGGTAACACCGGCGTCCAGGGCAATCAGGGAATTCAGGGCGTCGCCGGACCGACTGGTTCCGCGGGAGCTACGGGCACTACGGGCAATTCAGCGACTGCAGCCGGAACATGGTCTGCAGGCGGCGGCTCTGGTGCCGGAGGCAGTTACAACGCCGGCGACGTCGTCTTCGATAACACATCGCAATCGTCCTATATCAGCGCTTCAGGCAACAACGCTTCGATTCCACCCGCGGCGCCCTGGCAACTATTGACAGCGCAGGGACCGGCGGGCGCCACAGGCGCAGTTGGACCCACCGGCGCCCAAGGCATCGCCGGCGCAACCGGAAGCGTTGGACCAACCGGCGCTCAAGGCATCGCTGGTGCAACCGGAAGCGTTGGACCCACCGGCACCCAAGGCATTGCCGGCGCAACCGGAAGCGGCGGACCGACAGGCGCGCAAGGCATTGCTGGATCGACAGGAAGTGTCGGACCAACCGGCAGCCAGGGCATCGCTGGTAACACCGGCGTCCAGGGCAATCAGGGAATTCAGGGTGTGGCCGGACCGACGGGTTCCGCGGGACCTACGGGCGCTATGGGCACTACGGGCAATTCAGCGACTGCAGCCGGAACATGGTCTGCAGGTGGCGGCACCGGCCCAGGCGGTAGTTACAACGCCGGCGACGTCGTCTTCGATAACACATCGCAATCGTCCTACATCAGCGCTTCAGGCAATAACGCTGCGGTTCCACCCGCGGCGCCCTGGCAACTATTGACAGCGCAGGGACCGGCGGGCGCCACAGGCGCAGTTGGACCGACCGGTGCACAAGGCATCGCCGGCGCCACGGGAAGCGATGGCGCAACCGGTCCGCAAGGCATCGCGGGAGCCACGGGTGCACTTGGGCTGACTGGCGCCCAAGGTATCGCCGGGCCGACGGGTGCCCAGGGCCTCCCGGGAGCCACAGGCGTGGCAGGCCCGACCGGTGCCACCGGCGCTGCCGGATCGGCGGGGAACACCCTGACCTTTACGAGCTGTACGCTGGGCACCAACTGCTCTACCGGACCACCCAGCAATACGTTCCTCGTAGGTTTTGTAACTGGGACAAACCTGGTCCAGAGCGCCTTCACATCGCCCAAAACCGGTGTGATCGGTGTTGCTACGGCCGACGCAGCAAGTGGTGGCCCGGTGACGGTGCAACTTTCCGGTCCGGTGAGTTGCACGTTTGAAAACACCGCCACCGCCGGCGACTATGTACAGGCAGCGAACTCGCACGATGGTGAGTGTCTTGATGTCGGCTCGACCTACCCGACCAGCAATCAGATCATTGGGGTCGCCCTGTCCACTGGGGCAGGCAGCCAGTCGATTTATCTGCTGGGAGCCGAGGTTGATGCGATTGCCGGCGGTGGTGGCGCGGCAGGACCGACAGGGCCGACAGGACCCGCCGGCCTGGCGGGAGCCACAGGCGCGGCCGGGCCGACCGGTTTGGATGGAGTGGCTGGGGCGACCGGGGCGAGGGGCGCTACTGGTTCTTTAGGAGCGGCGGGTCCAACTGGATCGGCCGGTTCGAACGGACCGGCAGGGCCCACCGGTGCAACCGGGCCGACAGGCACTGTGGCGGCGGGCGGTGTTGCCCAGATGCTTCTGAACGATTTCGCTTCTGTCTCGGTCGCGCCGCCTTCGACGTATTCGGTACCGGTCAACGGCGGCGCCCTGGCGATCGCGTCGACTACAGTATCGGAAGTGTATGAGGAGCAGGTTGTTTCTTCGCCCGGCACGATTAGTGATCTCCACGTAAGAGTTGCTTCCGGTGGTGTCGCCTATCAGGTGACCGTGACGCTTTGGAAGAACGGCAGCAACACGGGGCTGACTTGCCAGACCGGCACGACCGCCGCGTCACTCGGCGCGACGACAACTTGCTCCGATCCAACACACACAGTGAGTGTGGCGGAGGGGGATTCACTCGCTTACGTTGTGTTGGCTAATGTCAGCAACAATAGCTGCAGGGTCAGCACCGCCGTACACTTCCAATAGGGGAATTCCGCCGCATACTGCACCGAACTGCGGCGGATTGCGCGATTCCAACGGGACCGTAATTTAATGGTGCCGTCGTTTTACGGCAAAGAGCGTCACTGGTGCGGGTTACTCCCGGAAATGTCGGAGATCGCGCTTCCAGTCGCCACCGTTGAAGTTGTGCGATACGACGCGCGCGCCCGGCTTCAGTTCGCGCAGGAATCGGCACGCAGGCGAAGGTTAGCGTCCGGCGGTAAATAGAGAGGCGACGAGGGTTGCGTTGCGTATTTCGGCATCGAACCGATCGTAGACTTCGAGGCTCACGCGGTCGCTTACGCCAGTATTTCGCGCATTCGCATATGATTCTTCGATATGCGCGCGATTGATAATCGATTCCGACTCCTTGTGTGCCATATTGCTTCGCCGCGAAGATTGCATCCGGCCGTCGCCACGCCCGGCTTTGTCCCGTTCGAGCATCGCGCCAACAATCTGCACGGGCTCGCAACGACAGGAGTGTTGCCAGCAACTCGGCCCAACGAGCGCCTCACCGGATTCCGGGGGCCTGTGGAGTAGTCCCAGGCGCACGAAGAAACCTTGAGGCCATTATTCATGGCTTTCAGTTGCAATGATATTTGTAACGAAATCGTCAGCATAAGTACCTCATTGCCTGTTTGATTCCCTCGGAATTCGTGATAGGATCAACTTTCACAGTTTCGAACGGACGATTTTCATCAGATCCGCCGGAGGGAAATGTCTTCGAAAGCCTTATTTATAACCGTTTTAGCGGTTGCATTCGTTCCGAGTGTGGTGCAGGCAGTACCTCCTCCCGTTTTCTCCTTCAGCGGCTTGTTTCCGGGTGACGATTCCATCGAACTTTTTGCAATTGACGTCATTTCCCCCGGGTCGAGCCTCACCATTCAGACATACGGTTTCGGTGGCGGAACAAACGGCAACGACAGCGTGGTACCATCCGGCGGTTTTGCGCCGGACCTGTTCCTCTTCGACCCCAGCGGCAATGTGGAGACGCCGGCCAACACCACGGCGTGCCCACCCGCAAATACGAGCGGCGGCAATTGCTTTGACGCCGGAATTTCGATCGCGGATCTCGCCGCCGGCATCTGGAAGCTGGCTCTGACCGTGGATTCCAATGCTCCCATCGGCACGACTCTGGCAGAAGGATTTACGCATGTCCCAGGATCTGGAAACTATACGTGCGACGCATTCGGTGGTCCTCCAGGCAGCGCGTTTTGCGATCCCGTTCCGGAGCAGCGGAACGGACAATGGGCCCTGGATATAACTGGTTCAGACGTATCCTCCGTCACTGATATAACCTCGGCCACGCCCGAACCCAGGCCTTTCTCTCTGCTTTTCATCGGCCTGGCTGTTTTGGCGCTTTTCCGGCGAAACCGCATATTCTGCACGAAAGGGAACTAATGAACAAATGGCTGGCTGTTTCGGTGCCTGGCTCGGTGCTCCTTTTACCTGCGTTTCTGCTGGCACAGAGTGTCCCTTTGACTCAGGATGCATTCGTCAATCCGGGAAACGGAACCAACTTCGGATCTACCGCGACGCTGAACGTGGGTGGGGGTTCGTCCAGCCAGGCACTGGTGCAGTTCGATACCACGCAACTGCCGGCGGGCACCACCAGCGCTAATATCGCGAGGGCAACCCTGTATCTCTTCGTGAACAAACTCGGAACGGCGGGAACGGTCAACGTGTCGGGGGCAAACGGTGCCTGGACGGAGTCCGGAGTGACTGGCCTGAATACTCCGGCCATTGGACTGTCTGTCGCGAGCGGAGTTTCCGTGACCGCGAACCAATACATTGCGTTGGACGCAACGAGTGTGGTGGGGGGCTGGATCGACACGCCCACCAGCAACAACGGATTCATCGTCACCGGAAATGGGAGCGTCTCGGTCTTCTTCGATAGCAAGGAAAGCACGACGACCAGCCACCCCGCAGTCCTGGATATCGTTCTCAAGGCTGTGGGTACTTCAGGAGGCACCGGGGCTACCGGAGCGACCGGGCCCACTGGGTTGACAGGAGCCGCTGGGCTAACGGGACCGACCGGTGCCGCAGGTGCCACCGGTACGGGTGCCGCAGGGCCAACCGGTCCGACAGGCGCGAATGGAGCGACGGGCGCCGGAGTTGCAGGGGCAACCGGTCCGACCGGTGCCGCCGGACCAACAGGCGCAAACGGATCGGCGGGTGCGACCGGCCCCACCGGAGTTGCCGGCCCCACGGGTGCCGGAACGACCGGTCCAACGGGGCCGACGGGATCTCAAGGTACTCAAGGAAGTCCAGGAGCTCAAGGCAGCCAGGGCACTCAGGGACCGACGGGCGCGACAGGCGCGGCTGGTACTGTGGCGGCGGGCCATACCGCAGTGGTTTTCATGGCGACCACTGCCGCGAGCTTCGCAGGACCTTCGACGCTACCGCTGGATGGCTCTGTTGTTGCCACTGTGGGCGCCGTCTTCCCGGAGAGTGTCGCTGAGATTCCGATGTCCGCGGCTTGCACTTTTGACCGCCTGGATGTCAAGGCCGCCAGCGGCAGCACCGCAACCGGTGCCTCTTTTACGACCACTGTAACTCTTTGGAAAAACGGTTCGCCGACTACACTAACCGTAAACAACACTATGCCCGCAGGCGCCAATCAATCGGCGACGAGCTCTGACACGTCGCACACGGTGCCGGTGGCGGCCGGTGATTCGGTTGTTTATGTGATCAGCAACAGCCCTGCCGAGGCTAACGCGCTCTTAAAGATCGCGTCGCATTGCCAGTAAGGCTGCGGAGGAAATCCGGCTCGCGTCGCCCGTCCCAGCGGGGACGGACGGCGCGAGAAAATAATTTGGACTTTACGGCGTAATTCGAATATTATTACGCGAGTGGCATCCTGATTTCGTCTTCCGAAATGAGGCCAAACGCAGGACATCGTTCCGGCCACCGAACGACAAGAACTCAAAATTCAAGGAGAATCGAACGATGGCCAGCCAGCCTTATCTCGGAGCTATTTTTATCTTTGCCGGCAATTTTGCCCCCCGCGGTTATCAGCTTTGCCAGGGGCAACTGCTGCCCATTTCGCAATATGCCGCACTGTTTTCGATCCTGGGTACAACCTACGGAGGAAACGGAACCACGAACTTCGCGCTGCCAGACCTGCAGGGCCGCGCTTCAATCGGCCAGGGCACAGGCCCGGGCCTCAGCTCCGTATTGCTCGGTGAAAAAGGCGGCGTTGAGGACGTGACGATTCTGACCAGCAACATGCCGGCGCACAATCACCTCATCGGTTGCGATTCCGGCGGAGCGGTGAATACCGACCCGACCAGCGGCATTCCCGGCAATCCGGGTTTGGGGACGCAAGCTATTTACTCGGCCGGGCCAGCCAACGCCACGATGCTGCCATCCATGGTAAGTGTGACCGGCAACGGAATTCCGGTCAGCGTTCAGAACCCTTATTTGGGAATCAACTACATCATTGCGCTGGTGGGCATTTACCCGAGCCGGAGTTAACCGGCAGCGCCTTCGAGAACCGACAGAAAAAGGAGATTTTCAAGCATGGCTCAAACACCGTATCTCGGCGCTATCTTTATCTTTGCCGGCAACTTCGCCCCTCGTGGTTACCAGCTTTGTCAGGGGCAGTTGCTGCCAATCCAGCAATACACGGCTGTGTTTTCGCTCCTGGGCACTACCTATGGCGGCAACGGGGTCAGTACATTTGCCCTCCCCGATCTTCGCGGCCGCGCTCCCATTGGGTCAGGAAACGGGCAGGGGCTGAGTCCAGTGATTCTGGGTGAGATTGCCGGCGCCGAACACGTCTCGATACTCACGTCCAATCTACCGGCCCACAATCATCTGGTCGGTTGTGATTCAGGCGGGGCCGCGAATACGGACCCGACCAACGGTATTCCTGGTAATCCGGGCCTGGGTCAGCAAGCCATCTATTCGGCCGGGCCCTCCACTGCCGCCATGCTGCCCACAATGGTCAGCGTGACAGGCAGCGGAATTCCGATCGGCATTCAGAACCCCTACCTGGGAATCAATTACATCATCGCCATGGAGGGGATCTTCCCGAGCCGCAGTTAGCGAAGTTCCTGCCATGTTTCAGATGCACCGGATCTTCTGCGCCACCCCGTGGGAACTGGAGGCGGAGCGTAGTCGATTCGATAAATTGGTCGGTAAATTCAACGAAGCCACAGCGGCCGAAAAGGGTGTCCTTTTTGTGCCGGTGAGTCTGGTTAATATTCGCGACAAACGACCTGTGCAATACGCGGTCGAAGACAACATCGAGCAGTGCCGCTATTACCTGCTTGTCCTGAAGGATGGATGGGGACCAGTCGAGAGAAACTTTCAGAGCGATTACGAATTGGCTCTGCAGGCCGCGAAGAATCCGGCACTGCCGATGCGAAACGTTGTGATACTGGCGAAGGCTTCGCGGGGCTGCGCGCTCAACGAAAGTTCGCCTGTACCTGATGCAACCTATTCCACGATGGCAGAGTTCGAAGAGCGCGTGAATGCACTGCTCGCAGGCTGGTTCGAAGCGTTGCTCTCCGGGCAGCGCGCCGACGCCTCGAACGCGTGATAGCCGCGACGCTGCGTCCGGAACGCCCCGCTGACAAAGACTTCCTGCGTAATCTCATTACGGCGACGATTGCGCTTGAATTGGGGGCGGCAGCGTGGCCCGAGCCAATGCGCAGCCATTTACTTCAGGTTCAATACTCCGCCCGCAGGCATGCCAGGCTTGCGGCGTTTCCAGATGCGGAGCCTTCGGATTCTCAAGGGAAGTACGCAAGCTACATCATCGAGGCGGACGAAGCCCCGGCCGGCTGGCTGGTCGTGGCGGGGATGTCCTGCGAGACGCGCGTGGTCGAAATCATGGTGGCTCCGGAACTCCGAGGAAAAGGCATCGGATCGGCGGCACTCCGGCAGGTTCTGGCGACAGCGGCGGGTCCGGTACGACTGAGCGTCAATATCGCGAACGGAGCTGCGATCCGGCTCTACGAGAGGCTGGGCTTCCGGAAAGTCGAGCAGGACGACTTGCAGTTTCTCATGGAACACGATTGACGCGCAGTTCCTCCAGTTGCTCATAGTACGGCTGAATCCAGCGGGCGACGGCAGCGCGAGCTTCCGGCGAGAGCGCGGTCTTCTTGTAGTCGCCGTCCGGCCGAAAGCGCCGATGCGGCAGTTTGGCATGTACGAGTGTGGCTTTTTCCATCGCCGCCACTGCGGGCGCCTCGAATCGAAGGCCGAAATGCGCGGCGATTCTGCCGTGAACGGCCTCCGGTAATTCGGTGTAATTTACAGCCATCCCATCCTCTTTCAGCGCGGAGCAGGCGGCACCGCAGAGACGCGCCAGAACCCGCGAACCATATTCGCCTTCGGGCATGGCGAACACTTCGGCTGCGGCCAGATCGAGCCCGCCGCTTTGCAGGACCCCGGGCATCATCGCCGCAGACGGTTGATTCAGGTGAGAAGCGAAGACCTCGACAGGATCGCGATAAACGAAGATCCACGGCACGTCGGGCCAGGCCTCGCGGATGAGTGGCAGGTCTCGAATGGTCTGGCTATCGAACTTGATGAAGTAGCGTTGCTCGGTGCCGCGGCGTTTCTGTCCGAGGACACTCGTCATCCAGCGGAACCACTGGGCGCGGGTCTGACGGGAAAAGCCGGGGCCGCGTCTTTCCGCGCGCGCGATCGCGTCAAGCGGACCGGCTTCCGACACCACAAGATGTTCCGGCAGGGCCGCCAGCATGCGAGACACCAGCGTCGAGCCGCAACGGGACATGTGGAAGATGAAGCCGGAAGGCTCCATGCCGGGGCTTTCCTTTGCCCACTGTTCGAGCACGTCGATGCCGGTGGTGTGGCCGAAGAGGCGGTTGAACGGTTTGTCCATGACGCCGGCGAGCGTTCCATCGTAGAAGGGCTCATCCAATGGGATGTCGCCGAGGTAGCACCATGAGACGAATGGCTCCTCGCCGCGCCATTCGATACGCGTGGGCGCCCAGCCGTGACGTTTTGGATGCCGCGGCCCGGATTCTGCTGTGTTCGCTGCAGTGCTCATTGCTGCGTCCAGCGTTCCAGCCACTGCCGCCGGTTGAGGTTCGCGATGGCCGAGAGGTCCTTTTCGTCAAACGTGAAGCCGTATTTGTGGCCGGCAGTAAGCGCCTCGGCGAACAGTTCCGCTTCGGAATCGCATTTGAGAAATTGTTCCATAAGCGCGGGATCGGACATGACCCGCTCGCGAAATCGGTCGAAATTCATGAGGTTTCCAGTGTTTTCAACGCTGAAATTCAATCATAGATCGAAAGGGGCTGTTCGTGACATAATTCGACCTGGTGTTCATGCATTACTCTTCGATATGCCGTTCGCTCGCGGTTCGGAATGCGGGTGTGCTGGCACTAATAATCGTTTGCGTTGGACCGCTCGCGGCAGCATCCGCCGAGGTGGAGTTTGGGAATTCGTTCCGGCTCTACCAGCTTGGCCGGTACGAAGATTCAATCGACGCTGCCCGGGCCGCAATCAAACAACGCCACGACTACGCGCCGGCGTGGAACAACATCGCCGCCGCCGATCTCGCACTGGGCAAATGGACGGAATCGGCGGAAGCGGCTTCGGAATCGATTCGCCTGCAACCCGGGGATAACGATCTGGCGCGCAACAACCTGGCGCTGGCAAAGCTGTGCCTCTCCAATACGCCGGAGGGTTACGTCGCGCGCTCGCAGTTCTATTTCGGAAAAGGCCGTTACGACGATACAATTCAAAGCGCGCAGGCGGCGCTGAATCTTCGTCCCGATTACCCGGAGGCCTGGAATAATCTGGCGGCTGCCTACAATTGTTTGTCACGCTGGGCGGATGCGATTCACGCGGCGCAGCGAGCCGTCGAGTTAAGCCCGCATTTCGACCTGGCGAAAAACAATCTCGCCCTCGCAGAGCGTGAATTAAAGAAAAGCGTGAAATGAAGAGCAGAGAGCGGTGCGAGCCGCGGTAAGATCGGTATTTTCCGTTCCATGACCGCCGCAAGCCCCGTTGAAACCAGATCTGCAGACGCACCGGGTCCGCACCCAAAAGCCGCTGGAACTTTCGCCTTTTTCGGCTTAATCGCCCTCGTTCTGCTCGCTTACGGCAACCATTTTCAGAATGCGTTTCATTTTGACGACATGCACGCCGTCACCGACAACGTCTACATCCGCGACGCCCGCAACATTCCTCTGTTCTTCAAGGATGCCCGCACTTCCAGTACGCTCCCCGCCAACCGTTCCTGGCGCCCTATCGTCACCACCTCGCTCGCCATCGATTACCGGCTCGGGCACGGCCTGAAGCCTCTGTGGTTTCACATCTCGACGTTCGTCTGGTTCGTCGCGCAGCTTGGTCTCATGGTGCTCCTTTTCAGGGCCACGTTCGATCGAGCGCGTACCAGCCCGATGAACCTGTGGGTGGCCTTTCTTGCCACCGCTTTTTACGGCGTCCACCCGGCCATCGCCGAAACCGTCAACTATGTCATTCAGCGCGCGGACATCTACTCGACCCTCGGCGTCGTCGCGGGTCTCGTGTCGTGGATTCAGTTCCCCGCCCTGCGCAAGACCGGCCTTTACCTCATCCCTGTCGTGCTGGGAATTCTGAGCAAAGCCCCCGCCGCAGTTTTTCCGGCGCTGCTCTTCCTGTGGATCTGGCTCTGTGAAGAGGAAGACTTCAAGCCCGCACTGTTGCGTTCAATTCCGGCGTTCGTCGTCTCCGGAGCCGCCGCGCTCGCCGTGACGTGGATGACACCATCGACGTACGTCGCCGGCGCGTCCTCGGTTTGGGGCTACCGTATGACCCAACCGGCGGTGTTGATGGGCTATTTCCGGAAGTTCTTTCTGCCGCTCGATCTCAGTGCCGACACCGACCGTGTCCCGCTCACAAACCTTTTCACCGTGGATGGCGTCGAGGGCGTATTATTCCTCGCGGCGGTCGCAGGAATTGTCTGGTGGTGCCGCAAGCGCCGCGAACTGCGCCCCATCGCCTTCGGATTGCTCTGGTTTCTGATCGCATCCATTCCGACCTCGGTCATTGCCCTGGCCGAAGTCGAGAACGATCACCGGATGTTCATGCCTTTCGTCGGCCTGACGCTGAGCGTCGCGTGGTCTGCCGTGCTGTTCATCGAGCGGCGAGGTATCCGCGCGGCGGTCGCGGTGCCGGTATGCGCCCTGGTCATCGCCGGTTTCGCCGCCGGCGCTCGCGCGCGGAACAAGGTCTGGGCCACCGAGGAATCTCTCTGGCACGATGTCACGATCAAGAGTCCGAACAACGGCCGCGGCCTCATGAACTATGGCCTGAGCCTGATGGCCAAAGGCAGTGTCGCCGATGCCCTTACTTATTTCCAGCGCGCGCTTGTTCTGAATCCGAACTATTACGTTCTGGAAATCAATCTCGGCATCGCCAACACCACGCTGGGGAACTTCGCCGAAGGTGAGAGGCATTTCCTTCGGTCCATTCAGCTGGCGCCGGACGACGCCTCCGCGCGATACTTTTACGCGCGCTGGCTGGCGGGGGTAAACCGGCGGCCCGAAGCGATCCTGCATCTGGAAACAGCCGTGCGGTCGAATCCCGACTACGCGGACGCACGGTATCTGCTCATGGATACCTACGCCGCGAGCGGTGATGCGGCCGGCCTTCGCCGCGAAGCGCAGGATACGCTCGCACGCTTTCCAGGCGACACTGCGGCCGCCGGCTGGCTGGCGCGCGCAGCCAATCTGCCCCCCGCCGCCCCGCCACAGGCGGTAACTCCTGCGCCGATTCCGGCTGCTCCTCAGATCACCGCGGACGCGTATGTCGCCCAATCCCTCGCGTTCTTCAGGGCGGGAAAATATCCGGAGTCCATTGCCGCGGCGCAACAGGCCCTGAAGTTGCGGCCTGATTACGCCGAGGCCTGGAACAACATCGGCGCAGCCCATAACCAGATGTCTCAATGGGACCAGGGGATTGCCGCCGAACAGCAGGCTTTGCGCCTCAAGCCCGGCCTGGAAATCGCCCGCAACAACCTCGTCTGGGCCCTGAGTCAGAAGCAAAAACCGCCGCAGCCGGGAAACGAGTCGCCGCGCTGATGCCATCGCACGATCTGGTCACCGCCCGCCGCATCCGGCAAATCATCCTGCGCGAGTCGAAGCAGGCCAACGTCGGCCATATCGGATCGTGTCTGTGCGTCGCCGATATCCTCACCGTGCTTTACGGCTCCGTTTTGCGGATTGCTTCGCCTGCCGACCGCGACCGCGACCGATTCATCCTCTCCAAGGGTCACGCCGGCCTCGCGCTTTTCGCGGTGCTGTCGCTGCGTGGATTCTTCCCGGAGTCCCTTTTGCAGGATTTCTGCGGAGAAGACACCAGACTCGGCGTGCATCCGGACGCCGCCCTGACCGGTGTCGATTTCTCGACCGGCTCGCTGGGTCATGGGCTTTCTTTTGCCGCCGGCGCCGCGCTCGCAGCGCGGATGCAGAACTCCGGCCGGCGTGTATTTTGCTTGATCAGCGACGCAGAGTTGAACGAAGGATCGACGTGGGAAGCCATCATGTTCGCGGCTCACCATCGCCTCGGTAATCTCACCGCGATCGTCGACTGGAATGGCCAGCAGGCATTTGGCGCGACGCGCGATGTGCTGGATCTCTCGAACCTGGCCGAACGCTGGCGCGCCTTCGGCTGGCGCGTGAGCGATGTCGATGGCCACTCGCACGGCGATCTCGCCGCGGCTCTGAGTGAGACTGAGACTGGACTACCTCACGTCGTCCTGGCACGGACCGTTTTCGGCAGAGGCGTGTCCTATATGGAACAGGGCGTGCCGATCACGCAATCGCATCTCGCTGTTCAGCCCATCACGTGGCACTACCTGCCCATGAGCGACAAAGAATACGGCATCGCGCTCGCTGAGGTAGAGGCCGCTTCGTGAGGAAGGCGTTCATCCGGACACTTTGCGAACTGGCCGCGGCGGACGACCGCATTGTCCTGCTGACTGGCGACCTGGGCTACATGGTGATGGAGCCCTTCCGGGAGCGTTTCCCCGCCCGCTTCATCAATGTCGGCGTCGCCGAGCAGAACATGATCGGCATCGCCTCCGGCATGGCCGACGCGGGATTTCTGCCTTACGTCTATTCGATCGCGCCCTTCGCGTCGCTGCGGCCTTTCGAGTTCATCCGCAACGGTCCGGTGCTGCACAACCTTCCGGTGCGCATCGTGGGAATGGGGATGGGCTTCGATTACGGGCATGCCGGCCCGTCGCACTATGCGACGGAGGATATCGCAGTGCTGCGAACGCTCGCCGGTCTTGAGATCGTGATTCCGGCGGATTCCTGCCAGGCGGCGGCTGCACTCCGCTCGACCGCAAACGCCGCGGGCCCCGTTTACTACAGTCTGAGCCGCGACGATCGCTCCATCGTGCCCGGCCTCGATGGCCGCTTCGCTCGCGGACGGATCCAGATCGTCCGGTCCGGCGGTGATCTGGCTGGCGATCCGGCTATTGTTGCGATGGGCTCAACCGCAATGGAAACCCTCGCCGCCGCCGACCAGTTAGCGTCCCACGGTATCAAAGCGACCGTGGCCGTCGTTTCAGGATTCAATCCCGATCCTGCCGAAGACATTCGTGCACTGCTCTCGAACTTCCGCTATGCGATGACCGTGGAAGCGCAGGCCGTCTCGGGTGGACTCGGCGCTTTTGTCGGGAGTGTGATTGCGTCCGAAGATCTCCGGTGCCGGTTGCGAGTGATGGCGATTTCCACCTCGCCGGATGGCAGCAGCGGCAGTCAGGCGGACCGCTTCCGGAAATACGGCCTCGATCGCGACAGTCTTGTACGAAGCGCACTCGAGTTTACCGGGAGTTCGCACCGGTGAGTGTGCGGCTGGCCTCGGTGGTGCTTCCCGTTTACAATCAGGCGGACCATATCGGCGACGTTCTGGAAAGTTACGTCGATGAGCTCGCGAAGTTGCGCATCGATTATGAACTTCTGCCCGTCATTAATGGGCCGAGGCGCGACGATTCGCTCGCGATTTGCCAGGACCTCGAACGGAAGCACCCCGCGATCCGCACGCTCTGTATCGATCAGGGCGGCTGGGGAAGGGCCGTAATTGCCGGACTCGCCGCGGCCCGCGGCGACCTTCTGTGTTACACAAATTCCGCGCGCACGTCGGGCAAAGACCTTCTCCTCTTCCTGATGTACGGATCGGTGCATGAGGATTCGGTGATCAAAGCGAACAGGAAGATTCGCGAGAACTGGAAGCGCCGGCTCGGCTCTCTGCTCTACAACCTGGAATGCCGTTCCGCTTTCGATCTGGCGTACTGGGATATTAACGGGACTCCGAAAGTATTTCATCGCAATCTCAGCCGCCTGCTGGCGCTGCGGTCGGGCAACGATCTGATCGATCTGGAGTTCAACGCGATCTGCCGAAAGGAAAATTATCCTGTTCTGGAAGTGCCTTTGTTCAGCACCAGCCGGCACTCAGGGCGAAGCACGACGAACATTAGTTCCGCAATACGGATGTACACGGGGGTTTTCAAACTGCGGCGCGAAATGAGCCGGGAATGAAGCGTGAGCGGGGAGTGAAGCGTGAGCGGGCAATGAAGCGCCCGGCGGATGAATTGGATGCCATGTGGTCGCGCCATTCCGCCGAATGGCGCGACTCCGCGCAGATTTGCAGTCAGTGGCGCGAGGCGGCGCTGACCGATGCCGCCCTGCTTGCCCACAAAGCTTCCAGAGGATGGTGGGACATCATCGCGGAGCTCGGCATCACCCTGCTCGTCACGCGTGAGTATGAGCACCTCGTGATGGCGATGAGCGCGGCGAACGGGCGGCCCGTCGTCAGCTGCTTTCCGATGCCGCATCCTTCGGGCCTGGTGGTGAATCGCGTGACATCGAGTGTAATCGTGGCAAGCACGCGTAATCCGAATCAGACCTTTAAGTTCCAGCCGGTGCGCGGATTGCTGGCGCCTGTGTCGTCGACGTGCTATCCGGGCAGCCTTTACCTGCACGATCTCGCAATCATCGGGTCTTCGCTTTATGGAAATGCCGTTGGGCAAAACGCCGTTGTGCGGCTGTTGCCGGATGCATCGTTCAAGCGCGTCTGGTGGCCGCAATCGATCGAGGACTCCGACCGCAGCCATTTCGACCGCAACCATATCCAGTTGAATTCGATCGCCGCCGGAAAATCTTTACAGTCCTCCTTCTTCAGTGCGTCTTCCGCGCGCCCTGGCCGTCTGCGTCCCGGTCATTTGAAGTACCCGGTCGATAAGCAAGGTGTGATCTTTTCCGGCCGCACGCGGCAGCCGGTATGCACCGGCCTGACGCGTCCACATTCGGCCCGGATTCACGACGGCAAGGTCTGGGTGGCGAACAGCGGCTACGGTGAGTTGGGCTTCGCCGTGAACAGCCGGCTGAACGTCGTCGCAAAACTGCCGGGGTGGACGCGCGGTCTGTGCATCATCAAAGACGTGGCGTTCATCGCAACATCGAGAGTGATTCCCCGCTACTCCGCCTACGCGCCGGGCCTCGACGTATCAAAGAGCCGTTGCGCCGTTCAAGCGGTCTCGTGTGCAAGCGGCAAGCTGCTCGGCTCGATCGAGTGGCCGGCCGGAAATCAGATATTCGCGATCGACTGGATTGATGCAAAGTTGAGTTCCGGCTTTCCGTTCAACGTGCGCGCGCGTCGAACCAGCCAGGAGCAGGCCTTCTTTTATACTTACGCTGCAGAAACCACCGGCAAAGAATGAGCACACACGATTTCCGCTTTCTGATGATCGGGGCCATGTACGAGAACGGCGGCAACACAACCCACCGTTTTCTCGACGGACATCCCCGGATGTTCGTCTATCCCTTCGAATCGCAGCTCGGCACAAAGCATGTGAACGACCTGCTGACCAGCACTTTTCCGGTGAAATATCGTTGGCCCGTATTCACGCTGGAAGCCACGCCTTATCAGGACTACAAGGCCATCATCGACGAAGAGGGCAAGGTCCGGGCGCGCACGCCGCACGTGAGCAAATTCCGGCATGTGCCATTCGAGATGGATGACGACGAGCGCTGCCGCATTTACATGGACCACATTGCGCGTTCCGGACGCGGCACTGGCGCGAACGTCGCTGCCTTCTTCCGCGCCACATTCGACGCGTGGAAGAATTACAACCGCACCGGCCGTGAATCGGTCTACACCGGCTACAGCCCGATCGTGACGGTCGACGCCGCCAAAATCCTGCGGGATCTTCCCCAGGCGCACGTACTGCACGTGGTTCGGAATCCATGGTCCGCGTTTGCGGATACATCGAAACGTCCGGTGCCGATGAGCCTCGAGAACTACCTGCTGGGTTGGTCTCTGAATCAGTATTACGCGACGCTCTTCAAAGAGATGTACCCAGATCGCCTGCACATCGTGCGGATCGAGGATGTGATGCGCGACCCGCTGACGACTCTCGGGGCTGTGTGCGAGAAGCTCGGCCTTGAAGCCGCGCCTTCGCTTCGCACACCGAGTTGGAACGGAACGGAGCTCAACGAGGTCTATCCGTGGGGGACGATTCGCACGCCGACGCCGGAAACGAATCTGGCGACGGCGCGGGAATTGGAGCCTCGGCAGATCGAAGAAATCCGCCTGCGCGCGCGGCCCTGGCTCGAAACGTTCGACTACAAGAACTTCCTGTGACTTCGGGCAAGCGCATTCTCATCACCGGAGCCAGCGGTTTTGTCGGTGCGAACGCCGCGCGCCGCGCGCTCCGGGAAGGCGGGAGCGTACATCTGCTTCTGCGCGCTGGTTATCAGAAGTGGCGCCTCGAAGAAATCGCGCCGGATGTCCACATACACGAGGCCGATATCGAGGCCCCCGATGCGGTTCACTCGATCGTGCGGCAGGTGCGTCCGGATTGGGTCCTGCATTTCGCCGCCTGCGGCGCGTATTCCAGTCAGGTCGATGCGCGGCGCATGGTGGCTACCAACGTACTCGGATCCATGTCGCTGCTCGATGCCTGCGTCGAGGCAGGCGTTGAAGCATTTATTCACACCGGATCTTCGTCCGAGTACGGGATCAAAACTCATCCGCCGGAAGAAACAGAGTCGCTCGATCCGAACAGCTCTTATGCAATCACGAAAGCCGCGGCGACTCACTTTTGCAGGCTGACCGCGCGCGTGCGAAACTTCAACGCCGTCACACTGCGGCTGTATTCCGTTTACGGACCGTACGAGGATCCGGGACGCCTGATCCCGGCGCTGATCGTTCATGGGATGCGCGGCGAATTGCCACCGCTCGTTTCGCCCGCAATCGCGCGCGATTTCGTTTACGTCGACGATGCGATGGATGCGATTTGGACGGTAGCGGCGGGCTCATCTCCCCGGGGTGCGGTATACAACGTCTGCAGCGGCCGCCAGACGACGATCGGCGACGCTGTCGATGCCACGCGGAAGCTGATGGATATTTCCGTTGAACCCGTGTGGTCCAGCATGCCGGATCGCGCGTGGGACACAGACATCTGGATTGGAAATGGCGCGCGTCTGGCGAAAGATCATGGCTGGCAGGCTTCAACGCCGTTCGCCGAGGGTCTGGCCAAAACGCTGGACTGGTTTCGCGCCGATCCACGGAGATGCGGGCGTGCCGGTTAAAACTCTACACTTCGGATCTATCCAAACGTTAAAATCTGAATTTGCAGTCGATTAAATCCAATATGCGGTCGGTAATTCTCTTCGCCGCCGTTTTCGCGGATGCGGCCCTCCTTTTATCGGCGCCGGAAAAGATCTCACTCGCCGGTCTCGGCGCTTTCCTGGCTCTGCTGCTATCGCTCGTAATTCTCTTTTCCCGAGCGATCGAATGGCCTGGCGCGGGGGGCTCGCCTCTGCCCGCGGTAGCCGCGCTGGCCCTCTGCGGCTTGAATCCGGCGGCCATCGCGAGCGTCAGCCGCGCGGTTGATTCGAATTTGTGCACGGCGCTCGCGGGAATCGCCGCGGGAATCGCGATTTGCCGATGGATTCCATCGCGCGGCTGGCATCGATGGGCTGCCTTGCTGCCGGCGATTCCGTGCCTGCTTCTGCATAAGGTGGGGATTGCGTTCGGTCCACTGGCGATCGTATCGGCATTGTGTTTTGACCGAAGGGCGAACCTCTGGCCCACTCTTGCCATCTCGGCAGCGGCGGGAGTTATTTATCGCGGAGCGGCCTTTCATCCTGTGGATTCGATCGTCGCGGTGCCAGCCACGATCGCCAGCTTCGTCGCGCCATTTGCGCCGTCTGCAGCCTCCGGATGGAATGTGGTGGACGGCGTCACCTCGACTCTGGTGGTCCTCGCAGGCGCGATGGCGCCGATCGCGGGCTTCGGTTCTCCCGGTATATCGTTCGGCCTGTTCTGGTTTCTTGCGATGACCTGGCTCGCGCCGGGCGAACCTGTAGCTGCGTTTCCGGGTATCGCGATTGCTCTTGTTTCAGCCGTACTGCCGCTTCTCAGCGCGCTCCGGGCTGCCAGAAAACCAAACCTGCCGGAAGTGGTCGCGCCATGAATCGTCTGACTCTCACAGCGCTGGCGATTGTGATTCTGGCCGGAATCGTGCTGCGCACGTCGCACATCCGCGATGAACACCGCCTGACACCCAACGAGCGCGCCTATCTCTACGATGCGGGCCGCTTGTATGACGAAGGCATCGGTGGAACCCAGGCTCTCTTCACGGAGTACCGCCACGATCCGGGGTTATGGGCGGTCGCGCAGCCTGCGCGCATTGGGTACATCTTCCTGCTTGATGCGGCGATGCACGTGATGCGAACGAAGAACCTGGAAGCCGGGATGGCGCTTTCGTATCTCGCGAGCGTGCTGACTCTGCTGCTCGTTGCCTGGCTCGGTTACCGTTTCTTCAATGCCGAGGTCAGTCTGATTGCGGCTGCCCTCTGTGCGACGGCGTTCACGGAAATCTGGCTGGTGCGCGGGACTCCCGAAGATGGTGTCTTCGGTTTGTTCGGTCTCGTCGAACTCTGGCTGACTTTCGAACTGATGCGGACGCCGCGCCGCTATTGGCTCTACGCGCCCTTTCACCTCGTGGGTGTATGGGCGATCCTGGTGAAGCAGTCCGGCGTCTTTATTTACGGGTTCTGTGCGCTCTGGCTGCTGGGCTGGCTGCTGTTCCGCGAAAAGTCGCGAAAGATGGCTGTGGTGCTGGCGGCAAGCTTCGCTGGCGGGCTTGCACTTGTTGCACTGGCCTACATCGTCCTCGCCGGAGACGCGATTACCGCATGGCGGGTTTATCTGCTGAGTTTTATCTCGAATGACGAAGGCTGGTCTTACAACAAGGAATGCTGCTTCGGCCCCTGGACGCAAATCCCCCGCGCGCTGTTTCTGCTTAGTCCTCTGACGTTCTTTCTGTCGATCGTGGGGATCGGCGTGGTGTCATTCCGCAAATCTGCAACTTCTCTGCTGACGCCGCTGCAGCGCAGTTGCGCAGGCGTCAGCGTGCTGCTGGCCATCGGGTTCGTCTCGATGTTCGCCTTCTTTCCGGGCATGGAAGTGTTGCGGTTCATTACGCCCGGCCAGGGGGCGGCGTGCCTCGTCGCGGCATTGGGCCTGTGGATGCTTCTGAGCTTTGCACGCACCCGTCTGGAGCCGTCGGAATTTGCCGCGCTCGCCGTGCTCGTCGCCCTCGGATTTGCCATCAGCATGGTTCGCGATTACGGCGTCTTCACCCGGATCGTCACACAAGCACGGATTCCGGAACTGGGAGCGGCCCAGATCCGAATGGCGTTGGGCCAATGATGGACAATACCCAGCTCGATCCGGCGCTCGACCCGACAGTCCTGCCTTCGCCCGTCGCTTATCCGCAGCCGGCGGTTCTCCCGTACTGGCTTTTCGTCGCCTGGCTCGCCCTCCTTATCGCCACGTGGCCGCTGGCCCAAAAGCAGTGGGCGCGCAAACACGTACCCCCCGCCGCCGATCTGGCTCGTTCCTTTGAACTCTTCCGCCAGGCCCGCTTCCCGGAATCCATTGCGGCGGCACAGCGCCAATTGAAGCTTGACCCGCATTCCGCCGAAGCGTTCGTCAACATGGGAATCGCATACGCAAACATGGGCAAGCCGGATGAAGCCATTGCCGCTACACAGCAGGCCCTCCTGCTCAAGCCCGACTCCGAGCTTGCATGGAACAATCTGCGCTGGATCCTGCAGCGCCGCGCGACCGCCAACCCGACGGCGGAAGCCTGGGAAGACGAGGCGTTTGCATCTTACAGCGCCGGCAATTACGGCTCGTGCGTGGAACTGGCAAACCGCGCCCTGCGGCTTTTTTCGACGTATAGCAAAGCGTTCAATCTGCTCTCGGTCTGCTACCTGAATCTCGGCGAATACGACAAAGCCATTGCCAATGCGCGAGAGGCGATTCGGATTGAGCCCGCGTTCGCTCTGGCCCGCAATAACCTTAACCTTGCGCTCGACCGAAAGGCGGCCGGCCACAGTCCTCAGCCTCCGCCGCCTTTGGCTTCCTCAATGACCGCGGAAGGTTACCTGGCCTCCTCCGCCAACAATTACCGCATTGGGCGCAAGCGGCAATGTATCGACGATGCGCGTGCCGCTCTCCGGCTGAATCCGTCGCTTGCATTGGCGTGGAACAACATTGCGGCGTGCTCGAACGATCTCGGGCGTCCGGACGACGCCGTCACCGCCGCCATGAAAGCCCTGCAGCTTCAACCCGATCTTCAGTTGGCACGCAACAATCTCGCAGTGGCCCTGAATCTGAAGAAGCAAAGCTCTCAGCGGAAACCGGGTGAGTGACTTCTGCGTGATCGGCTCGGGGCCGGCCGCCGTTTCCGCCGCGGTGGCGCTGACGCGGCGCAACCTTCGCGTGACGATGCTTGATGCGGGGAGAGAAATCGACCCATCACGCCAGGCGGTCGTAACACGCATGAGCGCACAATCACCGCAGGAGTGGAGCGGTGACGACGCGCGGCTCATCAAGGAAGGGGTCGAAGCGTCGGCGTCAGGCATTCCGTTGAAACGCCTTTACGGCTCCGGCTTCCCCTTCGACACCAGTGGCTCGGGGATTGAGATTACGTATCGCAACGCAGCCGTGCGCCCCGGTTTCGCGCGCGGCGGCCTCAGCAACGTCTGGGGCGCGGGTATGCTTCCGTTTCATCGTGACGACCTGGCGGAGTGGCCGGTTGAAGCGGCGGATCTCGAACGTCATTACCCGCACGTCCTCTCGTTTCTGCCGTTCAGCGCCGCGCATGACGCGCTGGAGAATTCGTTTCCCCTCTACAAGCGGGATGTCGAAACGATGCCGCCATCTGCTCAGGGAAAAGCTTTCCTTGCGGATGCGGCGCGCGGCGCGCCTGCTCTCGCGCGCGGTGGCATCACGGTAGGGCAGTCTCGTCTCGCGGTCAGGGGCCATGCCTGCCGCCAGTGTGGTTTGTGTCTTTATGGCTGCCCTTACGGGTTGATCTGGAATTCAGCGTCGGTCCTTGACCAACGGGAGTCGCTGCCGGACTTTCGTTACGAGCGCGGGTTTGTCGTCGACCGACTGCAGGAGCGCAATGGCCGCGTCGAGATTGAGGGGCATGATCTGACGACCGGCTCTCCGCGCCGGTTCGATGCAGACCGTGTGCTCCTCGGTGCAGGTGCGATCTCCTCGACGGCCATTCTGCTGGCCAGCCTCGGCGATTTCGCAGCCCCGGTGCGGCTCGCGGACAGCTTCTATTTTCTCCTCCCTCTTCTGCGCTTCGCGGGCGTGCCCACTCCTGAACGAGAGCCACTGCACACACTCGCCCAGGCATTCGCCGTAATGCGCGCCCCCGATGTTTGCCGTGAATTTGTACACTTCAGCATCTACGGTTTCAACGATCTGATGGTGCCTTCCCTGCGGGCTTCCATCGGTGCGCTCGGCGGCTCGAGCGCTTTGGCGTCGCGAACGCTGGTAGCGGGCGGTTATCTGCATTCACGCTTATCTCCTGGTATGCTGATGACCGTTGAAGCCGGCGGACGCGTCGTCCTCGAGGGCGAAAATTCCGATCGTGCGATCGCAACTGCAAAAAAAGCCGCGGCGAAACTCCTCCGGCAGACCTGCGGATTGCGCACCCTGCCACTCACCTTCGCCATGCGTTTTCCGCCGCCGGGAAGAGGCTTCCACACAGGCGGCAGCTTCCCGATGCGGGCCGGTCGCACACGCCACACCAGCGACATTGAAGGGCGCCCGTTCGGCTTCGACCGGGTGCACCTTATCGACGCGGCCTGCCTGCCGTCGATCCCCGCGACGACGATCACACTGCCTGTCATGGCGAATGCGTGGCGCATTGCAAATCTCGCGGCGGATCGCGCATGACCATCGGGATCACAGGCGGCGCCGGTTTCGTCGGCGGCCATTTGACCCGCCAGTTACGCACCCTCGGGCATCGGGTAACCGTATTCACCCGGCCCACCGCACCGCGCGGCGTTCTTTCGGCAGAGGACCTCGTGGGTCTGGATGTCCTGATCCACGCCGCGTGGGACTTCAACGTCGTAGACAACCGCAACGTCGCCGATTCCATCCGCCTGTTTGAAGCGGCTCGCGCCGCCGGGATGGCGCGCGTCGTCTTCATTTCCACCATGAGCGCATTCGACGGCTGCCGCTCTCGCTATGGCGCCTCGAAGCTCGCTGTCGAGCGCCACGCGGCCGCGATGGGCGTATGCCCCGTCCGTCTCGGCTTCGTCTGCGCGGATTCCAATGGAGGACTCAGCGGCAGCCTGAAGAAACTCGCCGCCTTGCCGATTGTTCCCCTCCCCGGCGGTGGGAGCCAGAACTTATATACGCTCGACGCGAACGATCTCGCGCCGGCTTTTCTGAAAATCATCGAGCATTATCCGGCGGAGCCCGTCAATATGGCTTATCCGGAGCCTGTCCGGCTCGACCGGCTGCTGCGCTGCTTTGCACAACAGCAGGGCCGCAACCCCTTCCTGGTGCCATTCCCCTGGCGCATGTTGTGGTTGCCCCTCCGAGCCGTCGAGGCGGCGGGAATCCACTTGAAATTCCGCAGTGACAGCCTCGTAAGCCTCATGAACCAGAACCCCGCGCCGGACTTCCGGCATCTGCGCGAGTGGGGCTTCCAGCCAAAAATGATAGCCTGTTGAGCAGGTATGATCGTACCTCTTCTTCTGGTGGGCCTCAGCTTGATTCTGGCTTACATTGGCAGCCGGAAAGAGCTGTCGAAGATGCAGCTTCTGTTCGTGACGCTCTTCTTCGTGCTCGGCGCGACGGGTGTGGTGTTTCAGAATCTCGCGATGCGCGTGGCAGGATGGTTCAACGTCGGCCGCGGCGCCGATCTGCTGCTCTATTTTTCCGTATTGTGCGGTGTATTGATCGCCGCCAATTTCTACTTTCGCTTCAAACAAACGGAACGGCAGTTGACCGAAATCGTGCGCGAGCTCGCGATACTGTCGCCGCGAAACGCCGCCGGAAAAACCACGGACCGGCAGATTTAATGCGGGAAATACCGGCCCAGGAAATTCTGGCGAACGCCTGGATCGTCATTCCGGCCTGGCGCGAGGCGCAGGTGCTCGGCGGCGTTATCGCGCAATTGCGGGGAATTTGCCCCCATATCCTCGTCGTCGACGACGGATCGAAAGACGATACCGGAGCGGTTGCGTTGGCAGCCGGCGCCACTCTGCTGACCCACATCGTCAATCTCGGACAGGGCGCGGCGCTCCAAACCGGCATCGAGTACGCGTTGCGCAAAGGTGCCGGCTACATTTTTACGTTCGACGCCGATGGCCAGCATGCCCCGGAATCTCTCGCGGTCCTGGCCGCCACGATGGACGCGACCGGAGCGGACGTGGTTCTCGGTTCACGCTGGCTGGGGCGGGTGGAGTCGATGCCGGCGCTTCGCCGCCTCATGCTTCGGCTCGCCGTGGTCTTCACACGCGTGCACTCGGGGCTCAACCTGACCGATACGCACAACGGCCTGCGCCTCCTGACCCGTGCCGGGGCAATGGGGATTCAGATCACGCAACACCGCATGGCCCACGCATCGGAGATTTTGGCTCAGATCGGAACCTCCCGACTGCGGTATGCGGAAGCGCCGGTGACTGTGCGCTACACCGAATATTCTCTGCGAAAAGGACAGAAGCTCTCTGGAATGTTCCGCGTACTGCTCGACATCTTTTACGCTCGCTGGACCCAGTGAAGGCTCTCACATCAAAACCGTGTTCTCTCTCGACTCCAAAATCGCTCTCGTAACCGGCTCCGCCCGCGGCATCGGACGCGCCATCGCCCAACATCTCGCTGCCGCCGGCGCAAGCGTCATGCTGAACGATCTCGACCCCGGCCCTCTCGACGAAGCGCAAAAATCCATCCCCCGCTCTTCTCATCTGGCCGGCGATCTCACCGATCCGGCATTTCCTGCTCGCCTCGTCCAGCAGACCGTGGCGGAACTCGGCGGACTCGACATCATCGTCAACAACGCCGGCTACACCTGGGACAACACCATTCAGAAAACCACCGACGAGCAGTTCCAGTCCATGCTGGATATCCACGCCGTCGTTCCGTTCCGCATTCTCCGCGCCGCCGCGCTCTTTATCCGCGATGCCGCGAAGCGCGAGTCCGCCGAAGGACGCCGCGTTCACCGCAAGGTGGTCAACATCACCTCCATCTCGGCCACCGACGGCAGCGCGGGCCAGGCCGGCTACTCCTCCGGCAAAGCCGCCGTCATCGGACTCACCCGCACCATGGCCAAAGAATGGGGCCGTTACAACGTCAACGTCAACGCCGTCGGCTTCGGCCTCATCGACACCCGTCTCATCCAGCCCCTCACGCCGGATTCGACGATCGCCGTCAAAGGGCACGAAATCCGCGTCGGCGTACAGCCGGGCGTGCTCGACAAGGTCATCGCGGCGAGCCCGCTGGGGCGCGCCGGCACTGTCGACGAAGCCGCCGGCGCCGTCCTCTTTTTCTGCTCACCGCTGAGCGACTTCGTCACAGGCGAAGTGCTGATGTGCTCGGGCGGCATGCACTTCTGACTTTCTTCACGCTCTTACCTTGTGCAACCCTGGCGCGCGCCGCTACAATTGCGTAGGATGTCCCGCCGGAAACCCGAACCCACGCCAACGATCAACGAGAAGTATGCGAATTTCGGGCTCGAAGTCAGACCTTCAAAGATCCACCGCTGGGGCGTCTACGCGCTCGAAAACATCCCCGCGCGCCGCAAGGTGATGGAGTACACCGGCGAGCGCATCAGCCGTGTAGAGACCCGCCGCCGCAGCGACGAGCAGGCGCGCATGATCTATCTGTTCACCCTCGACAACTACTGGACCCTCGACGGCTCTGTCGGCGGCAGCGGCGCCCAGTTCATCAATCATTGCTGCGATCCGAACATCAAGACAGTCATCGTGAAGGGCCACATCCTTTATATGAGCTGCCGCACCATTCGCAAGGGCGAAGAACTCACGGTCGACTATCACTTCGCGAAGGATATCGAGGAAATCCCCTGCAAATGCGGCTCGGCCCGATGCCGCGGCACCATTAACCTGAAGTAGCCAGCTTCTCCTGTAACCGCGCCACAAATGCGGCCTGCACCGGGATCAGCTTCTCCATGGCGGCCGCTGGCGAGAACCACCCGGCCCGGTCAACTTCCGGGAATTTCTGCCGGTGGCCGGACCGCGGCGGCCACTCCATCTCAAAAGTGTTGCTCCGGATCGATCCCGCATCCAGATCATGTTCGATCGCCCACGCGATGACGATCTTGCCGCCGGCCTGCTTCACGTCCCCCAGCGCCAGGAATTCGCCGTCGATCGCCGCGCCCGTCTCTTCCATGAACTCGCGCCGCGCGGCGTCCAGAGGATCCTCGTCCTCCGTATACTCACCTTTCGGAATCGACCATGCCCCCAGATCTTTCTTTGCCCAGAACGGCCCGCCCGGATGTACCAGAAAAATTTCCAGTTCAGCCTTACGTCGAAATAAGAGGATACCCCCGCTGCGCTTCGCCATGTCCGTTGACTAAAAGCGTCGCACGCCGCGCCCTGGCATCACGTTTGATTTTCCAAGGCGCGAGGTTTACAGGAAGAACCGAACCATCACGGCGGCGCAAATCCTCGCGGAGGGTCGCTACCAGTTGGGGCGATATTGGCGGCAGATGGAAGAGATTCGCGACGCCAGAGCTCCGCCGCATTGATGCCGGTTCACCCCACCGTTCTGGCATTTACCTGGGACAATCGGCGAAACTGTACCTATGCGTCCCCTTGCCGCCTTTATCGCGGTAGCCTCGTTCCATCTGGCGGCCGCCGCCACCGGCTCTCTCGATTACGACACCCTCACCCCCCAAACTAGCGCCCACGGATTCCACGCGACCTCCGTCTACCTTAACGACTCCGGCCATCCTTTCGGGGCGCGCTTCGTCCATCAGCGGACCGGCTTCACCCTCGATCTCATCCAGGTCCAATCCGTCCCGGAGGCCTTCACGTGGGTCAACTCATTTCCCGTCTCCCCCAAAGGCGAGCCCCACACGCAGGAGCATCTCCTCATGGGCAAGGGCAATGCGGGACGCGCCTTCGCCGCCAGCCAGTCGATGACCCTCACCGAAGCCACCGCTTTCACGATGCAGTGGCGCACCTGCTACCCCTTCAACACCAAAGCCGGCTTGCCTGTCTTTTACAACGAGCTCAAGCTGGAGCTCGAAGCGCTGCTCCACCCCGATTACACGGATGAGGAAATCCGCCGCGAAGTTCGTAACTTCGGCATCTCGGAAGACCCCGCCACCCACAAGCTCCGGCTCGAAGAGAAGGGCACGGTCTACAACGAGATGGTCAGCTCAATGAACAATCCCGACTGGGCGCTCTTCCGCCAGTTCGGCATCGACATCTACGGCGCCAACCACCCGCTCGCCCTCAACGCTGGCGGCGACCCCTCGGGCATCCGCGAAATGGTCCCTTCGGATATTCGCAATTTCCACGACCGCCATTACTATCTGGCCAACATGGGCTCCATCGTTTCCCTTCCAAAGGATGAGAGCCTCGACACCGAGCTTGCGAAACTCGACCAGATCCTGAACGGAGTCCAGCCCGGCGCTTCCACTCGTAAATCCCAATCGGAGGACGCACTTCCCCGCCCGCAGCCTCTCCCGGCCGGCGCCATCCAGATCGTCGATTTCCCCTTCGAAAACGAAAACCAGCCCAGTTACATCGGCCTCGCCTGGCCCGCTACGCGCAAGCTCAACAACCGCGATACTTTGCTCCTCCAGCTCTTTCTCGACAGTTTCGCCGGCGACACCTCGACCGACCTCTATCGCGTCTTCATCAACAGCAAGACGCGCCGCATGGATCTCGGGGCGCAGGGCCTGTTCGCTTTCCTCAGCCAGGACCAGGGCGAACCCGTCCTGATCGGCTTCCAGGAGGTCGCCGCGGCGAGTCTCACGGAAGCAAAAACGAAAGAAGTCCGCTCGCTCGTCACTGCAGAACTGGCCCGCATCGCGGCTCTCCCCGATGGCTCACCCGAGCTCGCCGAATTCAATGCGCTCGTTCGCGGACGTCTCGTCGACCAGAAGCGCCAGCTCGCCAAGCTCGTGAATTCGCCGCCCGGCTTCGGAGCGCGCAGCGGAAACTCCGCCTGGATGGAACAGCTCTATCACTTGAACCGCGAACCCGGCTTTAAACGTTCCGTCACCCAAAAACCCGACACCGACGCCATCGACACACTCCTCGGCGACGGCTCGAAAAATATCTGGCGCGACCTGCTCCCGCGCTGGCATCTCACCGATACAACGCCCTATGGGATCGTCGCCCACCCCAGCGCGACTCTGCTCAAGAAACAGCAACAGGAAGCCCTCGACCGCGACGCGGCGGAAACGAAGCGCCTCGCATCCCTCTACAAGATCCCCGCCGAGGGGGATTCCCAACAAGCAGCTATCCGCCGCTATCAGCGCGATTACGATGGCGCCAGCGCCCACCTGGACGAGATCACCAATGCGGCCTCCGCCAACCGGTTCCTCGACTCACCCCCTCTCACCCTCGACGACCAGCTGGATTACAAGGAATCGAAGCTCTCGAACGGAGTGCCGGTCGTCGCCTCCGTCTTCGACAACATGACCAGCGCCACTGCCGGACTCGCCCTGCGCCTCAACAGTATTCCGGAAGACGATCTCGTCTTCGTCTCGCTCTTGCCCGCACTCATGACCCAAACCGGCGTCATCGACAAAGGCAAACCCATCCCCTATGCGGAAATGGAGGAGCTTCTCCGCAAGCAGATCCTGAGCCTGAACGCCAACTTCAGCATCGGGATGCGTTCCAATCGCGCCGAGATCATGCTGCGCGGATCCGGCAACGACCTGGCCGAGAACCGCCGCGCCGTCGAGTGGATGCAGCTTGTCGCCGAACACCCGGACTGGCGCGTGCAAAATCTCCCGCGCATTCGCGATCTCGTCGACCAATCCCTCGCGCGTTTGCGCGCCACCATGCAAGGCTCGGAGGAAAGCTGGGTTATGAACCCGGTCCTCGCCTACTGGAAGCAATCGAATCCTCTCTACCTCACGACCTCAGCCTTCCTTACTCGCGCGTACAACGCCGACCGCCTGCGCTGGATGCTCAAGGACACCGGCACGGAAGACCGCATCGCCTTCGCCGGGCGCGTCGGCGGCCTCGCGAACCAGGCGGCGGACCGATCGCAAATGACCGCTCTGCTCGATCGGCTCAAGGCCGAGCCCGGCCCCATGAAGGATGTTGCCCTTGACCTCGCGCAGCTTCTTCCCGACCTGCCGGACGCCAGCCTGCAACCGGACTGGCAATATCTCTGCACCCAGATCGCCCGCGATCTGGCCGTCACTCCGGAAAGAGCGCTCGAACGGCTCAACACGCTCCGGGCCGGCCTGTTCGCTCCGGGCAATGTCCGGTTGTGGGTCGTTGGATCGACCGCCAACATCAACGCCCTCCAACCATCGCTCCGCACCTTGACCGGCAATCTCGATGCGGACCGCGCCGCCCCGGCCTCATACTCGGCCGGCCGGCGCATCGACCAGCGCCTCCGTGATCACCAGGGAGACACGGCTCCGCCCCGCTTCGTCGGCCTCTATGATTCGAACCTTGCCGGCGGCGTCATGATGACAGTGCTTCCTTCCGTTTCCTACGACAACAGCACCCGCGATACCCAGCTCGACTACCTCGCTTCCCGGCTCTTCGGCGGCTACGGGGCTCACGGCGTCTTCACCAAAACCATCACTGCCGGACTCGCTTACAGCAACGGACTCCGCGGCAACAACCACGATGGTTACGCCGGCTACTACGCCGAGCGCATGCCCGAGATCCCGCAGACGCTTCATTTCGCCATTGATGTGGTGAAGAAAGGGCCGCGCGATCCCAAACTGCTCGAGTATATGGTGGCACTGGCTTTTCAGGAATCGAATGCCGCCGGCAGCTACGAAGCCCGTGCCGAAGCCATCGCCAACGATCTGGCGGACGGCATCACGCCGGCGAAAGTGCGGCAGTTCCGCGAATCGATACTGGCCCTCCGGAAAGAGCCGGGCGTGGCCGAGCAGGTGCTTGCTCGCGTCGACAAGGCCTATGGACGCCTGATGCCAGGCTACGGTCCGAAAGTTAGGGACATCGAAAAGGAAACCGCGAACCCGGTGTACTACATCATAGGTAATGAGAAGCAGTTCCGCGCCATGGATGCCGACGTCCAGACCCGTGAGGACGAGCACGTTTACAAGCTCTATCCGCGTGACTACTGGCTCATACCGCGCTCAGGTGGCTGATATCGGCCACCAATCTATGTCCGAGCACGATGATTCCATTTGACTTAGGTGATGGCTTCCAAAATGCTTGAAAGGGCGCATGGATATGCTCATGGCCGTCACCGGAGCCGTCTGTATCTATCTCGGCTACAGACTCTTCTGTAACTCACACCGGCTTGCGACTCTTGCGGCCGGCGCCGTGCTGGCCCTCTGCGGAGTGGGAATTCTCGCCGCGGATGCTCGAGATCTCGGACCTTCGGCGCATCATGCCCGCCCCGACTGGCAGCGAAAATCGTCGCAGCGGCCGCCGGCATCCTCAAAATACCCCGAACGCTTCGTATAAAAGTACGCTGGGGGTCTTTCCCGCCGGCGTTCTTAAAATAATCATCGAATTTCCCATTATTCCAAATAATTTAGTGAGATATTCCCCCGCCCCACCCACTAGAGGGGTAGTTCCTGCTACCAGATGGTGAGACATAGGGAGGCGACCATGAGCGAATTCGCTGCAAAACCGATCTTGATTTGTGATACCCAACCTGTTGCGATTGAAGGAGTTCGCGGACTGTTGAGCCGCTGCGACGATCTCCGGTTTGTGGGCGCCGTCGCGTCGCTCGAAGCCGCTTTCGAGCTGAGCCGGGGTCTGAATCCCGCGGCCGTCGTGATCGATAAGTCGTTCGGGACTCCCGCAATTACCGACTGGCTGTTCCGATTTGGAGCAGCGGGCGCGAAATCCGCCCCCGTGATATGGGGTGTCGGAATCAACGAGTCGGAGGCCTTGCGATTCCTTCAGGCCGGCGCACGCGGTGTCGTTCGGCGGACCTCCGAGGCCGAAGTTCTCGTCACCTGCCTGCGCTCCGTCACAAGCGGACAAACATGGCTCGAAGATGGCATCTTCGGCGACATGGAAAGAATGCCCAACCCGCGGCGCTCGCAGCTGACGCCCCGCGAATTAGAGGTCGCCGATCTGGTCGAAAAAGGGCTGCGCAATCGGGACATCGCCCGCAATCTCGGAATCCAGACCGGTACGGTGAAAATCCACTTGAAGCATATTTTCGAGAAGACAGGCGTGCGCGGACGATATGGCCTTGCCCTGAGCGGACTACGCGAAAAAGGCACTGTTTCCATGTCGACGGTGTGTTAAGACACAGACATCCCCATCCGGAAACGAGCCCCCGTACCGTCCCGTCTAATTCTGTGGAGGGACGAAACGGATGCTCAAGAAAATCGGACTTCCCGTCCTTGCTCTTTTCGCACTATTGATTCTGGTCCCGGTACCGCAAGCCCAGGCCCGGGTGCACATTGGAATCGGAATCGGGGTTCCGGCATACCCCGTTTACCCGGCCTATCCGGCATATAGCTATACCGCGCCGTATGGATACGGCTACCCCGGATACTCTTATCCCTATGCGGCCCCTTATTATCCGTATGCGTACGGTTACAATGGCCGGAGATATTACGGCGGTTTTCGCGGCCACGCTCACCGTGACGGCCGCGGCTTCGCACGACGCGATGAACACAGGGAAGGTCACCGCGGCGGTCGAGGACGCAGGTAACACCTCGAACGCGCTTGCATGTTAAGCTCTGCGCGTGAGCGTGCATGTATCGCTGTCCCTTTTGCTTCTCCTGATACCCTCGTTCAGCATGGCCCAGTTTTCATCGGCCCGGCTGACCGAGGGTGTTTCGCGTGAGCTTGCTCGCGACCGCGCCCAGGTCGTCTCGAACATCCGCTACCAGCTGAACCTTGCCCTGAGCCCGCATGCGCCGCGGATGCCCGGGCACGCCGTCATTCAATTCGACCTGACGTCGATACCCGATCCCCTGGTGATCGACTATCGCGATCTCGATGCGCGCGGCCATACGATCGACGGTGCGGTAAAAAATCTCCGCGTTAACGGAACGGCCGCCGAACTCCGGCAACGGCTGGGTCATCTCCTCATTCCCGGCTCAGCTCTGCACAGGGGCGCCAACAAAATCGAGCTGGACTTCGAATCTCCGATTGCCGAAGCTAACCGCGCGATCACACGCTTCGTCGATACCAACGACAACAACGAGTACATCTATACGCTCTTCGTCCCGATGGATGCGAGCCTCGCTTTTCCCTGTTTCGACCAGCCGGATCTCAAAGCCCGGTTCAAACTATCCGTCACGAAGCCCGCGGAGTGGAAGGTCATCTCGAATGGCCGTGCCCTGAGCGGCGACGGCTTCGAAGAAACGAAACCCATCAGCACCTACCTTTTCGCCTTCGCCGCCGGACCATTTGAGTCTCTAGACAGCTCGAATCTCCACCTGTTCGTACGCAAATCCATGCTGGCGCGCGCGAAGGAAGAATGGCCGTCCGTCGCCGCAACGGTGAGCAAAGGCATGACACTGATGTCCGCCTTTTTCGCCCAGCCGTTCCCGTTCCCGAAGTACGACCAGGTCCTGATCCCCGGCTTTCCCTATGGCGGCATGGAGCACGCCGGCGCGACCTTTTTCAACGAAGACACGATTCTCTTCCGCACAGTGCCGACAGTCAACGACTACAACCGGCGCAACGAAACGGTTCTCCACGAGCTTGCGCACCAGTGGTTCGGCGATCTCGTCACGATGCGCTGGTTCGACGATTTGTGGCTCAAGGAAGGCTTCGCGCAGTACATGGCCTATCACACGCTCGCGCAGATGGAGCCGGCGTCTTCAGGCGGAAGTGCCGCCGTCTGGAAACGCTTCTATCAATCCATCAAGCCTCTCGCCTATGGAATCGACGCCACCCATGGCACGACGCCCATCTATCAGCAGATTGCAAATCTCAAGGACGCCAAGTCCGCGTATGGCGCCATCGTCTATCAAAAAGCGCCGAGCCTGCTTCGCGTCCTCGCCTACAACATCGGGGAGGACCATTTCCGCGATGGCGTCCGCATCTTCCTTCGCGAGCACGCCTACGCGAATGCGGAATGGAACGACCTGATCGCGGCATTCTCGCGCGCATCCGGAACCGCACTGCAGCCATGGGCGGATTCCTGGGTCAAGCAGCGTGGCATGCCGCAGGTGGAAATCGTCTGGGCGTGCGATTCCAGCCACCTCATCTCTTCGTTCCACGTCACGCAGAAGGACGCACTGGACGAGGGACACCTCTGGCCTCTCAGAACACAAGTGCTTCTTGGCTACAAGGGCCGCGCTCCGGTGCGTGTTGAGGCGGCGCTCGACGGTGCTTCCGCGTCAGTCCCCTCCGCGATGGGGAAGGCCTGTCCCGATTACGTATTCGGCAACGATGAAGATCACGCTTATGGGGAGTTTCTGCTCGATCCGAAGAGCCAGACCGCAATCATTCGCGAACTGCCGGAAATGACCGATCCCTTCCTTCGTGCCTTGCTCTGGGGCGCCCTGTGGGACAGTGTTCGCGAACTGCGGATGGCGCCGTCGGAATACCTCGATCTTTCCCTGCGCCTGCTGCCCGCGGAGAGAGATGCGGAGCTGGCGGTATCGGTCCTCGGACGGACGCGGGATGCATTCACGGATTATCTGTCCGGCACCCAGCGAACCGCTGTCGCGGAACGTTTCGAAAATCTTCTGATTCGGGAATTCGCCGCGGCTCCGACGCCCGATCTTCGGATCACTTATTTCCGCGGACTCCTCGCTGTCGCCACCACGCCGCACGCACGCGACACGCTCAAGGAACTCCTGGCCGGCCGCACGACTATTCCCGGCGTTCCGCTCAAACAGCGCGACCGCTGGAACATCATCGGCGCCCTCGTGGCTGCAGGCGACGCGTCCGCGGCGGAGTTGCTGGCGGGGGAAAGCCGCCACGACACTTCCGACGATGGCCGTAAATACGCCTACGTCACCGGCGCGGCATTCGCGCAGCCGGAGAACAAGAAGAAATACTTCGCCGGATATCTCGCCAGCTCCGGCGTCAAAGAAGACTGGGTGACGGCCAGCCTGCCCTTGTTCAATCGCTGGAACCAGACGGCAGTTACCTCCGCCTATCTGCAGCCGGCCCTCGACGCTTTGCCTCAGCTCAAGCGCGAACGCAAAATATTCTTCGTCGTGAACTGGCTTTCGAGCTTCGTCGGAAATCAGAATTCGCCGGCCGCGCTGCTATCCGTCGACGCCTTCCTGAAGCAGAATGCCCCCGATCCCGACCTGCGCCTGAAGATTCTCGAAGTCCGGGATGAACTCGATCGAACCGTGAAGATCCGCGCCCGCTGGGCAAAATGAGCGTACTAATCCGCCACCATCAACTCACCCGGCAGAATCGGACGCGTCCGCGGCAACATCCCTTCTCGGGCCGCCAACGCCAGTAATCCCAGCGCGACCACATAGACCGCCAGCTTTGCAATATCCGCCGCGTGCCCCTTCGGCAGCACTTTCCACAAAATCATCAGCACCGTCTGCGCCAGCGTCACCGCCCAGACCGATCCGTAGAAGTATCGCCGCTCCGTGCCCTCACCCTTCGTTGATGAACGCACCCTCGGCAAAATGCCCGCCGCGCCAAGCGCAAGGATCGTCAGATACACCGGGAAATACGCGTAGTTGTAAATCTGCTTCAAATACCAGCCGCCCGTCACGGCTGCTACCGCAAGGCCGGCCAGGTTGAGTAGCGCGAAAGTAATCACGTCGCTCCAGGCGAACGTATAGCAGATCCGGCGATACAGGGGATTCGGCTTGTCCTCCGTGAAGCGCAGAATGTAGGGCCGCGGCTCGACGCCCGGAAGTTGTCCGAACAAACCGGCGATTCCCGTCCCGGCCAGAACGCAGGCCAGCCAGATCATGTTGCTCACACCCGGACCGTGTTCGAACAGGTCGAAAGTCAGCGGCCCCGGCGCCAGAAAGAACACCCAGATCCAGATGGGCCAGTGCGCCACGCGGTACATCTTTTTGTTACGTTCGCGGATGCGACGCTCGCCGGCATACTCGTAGCGCATCAGGACCCCGACCCGAACGCGCGACCATGGCGTTCCCGGCCCAGCCCCGCCACAAGGGCGCCACAAAGGAACACCACCCCGGCACTCAGCGCCATCGTCCCCGCGTAGGAGAAATGCTCCGCGAAGAGCGCCTGCACATAAACGATGGAAGCCGAAATCAGGACCCCGCACTGATAGGCGAAGCCGGGCAAAAATCCGCGGACCGAATCCGGTGACAACTCCGAAAGGTGCGCCGGAATCACGCCCCACGCGCCCTGCACCATGAACTGCATCAGGAATGCCCCCGCGATCAAAAGTCCGGTAGTTGGCGACAGAGCCCAAAGGGGGATTACGGCAACCGCGAGCAGCAGGCCCGTGACGATGGCGCGGCGGCGGCCTTTGAAGTCCGAATACCAGCCGATCGCCGTTCCGCCGCACAGCGCGCCGAGGCCGGCGATGGCCGAAATCAGCGAACGCTTCGACGCATCGAAGTGCCAGTAGCGTTGGAGGAACGTCGGGTAGAGATCCTGCGTGCCGTGCGAGCTGAAGTTCATGAACGTCATCAGTAGCACAAGGAACAAAAACAGCTTCCAGTTTGCCAGGATCGACGTACGGAGACTGCGCCAGTCCGCCGTCTTCGTTTGCTCCCAGACTTCCGATTCTTTGACCCGCATGCGAACGAAGATGGCGAGCAGCGCCGGCAGCCCGCCGATCAGGAACATCGGCCGCCAACCAAGGCGGTCAAACAGAAAGAAGTAGCATAACGCGGCGAGCAGGTTCCCCAGCGCATAACCTTGCTGGAGCAGGCCGGAAACCAGACCGCGGAATCGGGGCGAGACTTTCTCCATCGCCAGTGACGCCCCGACGCCCCATTCTCCACCCATGCCGATTCCGAAGAGCGCGCGCAGCGCAAGAAACCACGAGTAGCTCGGCGCGAACGCAGTGGCTACTTCTATCACGGAATAAAACACCAGATCGATCATGAGCGGCAGGCGCCTGCCGTAGCGGTCTGCGATGAGCCCGAACAGAAACGCGCCCACGGGACGGAACACCAGCGTTGTGGTGATGGCCAGAGCCATCTCAGCATCCGAACGGTGGAACTCTTTGCCGATCGCAGTCAGGCAATAGACGACGAGGAAGTAGTCGAAGGCATCGAGAGTCCATCCAAGGAAGCTGGCAAGTACCGCCGCATTCTGATCCGGCGGCGCGGGGGCATCAACGACGGGGTTAACCCTCACTCCGAACGATTGTATCCGTAGCGCGGGGACACCCCGACGGCTGGTCAGTTCGCGCTCGGCCGCTCGATGTGATCGATCACCAGCACTTCCACGGGACCGCGTCCTGATTTCAACTCCAAACCGAGCGTTTCGCGCAACGCCGCGAAGATCGACGGAGGAGCATCGCCAGCATTGTCGGCCGCAGCGAGGTCGTCCGACCATTGCATGTTGACGTCGAACGTTCCCTTGATGGCAGTCTGGTTGATGACAGGCCCCCGCATTGCTGACGACAGCAAACGCGTGACTTGCGGCATACTGATGTGGGTTCCGGTCCAGACGCCATTCCGGGAAAGCATATTGTTGCCGCAGACGTTTGGCATCGTGTCAGGGTTGGGCTTCGTATCAAACGGCAGTTGCAGCAGAGCCACACAGTCATCCGGGCCGAGCATGCGCATCTTCGGGCCCCCCTTCGCGACCGTCAGCAACCAGGCGGGCATCTCACGCGTCTCGAAACGGGCCTTCATCGCGAATCTGTCGGTCAGGAGTGTCTGGAGCATCAGCATCATGTCCTTCCTGCCGGCGATTGCCTGGCCTTTGGCTTCGATGTCGTAGCGCTCGGAATTAACCCAGTCCGGAGCCCGGTTAATTGATAGTCCAAAATCCCATATGCGTTGGCGATGACATTGGACAAGGGATTATTGACGGCGATCAGTCTGCCGCCTTCACGCACCGCGAAGATGTTCTGGTTACTCTCCTCGGTGCGACGTTTGACCGATGCCACGTCGAACGTAGGACGCGGCGCCTGCGCCAGCAGGATCCAGCGGGGCGAGAATGATGCGATTACAGCGAGACAGATGAGCACCGTCATACTCGCAACGACGCGAGCCATCGACACGCGACTGGTAAACGCACCGCTCCGGCGGCGAAGCGTTTCGATCCTTTCGCTCAGGCGAGACCCGCGGCCAAAGATTCCTGAGGCCAGGAGCTCCCGCGCCACTGCTCGCTGTTGCAAGACTCGAAGTTCGTACAATCGCACGAGGCTTTTCGCGTAGGGCTTTACCGATCGCGTGCGGCTGACCACCCAATCGTCGCATGCGGATTCGCGCTCGATCTCGATGCGCTGCAGGATCCACAGCGCTACCGGATGCAGCGCCAGCGCGGCGGCGAGCCCATGCGCAAGAAGATTGGTGTAGTCGTCCCATCGTGCCAAATGAGCTGTTTCGTGGAGCAGCACGTGGTGAAGTTCCTCGGGCGACAGGCTGGAAGGGAGCGAGTCTGGAAGAATCACGGCGGGGCGGGCGAATCCAACCGCGATCGGCGAGTCGATCGCCGGGGACAGTAACAACGCTGCGGCTCTTCCGGTTGGCGGCAGGGATTCGACCGAAATGGATGCCCGGCGCTTCACCCCGCTCAGGTAAATATAGCTGCGCATGAGTCGCGCCAGACGATACAGCAGAATTGCACCCCACACCGCCGCGGCCAACAGAGGCCAACCGGCAGCCGCGCCACTTTCGACCGATACCAGCGGGGTCAACTCAATTCCCGGAACATCGGCTGAAGAAGGGGCGTAGAGTGGACGCGTGGATTGAATTACGGTTGGCTTGAGCCACTCTCGCGCGGCGCCGACGATGCGCGGAGCGGCGGGCAAAACGATCACGATTGCAAGAACCGTCCACCAAATCGCAAAACGCGTCGCGGCGTTAATCCGCGAGGCGAACCGCAGCGCCAGCCATACCAAGGCTGCGAGCAGTGCCGCTTGCCACAGGCTGTTCAGAACAGCGATCAGAACTGCCATGAGTGTGTTCATTCTGGTATCTCATCCGGCATTTCATTCAACAACCCGCGCACGCGCTTCAACTCCCCGTCGTTGAGTTTTTCGTCTTCAATCAGGTTGAGGACAAGTTCTTCCGCGGAGTCGCCGAAGAACCGATTGAGCAAGTGGCGGACAGCGTTCCTGCGCGCGTGGCCCCGGCTCACCACCGGATGGTAGACAAAGGCCCTGCCCTCTTTGGGCGGGGAGTGACGGAGGTATCCCTTCCGCTCCAGAATTGTCATGGTTGTGAGCACAGTGTTATAGGCGAGGCGCGACGATTTTGCCAGAGCTGCCACCACCTCCGGAACGGTGGCTTTCGCCTTCCTCCAGATCACTTCCATTACGCGAAGTTCGGCTTCGGTCAGGTCGATCGATCGCTTGCGGGCCATTAAGTTAGCACCTAACGAATTAGGAGTAGCTCCATCTTAGGGTGGCTTGCACAGCGTGTCAACTAAATAATTAGGTGTTGGATGGTCCGAATCCTCCCGGGTCGCGGGGAGGATAAACGCGCTCCGTGTGTTACTCCAGCGCTTTTAGGTATTCTTCCAGCGTTACGTCAAGCCGCCCATAGAGCAGCGCTTGAAAATTCTCGCTTCCCTGGCCCGCTTGCGCCGCTTGCAGATTGCGAATGTACTCCGGCCGGTCTTCGGGACGTACCGCCACCGGAGGATAGCCGCCGCGAAGCAGAATCAGGTTCATCAGCAGCCGTGCCACGCGCCCATTGCCGTCGTTAAACGGATGAATGTCGACCAACCGCAAGTGCGCTTCAAACGCCGCTTCCGGACCACACACAGACGGGCCGAGCCACCGCGCGAAATCGCCCATCAACGAAGGGATTGCGGCGGGCACGGGAAACTCATGTCTTCCGCTTTCCGTACGAACGTACCGGGCAGGATCCGCATAGCGTCCGGCGATCTCCGGCCGCGAGCGTTGCACCACCAGCCGGTGCAGATTGCGCACGCCGCTCTCGGTGAGCGGGCTGTTTTCACGGGCAAGTTCGCGCACGTAGCCGATCGCGTCAAAGTGATCGAGAGCTTCCATATGATCCTTCAAGGGCTTGCCGCTGATAGTCACGCCTTGTTCGATCACGAGAGTTGTTTCGACGGGGCTAAGAGTATTGCCTTCGATGGCGTTTGAAGTGTAGGTCAGCTCGATGTCGTAATAATGCTCCAATCTGGCGAGAGCCTCATGAGATAGTGGCCGGAGGCTGTCGAGCCGCGCCCTCTTCGCAGCGATCGATAGCAAAAGCCGATCCGTCACCATGCGTCAAGAGATAACACATGACGCGCCACCACTCGCAATCACGTGCATCGCGGCGGTCTTGCTCCCGACGGGCCAGGCCATAGCTCGGCGCCGCGCCTCTCAGCTTGTAATGTCCGCCCAAACCCGTCCGATATAGTGAAATCAACCCATGAAACAGAACAGTTTTGGCGCTTCTTCCACGTTGAATGTGGGGGGCACGCCCTACCGGATTTTCCGCCTTGCCACGCTGGAAGAGAACGGCGTCGCCAATGTTTCCCGCCTGCCCTTCTCGCATCGCATTCTTCTGGAAAACCTGCTGCGCCACGAAGACGGCCGCAAAGTGCAGGCCTCCGACATCGATTCGATCGCGCGCGGCGTCAGCGGTCCGGAAGCGAAAGAGATTTCTTTCATGCCGGCGCGTGTTCTGCTGCAGGATTTCACCGGCGTGCCCGCTGTGGTCGACATCGCGGCCATGCGCGACGCCCTCGCCGCCATGGGCGCCGATCCTTCCAAAGCCAACCCCCTCATGCCTGCCGACCTGGTGATCGATCACTCGGTTCAGGTCGACGAATACGGCACGAAAGATTCGTTCAACATCAATGCTCTGCTCGAATTCCAGCGCAATCGCGAGCGCTACATGCTGCTGCGCTGGGGCCAGACGGCCTTCCGCAACTTCCGCGTCGTCCCGCCGGATACCGGCATCGTCCACCAGGTGAATCTTGAATATCTTGCTGCCGTCGTGTTCCGCGCCCAGGCGAGCGACGGCTCCTCGACAGCTTATCCGGACAGCCTCGTCGGCACCGACTCGCACACCACGATGATCAACGGACTCGGCGTCCTCGGCTGGGGCGTCGGCGGCATCGAGGCAGAAGCGTGCATGCTCGGCCAGCCTGTCTCCATGCTGCTGCCCGCCGTCGTCGGCTTCAAACTTTTCGGGAAGCTGCCGGAAGGCTGCACGGCAACCGACCTCGTCCTCACTGTCACTCAGATGCTCCGCAAAAAGGGCGTCGTCGGAAAGTTCGTCGAATTTTACGGCGCGGGGTTGAGCGCGCTGAGCGTCGCCGACCGCGCCACCATCGCCAACATGGCTCCCGAATATGGCGCTACCATGGGCTTCTTTCCCGTGGATGACGGCACCTTGCAGTATCTGCGGACATCCAACCGCGATGGCCACCTGGTCGATCTGGTGGAGGCTTATTCCAAAGAGCAGTTGCTGTTCCGCACGGACGATACAAGGGACCCGCTCTTCTCCGACACCCTCGAACTTGACCTCGCCAGCGTCGTACCCTCCATGGCCGGTCCGAAGCGTCCACAGGACCGTCTGACTCTTCCCGAAGTAAGGAAGAACTTCCGCGATTCGTTCAAAGACGCGTCGACGAAGAAGTCTTCCATCGACATCGGCGGCGAGCCCGCTGAAATGAAGAGCGGAGCGGTGGTCATCGCTGCGATTACCAGCTGCACGAATACCTCGAATCCGTCGGTAATGATCGGGGCCGGATTGCTCGCAAAGAAGGCCGTCGAGAAAGGGCTCAAGAGTAAGCCGTGGGTCAAGACAAGCCTTGCGCCAGGCTCGAAGGTCGTCACCGAGTATTTGAACAAAGCCGGCCTGACGCCGTATCTCGAAGCGCTGAATTTCAATCTGGTTGGATACGGCTGCACGACCTGCATCGGCAACAGCGGCCCGCTGCCCGAAGCCGTTTCGGCCGCCGTGAAGAACGACGACCTCGTGGTCGCGGCCGTGCTGAGCGGCAATCGCAATTTCGAAGGGCGCATCAACCCGCAGGTCAAGGCGAACTACCTCGCCTCCCCTCCGATGGTCGTCGCTTACGCGCTTGCCGGCTCGATGGATTTCGACATGGCCTCCGATTCGCTCGGCAACGGCAGTGACGGCGAGCCCGTTTATCTGAAGGACATCTGGCCGACTCCGCAGGAAGTGAATGCGGTGATCGGGTCGACGCTCAACGCGGAAATGTTCCGCAGCGAGTACGAAAAGGCCTTCGAGGGGGATGCCAACTGGCAGCACCTTCCGGTCCCGACAGGCAGCACGTACGTGTGGGACGACGCTTCCACTTACATCAAGAAGCCGCCGTATTTCGACGACATGGTCGATCCCAACGCGCCCATCGCCGATATTACCGGACTGCGCGTGCTGGCGCTGCTGGGCGATTCGATCACGACGGATCACATCTCCCCCGCCGGATCCATTGCGGTCAACAGCCCCGCCGGCAAGTACCTCGTCGGACTCGGCGTCTCACCGAAGGATTTCAACTCCTACGGCGCACGGCGCGGCAACCATGAGGTGATGGTGCGCGGCACTCTGGCTAATGTACGGCTGCGCAACATCCTCGCCCCCGGCACCGAAGGCACGTGGACGACGCACTTTCCCGAAGACGAAGTGATGTTCATCTACGATGCGGCGATGCTTTATAAGCAGGAAGGCGTCCCTCTGCTGATCATTGCGGGCAAAGAGTACGGCTCGGGATCGTCACGCGACTGGGCGGCCAAGGGCGTGAAGCTCCTGGGAGTGAGCGCCGTAATCGCCGAAAGCTTCGAGCGCATCCATCGGACCAACCTGGTCGGAATGGGCGTCCTGCCTCTTCAGTTCGTGCAGGGCCACACGGCGGCGTCGCTAAAGCTCACAGGCAAGGAGCTGTTCCACATCACCGGCGTGAAGGAAGCAGTCGAGAACGGAACGCGGGTCAAAGTGAAGGCCATCGCGTCCGACGGCTCGGAGACGGATTTTGAAGCCGTGCCTCGCGTGGATACCCCGCAGGAAGCGGAGTATTTCCGTAACGGCGGAATACTCCCCTATGTCCTGCGGCAGCTCGCCGGCCAGGCCGCTACGGCATAAGTTGCCGAGAGCGGTTTTGCGCTGGCTTCGAAAGAGCGCGAAAGCCAATAGGGGTCGGAAAAAAGCCAATAGCAGACCCATCCGGACCCATACGAAGCCACGCTGAGTTATTTTGTTTTCAGCAACTTAGCCTGAAAACATTGGCTTCGTATGGGATACCGAGGCATAAGAAAACTGCCTTGCAGCTCCTTTAACCCCTTGATTTGGGGCTGGTTACTGCTTTCTCAGCAGTGACGTAGTGGCGACCCGGGGAACCCGTTTTTATTCAGTTTGCAAAGAGCTTGAAGACGCATGGAAACCCCTT
>DATAZF010000184.1:0-3959 GCA_036272235.1 Bryobacteraceae bacterium | reverse complement strand
GTCCACCCACCGCGTCAGAAATCGGAACTGGTCTCCGCCTGGATCGCCGTCACGCCGATTTGAGCGAAGCCATGTCGATGGAGAATCGGTACTTCACGTCCGCTCTGAGAAGTCTCTCGTAAGCCTCGTTTATTTTCTGGATGGGAATGACTTCAGTGTCCGCGGTGATGTTGTGGGCGCCGCAAAAATCGAGCATCTCCTGGGTCTCCGGGATGCCGCCGATGGGCGAACCGGAAAGACTGCGGCGTCCGAAGATAAGACCGAAGGCAGAGACGGCGTGTGGCTTTTCAGGCGCGCCCACGAGCGTGAGATTGCCGTCGCGTCTCAGCAGTTGAATGTAAGCATTGATGTCATGCTCGGCGGAAACGGCGTCGAGGATAAAGTCGAAGCTGCCCGCGTGCTTTTGCAACTCGTCGGAATTCTTCGAGACGACGACTTCGTCGGCGCCGAGCCGCAGTGCGTCGTCCTTCTTGCGAGGCGAGGTCGTGAAGACGACGACGTGGGCGCCGAGCGCATGAGCAAACTTGTCCCCCATATGGCCGAGCCCGCCAAGTCCGACCACGCCGGCTTTCTTCCCCTTCGTCACGCCCCAGTGGCGCATCGGTGAGTATGTTGTGATTCCGGCGCAGAGCAGAGGCGCGGCTCCCGCGAGATCGAGGTTGGCGGGCACGCGCAGAACGAAGCGCTCGTCGACCACGACGCTATCCGAATAACCGCCGTAAGTGACTCCGCCAAGGTGCTTGTCCGGGAAGTTGTAAGTAAGAGTCAGGTTCGGGCAGAACTGCTCGAGACCGGCCTGGCACTCCGGGCATGTCCGATCCGAATCGACCATGCAGCCCACCGCGGCGATGTCGCCGGTTTTGAACTTTGTTACCGCGGGGCCCGTCCCGGTGACGCGCCCGACGATCTCATGGCCCGGCACGCAGGGATATACGGTCGGCATCGCGCCGCTCCATTCATTTCGGACCTGATGCAGATCCGAATGGCAAACGCCACAGAACAGGATCTCGATCTGCACGTCGTGCCCCGTCGGGTCGCGCCGTGCGATGGTCGTTGCGGCAAGCTGCGCTGTCGCGCTACCCGCGGCGTAAGCGTTCGCGTTGTACATGGATTCAGGTGCCTCGCTTTCTCTTTTCAAGCCTTATATTGTTCGTCGTATTGGTCAACTGTGACGTGTTCCATCCAGTCCACAACCTTGCCGTCAAGCCTTTCCTGGATCGCGATGTGCGTCATGCTCGTAGTGGGCGTCGCTCCATGCCAGTGCTTCTCCCCTGGCGAAAATCACACCACGTCGCCCGGACGAATTTCCTCGATCGCTCCTGCCCATCGCTGTGCCCAGCCACAACCGGCCGTAACGATAAGAGTCTGGCCCAGCGGGTGAGTGTGCCACGCGGTCCGTGCGCCCGGCTCGAACGTGACGCTGGCGCCCTGGACAAGCGCCGGGTCCGGCGTCTGAAAAAGCGGATCGATGCGCACCGCGCCGGTGAACCACTCCGAAGGTCCCCTGGCAGAAGATTGAGAGCCGATTCTTTTAATGTCCATTTGGAAATCCTTTCTTCTGGCCGGGATCGTGTTTTATCCCAGGTTCCTCCAGCATCGATGCTCTCAGATGATTCGATGGTGGCACAGGGGTTTCAGTCTGGATTTCAGCCTGCGCGGCGGGGCGAGCCGCTCCCGCCATTTGCTCGCGCGCATCCCTCACGCTGTTGCGTGCCGGGTTGAGACGATTCTGAGCGCTTCGTGGTAGCGTGCTTTCTGCACATTCCCCAGGAGCTTTTCCAGATGAACCTTGCCATAGACGATTTTCGTATCGTTATCCGCCAGATTGACGTCCCCCGCCCAGATACGCCGATGAAAGTCCGTGAACTCGGGAACGGTCTGGCTCCAGTCGATCGGCTGTCCTGACGAACCCAGAAAAAGGAAAACCATGCCGTAGAACATGTGAGCGATCTGCTGCATCACGAAAAATCTCGCGAGCTGATACTCGTCGGGCGGCCCGCCAAAATATTCCTGCAGAAATGCCCTCTCCTCAGCTTCATTGGTGACGACCAGACTCGCGGCAACCGCAAGATCGGCATACCGATCGTTCAGAAAAGCCGCTTCCCAGTCCACCAGCCACAGGCGGTTTTCGCTAAAAAGCATATTGTCCGGCTTGAACAAGTCGTTGTGACTCGACACCATGTCCGGATCATGATGGTTCTCGTCGTGGGTTGGGTACACCGCCGCTACTTGCGCATAACTGGCAAATAGTTCCGCACTTTTCCCTTTGGGGACAAAGTTCGCCGCCTGGAACTTCTGGACGAAGTCGTCCACAGCCGCCCCTTTGTGCACCAGAAACATGCAGGTAGTGTTCATATGATTCGGCGTTCGCGGAAATGGTGATAGGCCGTGCAGAGCCCGCAGTGCAGCCGGTATCCGGACTCGCGCTTCGGTTACCGGAAAGGGCGCCTCCTCCACGAAATCCGTGATGCAAATCTTCTCTTCCACGTTGGTGTACCAGACGTGCGGCGCCAGCCCCGCCTCGGCCGCAGCCCTCATGCAGGCGTAGTGGCGCGCGGGACTGTCTTTCCGCATGATGATCTTCAACAGATAGGGCGTTCCGCCAACGACGATGCGAAAGACCAGCGACGAGGTATGACCCCTCGTGATCATGCGTATGTCTTCGAGCTCTGTTACCCCGAAGGCCTGTTGCAAGCCGCTGGCAACTCCGGCGCTTTTTTCTTGTGGAATCATAAAGTCCTCCATAGGTATCGGAATCCAAAGACTGTTGGGACTCGCTGGCAGAGGCATGGTCCTCCGCTGCGCAGCCCTCCGGCGAGCCACGCATCACAACCAGGAATGATGCTTCGTCAGACGATCCTACGCGAATCCAGGATGTAAATCCAGTCTTGTTTCAAGAATTTAGCTTGCTATTCTGTAACTGCAGAGGCGGTCTTCCTCTCTGGCCCGCGGGCCCGACCACGGCAATACCCAAGTTTTGTCCGCTCTCGTCCGCATCTATAATCCGTCCGCGTTTATGTCTCTCCGCGGAACATGTAAACCTCGTCGAAACCGGACATTTCCACGTTGCCTGAAAGGGTTTGGCCTGGGCCCCGTCCCTGAAGCGCTTGCGATTGGCTACCTGATCGTGATACATTTCGTCCCGACGGCCTGCTGGAGGTGACGATGATCAAGCGAACTCTCGGATGCGTTGCGTTGTTGGGATGGTTGATGGCCAGCGGCCCCCTGCAGGCCCATCATTCCCTCGCTGGCGTGTACGACATGAAAACGGACAAAGAAGTGTCCGGGACGGTCTCGAAAGTACAGTTCACGAATCCCCACGGATCGCTGGCTGTCACGGTCAAGAATCCCGATGGCACGACGGTCGACTGGGTGTTGACGCTCGGGTCCGCTTCCGCTCTCGCACAGCGGGGGATCGGCAAAACCGGCGCCAACGCGCTCCACACGGGCGACGCGGTCAAAGTGAAGTTCCTCCCGGCGAAGGACGGTAGTCCGCTGGGATTCCTCAAGACGGTGACCTTCGCTGACGGCCACGTGATCGTGGTTTCCGGCGGCACCAACCCGAACGAATAGACAAGAGCAGGGATTAACATGACTTCTCGAAGCTGGACGGACCGCACGCGGACACGCGTCGCCTGGGGCGTCGCCGCGGACGTTGCGGATCGCCGCCAATCCCGACGCGGGGCGCATGCCGAAGCGCGCGTATTGCGAGGCGTACGGGACTGGGCGGACCTCCTCTCAGATCCGGCATTGAGTGCAGACTAAGTGACAATGAGTGCCGCCGTTGCGCGAGGGCCTGGACGCCCGAGCGATGGCGGTTTTTCCCACCTGAAAAACCTCGCGAACTCTTCCCCGGCCTGACATGAATCTTGTCCATCTCCATCTCCTGTTGAATCACTTCCCGACGATTGGCATGATTGTCGGCCTGGGTGTGTTCATCGCAGCCCTCGTGACCAGAA
>DATAZF010000183.1:0-19353 GCA_036272235.1 Bryobacteraceae bacterium | reverse complement strand
GCGGGAGTGCTGGTGCTCGACGCGGGCGGCTTCGCAGCCGGCGCGGATGTCGTGGTCGTGCCGGGCGCTTTCGGCGCCGATGGCGCAGCTGCATCGTACAACCCGATGATCTCGCGCGTAATGTCGACGGTGTTCGATGCGAACAGAATGTTGTTCGGCTGTCCGCTGACGTCGAAGATCATCGTGTAGCCTTTGTCGGTCGCGTATTTCTGCAGCACCTGCATCATCTTCGAACCGAGCTCGTTCAGGACGCGCTGCTGTTCCTGATCCACGTCCTGCCGGGCGTCGTCCGTGTCGCGCGTCAGGTTCTTGGTCAGGGCGTCGATATCGCGCGCGAGAGTGGCTTTTTTGTCTTCACTCATCGTATTCTCGCCCTTGCGATATTCGTCCTGCTTGGCCTGCAGATCGGCCTGCCGCTTCTGGAACTCCTGTTCCTTGGGCGAGAACTTGGCTTTGAGCTCGTTGACGGCCTTCTGACCGTCCTTCGTGCTCAACAGCGCTTCCTGCATGTTAATAACGCCGTACTTCTGGGCCTGCGCCATGGCGGCGGTGCATCCCAGGGTGAGCGCCGCGACCGCGGTCAAAATCCGCAGGCCGGTGCCGCCACGATGCGGTGATGTCAATTTACTTCTCACGTTTAAACTCCTTCAAAAACAAAACTTTGCGTCCACCGCGCCAAAGACCTTGCGGCCTGCGCGCTTTCATTCCTTCAGAAAGTCCTGCCGATTGTGAACCGGAACGTTCCGCGTTTTTCGAATAAGGGATACGCCGTGCCGTAAGAGGCCAGCGCGTTGTTCAACGTCGTCGTATTGGGAAACGTCGAAGGATCCACCACGATCGGGGGCTGCAGATATTCGCGCACTAGTGAAGGATTGTATGCATAGTATACCCGGAATGGGGCCTGCACGATGGGCAGCACCACATCGAGCTCGAGGCCTGTCGAGATGCGGGTCGCCTGCGTGCCGGGAGCTATCTTCACCTTGTTCGTGAAAGCGGCCGATGGGAACTGGGCGTTCAAATTCTCCACCTGGCCGGGATTGACAGTCAACTGGTTGGGATAGAGAATCCGGTTAGCGCCGATATCGAAGAATGGCACGAGCGTGATCGGCCCGAAAATCGGAATTCGGTATTCGAAGTTGAATACCGCGTGCGAGTCGCCGCCAGGCGTAATCACCTGGTATGTCGGAATGTTCTGGGAAACGTTTACGGCGGCGGGGTATCCATCCACAATCTGTTTCTGGATGCGCTGACTGCCGTCCGGATTCAACACGCTGACATTGGCGCTGCTCGGAATGAAGGCAATCGGCGTGACGCTGTAGAAGTCAAATCCGCGAATGTCGTTTTCACCGCCGATGAAGGCGCGGGCGAATGGCGGCGCCACCTTGCCGCCATAACCGGTGATCGTGGTGGCGAGGAGATGGAAAGCGAGAACGTTTTTATGCCAGCGCGGGCTGGGATGGAAATACTGTATATCCAGCGTGGGCTGAATGGTATTCACGTTGGCCCCGAGAACGCTGCCCGACGCTTTGACCGAGAAGAAGATGCTTTTTCCGGCGGTCGGGTTCTGGTAGCTGTTCTTCGAGCTGTAGCTGTATGAAGGCGTCAGGCTCAGGGTTTTGATGCCATTGAGGGCATTCGGCCCGTTGACGCCGAGGAAGTTCAGGTAGGTGAAGTAGGTCTGGGCGCCGGTCGATTTCGTGATGATACTCGAATCGTCGTACCCGATCGAAATACCGAGCCGGGCGAAGCTTCGCTTGATGGGATAGCTTGTCGAGAGGCTGATGCCTTTCGAATTCTGGATGTAATTCAACACGTTGGCGCTGCCGAGGGCGTCGTAAAACGACTCCAGGTTGACGCCGCTCAGAAGCGAAATCTGTTGGCCCTGATCGTAATTAAAGCGGCTCAGGTAGACCGAGATGCCGGCTTGCATCGGGCGATCGAAGAGGTAGGGCTCGGTGAAGCCGAGCGTGATCTGATCCTGCAGTGTGCCGACTTGGGATTGCATCGTCAGCGTCTCGCCGAGGCCGAGGAAGTTGTTGGTCGAGTAGTTGAGGCCGATGAAGGTTCCGGAAATGCCGGAAACGCCACCGTTGAGGCCGATCGAATTCTTGCCGCGCTCTTTGACTTTGAGGTCGATGTCGACGGTATTGCCGGGGTTCCGCTTCAGCGTGTAGGATTCGTTTTCCTTGAGGGCTTCGAAATAGCCGAGCTGGTTCAGATGCAGGATGCTGGCGTCCCACAGAGTTGAGTTGTAGACGTCGCCTTCGTCGATCAGGATTTCGCGGCGAATGACCTTGTCGCGCGTCGTCGTGTTGCCCGTGAAATCGATGCGGCGCACGAAGAACTGCTTGCCCTCATCGGCGGTCAGCGTCAGGTCGATCTTGTCGGAATTCGGGACAATGTCGATCTGGGGTTCCGCGACATAATCGATGTAACCGAACTGGCTGTAAACCTTCGTCAGGTTCTTCAGGCCGTTGCGGAGTTTCTCGGTGGAGAAGATATCGCCCTTCTTCATCTGGAAGAGGCCGGAAAGAAATTCTGTGGAGCGGAACAGCTTCACGCCTTCGAACTTGATGTCGGCGAGATAGTAGCGCTGGCCTTCCTCAACGGGGAGCGTGATGTCCTCGGCCTTGCCGATGTGGTTCTCTTTAAAGATCGGGATGTGGATGCCGCCGACAGCGCCGCCGACATCGCGAATCTTGAGCGTCTGATCGAGCGCCTTGGCCGTGAAATAGCCTTCCTTCTGATAAGCATCGCGGACACGCTCTTTGTCTTCTTCGAGCTTCGAGGCGTCGAAAGTCTTGGGAAAGAGCTCTTCGAAGTAGATCGAGTACGGAATTCCGATCGGGTGCAGATTCTTCATGGCGCGAACCACGTCACGGCGGCTGAACGCTTCGTTGCCGAGAATCGTGATCTTGCCGACCTTGATCTTGGGCCCTTCGACGACATTGAAAACGACTTCAAGAGATGACGGCGGGATGCGGTGCAAATCCGGAGTCACGGTGGCGAACTGATGGCCGTGCTCGGCGACGAGCTCTTTCAGCACGACGGCGGCGTGGTTGACCACGTTGGGGTCGTACATCGATTCCACGGTCAGCCCGACCTTGCGTTCCTTGAAACGGTCCAAAATGTCCGAGGTGGTAACGGACTTCGCGCCTTCATACTTAATGTCGCGAATCACCGGGCGCTCCGTCACGACGAAGCGAACGACGATGCCCCCGCGCTCGCCCTTTTCCGTTTCGAGCTTGATGTCGTCGAAGCGATTGGTGTTCCAGAGTGCCATGAAGTCGCGGCGCAAAGTCTCTTCGTTGTAAACGTCGCCGACCTTGCTGAAGATCATGGACCGCAGCGTGTCCTGCGGGACGCGGCGAGCCCCGCGGAACTCGATGCCTTCGACGACATTGGAACCGACCGGGGGCAACGCCTGGCCTGGCTCGGCGGCTTTCGGGGCTTCGAACTGCGGGATAGCGGGAGCTTGTCCCGGCTTCGGCGGCTCCGCCTGCGGAACGGTTTCAAACGGATTCTGCTGACGGTTGTTCTGAGGAGCCGGTGCCGGCGCGGGCTGCTGTGCGGCCGGTGGATTCGGCGGGTTGTTCTGCGCTCGCGCGGATACGACAGTCGCGAGACCGCAGAGGCAAACGAACACACTTTTCAGGCGCAACGGCCTGAGTAAATTCATGAAGACCCGGTTCCTTTCCACCTCGCGCTATGGATCACTGCGGGGCCAGACTACACTTCAACCTGAACTCCCCTGCGTTTAAGCAGTGACGCAGATTTTTCGTTCTGCGTTTCCATTTGCACGCTTGCGCGCCATCTGGTGAATCCTTCATTCTAGCGGACTTGCCTTGTTCCCTCAATGTGCCCCGCGCGCACAGGTGGGCAGGCGGCGCACAAACCATCACGACAGACGCCCGGCGCGTTGATTACACAGGAGCGCGATGATTCAAACCATCGTTGATTCAAACCATCTTTCCTGCCTCGAACCGCCGAAGAATTTCCTCTGCGGCGACCGGTTGACCGGAATTCGCCGCTCCAGCATTCCCAATTGCAGCGACAGCCCGTTCGGTCACGATGAAGCGGACGATCACACCGCCGTGGTCACTCCGTGCCGTCTCCAGCCTGATGTCGTCGAAGCGATTCGTATTCCAGAGAGCTGCGAAATCCCGGCGCAGAGTCTCTTCGCTGGTGAGGTCGCCGACTTTGCTTGCGATCAGAGTGCGCAGAATGTCCTGCGGAATCTGGTGAGCGCCCCGGAGCTCGATGCCGTCGATAACGCCGGAAACGGCTGGCGCCTGTATCTGGGGTGGCGCCGGTTTCTGGCCCTGGAGCAACGGCGTGCTCGACAGGGCGCAAAGGCAGACAAGGGCAGGATTCAAAAACCATGCCGCTCTTGAAGTGATGCGCATTCGGTCTTCCAGGGCTATGGCACTGCACGATCGGGACTCCCCCGCAGGTCATTCATTCTCCTCAATATGGCTGCGGCGCCGGCGTGACGTGCCCGCACAGGTGAGTCATCCCGCGCCGCCGAACATTATTTTGGGAGACACGTACACATGGGTGCTTTCCAGAGGTGATGCCGCGCTTGTTGCCTGACGCCTTGCGGCCTGCATTGCTCAACTAAAACCCACCGGCGTGGCCCCTGTGTACCCGCCATTGCCATCGGGAATACCGACAAAGACTTCCTGAAAGGTATCGGCGCCACCGTTGAATGTGAAATTGGCTTGACCGTCAATCTTGAAAAAATCGAAGTTGCCGGTCTCGCCTACAGACCAGTTGACGATGTCGACCGTGCCGAAGGGAACGAGGAAGGCGTTCGGATCGACTTCGAGCGTCCCGCCGAGATTGACTATGCCCTGCACGTCAATCTGATCGTTAATTTAATATTCTTCTGATTGTTGCCAGTTTGGGTGCTGTAAGTACTATACATTTTCACCCTCGGCGTGCGGCCATTTTGGGGAGTTCCACCGGAGCCTCGCGGGTGTAGAGTGTTCGGTGATATGACGACAGACCGCCGCTGCTTCCTGAAGACCGCGCTTGCCGTGATGGGACAAGCCGCGAGCGCTATCCCGGTTCTGGCGCAGGCCCAACAGCCTGCAGTCAGCCCCAACCCTACGCCCCGCGACTGGTCAGGCCAGGTGCCGGTCCAGTATCCCGACCCGGACATCATCGCTCTCGACAACCGCTTCCGGAAGTATATGATCGGAAACACGACGATCAAGCGTCTCCACACGGGAACGCTCTGGGCGGAAGGTCCGGCATGGAATGGCGTAGGGCGTTATCTGGTGTGGAGCGATATTCCAAATAATGTCCAGATGCGGTGGATTGAAGAGGACGGCCGCGTCACCACCTTTCGGAATCCTTCGGGTTACAGCAACGGGAACACGTTCGACTTCGAGGGACGCCAGCTTTCCTGCGAGCACGGCGGCCGGCGCGTGGCGCGCTACGAGAAGGACGGCACCGTAACGACTATCGCCGACAAATTCGAAGGCAAGCGCTTTAATTCTCCCAACGACATTGTGGTTCATCCCGACGGCGGCATCTGGTTCACGGATCCTTCTTATGGGATCAACGGGAATTACGAAGGCTTCAGGGCCGACAAGGAACTCAAAGAAGCCGCGTATCGGTTCGACCCGAAGTCCGGGCAGTTGACGAAATTGCTCGACGATATGACAGGGCCCAACGGCATCTGCTTTTCGCCGGACTACAAAAAGGTGTACATCGCCGATACCGGCGCGGGCCGCGAGATTCGCGTCTACGACCTGGATGGCCAGAAGATCCGTAACGGAAAGCGGTTTGCACAACTCAGCGTGCCGGGAAGCGGCGCGCCGGCGGCGGCCGACGGAATCCGGTGCGATGTGGATGGGAATGTCTGGGCTGGGGCGCGGCCGGGCGTACAGATCCTGGCGCCGGATGGCCAACCCATCGGTATCATCCGGCTGCCGGAGAACTGCGCCAACATCTGCTTCGGAGGAACGAAGCGAAACCGGCTGTTCATGGCCGCGAGCCAGTCGTTGTATGTGGTTTACGTGCTGACCACGGGCGCGCACATCGCCTGAAGAAAACAATGTACCGCCGGCTGTCTCGCCGCCGGCGCAATTATTTAAAACAAGAACGCCGGCGGCAAGACCGCCAACGGTACATGTTCGTGTAGAATCTGTAGGGCACGAGGTTCAACCGAAATGACATTGATGCGTTATGCCGCCATCGCGGCGATCGGCCTCTCGCTGGCGGCGCAAACCAGACAGACGTTCAAAGCGCGGCTGACTCCGGTCCCTGCCGACGCCCGGACTCGCGCCGGACTTGCCGGAACAGGCTCGGTGACCGCGACACTGGACGGATCGAAGCTCGCAATCAACGGGTCGTTCGATGGCTTCGTGAGCCCGGCTACCACGGCGGCGTTGCATAACGGGGTCGCGGCTGGAGTCCGCGGCGCGTTGATCGCCGATCTGACCATCTCGAAAGCGACCGGCGGCACAATCACCGGCTCGGTCGACCTTACGCCACCGCAGGTGACTAATCTGCAGCACGGCGGGCTCTATGTTGAGATTCACAGTGAGAAATCCCCGGAGGGTGTCCTTTGGGGCTGGCTTTTAAAGTAGGAGGTTCCGATTTCATGTCTGCTCGAAACAAGAAAGTTCTGATCGCGATCGGGGCGGGCGCGTTGAGCGGTGCCGCGCTGCTCACAGGCATCCTCATGGCCCAGCAGCCTGGCACGGCGGTTGCGCCTTATACCGAGGCGCAGGCGGATGCGGGCCGCACGGCTTATCAGGCAAATTGCGCCGGCTGCCATGGAGCCGATCTCGGCGGACGCAACGACGCATCCGCGCTCGCCGGCGGCCTCTTTATGGGCAGCTGGGGCAACCGCACAACGGCCGATCTGGTGGGCTTCATGATGGGAGCGATGCCCCCGGGGAATCCCGGTGGCTTGGGCGAAGCGAATTACCTGAATATTGCCTCGTTCATTCTGCAGCAGAATGGCGCGCGTCCCGGGCAGCAGCCGCTGACGGTCTCGGCGCGTGTCGGCATCAGCACGATCGCGACCGGGCAATTGCTGGCGCAGGCGGCGCCGGCAGGTGGGCGCGGCGGCGGACGTGCGGGCGCTGCGGGCCGGGGCGGTGCCGCGGCGGGCGGGCCGCTGGGTGGACGGGCGGAAGCGCCGGTCCCGACGACACCGCGCGGATTGACCGTAAAGGGCGAGGTGAAGAACTACGTTCCGGTCACCGACGCGATGCTGAAGAATCCCGATCCGAACGAGTGGCTGATGCTCCGCCACGACTACAGCGCGCACAACTACAGCACGGTGAACCAGATCACTCCGGCGAACGTGAAAGACCTGCAACTGCGCTGGGTGTGGGCCGTCGGCGACGGCACCAATCAGCCGGCTCCGCTCGTGCATTCCGGAACCATGTTCATGATGACGGCCGGCAACACTCTGCAGGCGCTCAATGCGAAGACCGGCGATCTCATCTGGGAAAACCGCCTGGGCACGCAGGGCAACGGCAGTTCGCAGCGCGGAATCGCGCTCTATAACGATAAGGTCTACGTCACCACCAGCGACGCCCATATGTGGGCTCTCGACGCGCGCACCGGCAAGAATGTGTGGGACACGGTGATCGGCGACCGGACGAACGGTTCATACTCGACCAGCAGCGGTCCGCTGATCGTGAAGGGCAAAGTGATTCAGGGACTCGGCGGATCGCTCTGCGATCAGTACCGCGAAGAAAAATGCTTCATCAGCGCATACGACGCCGAGACCGGCAAGCTGGTTTGGAAGTTCTATACGATCGCGAAGGATGGCGAGCCGGGCGGCGACACATGGGGCAAGCTGCCCAATCTGTTCCGCGCGGGCGGCGATACATGGATCACGGGCAGCTACGATCCCGAATTAAATCTGACCTATTGGGGAGTGGCGCAGTCGAAGCCGTGGATGCGCATCAGCCGCCAGTCAGGCAACGGCGCGACCGCTTATGCGAATTCAACGGTCGCGATCGATGTCGATACAGGCAAGCTCGCCTGGTATTACAACCACGCGCCGGGCGAATCGCTCGACCTCGACGAAGTCTTCGAGCGCGTGCTGGTCGACGATGGCGGGCAGAAGCTCGTCTTCAGCGCCGGCAAAGCGGGCGTCCTGTGGAAGAACGACCGCAAGACGGGCAAGTATCTTGGCCACAAGGAAACCGTCTTCCAGAACATCTACGATTCCTACGATCCGGTGACCGGCGAGCCGCACTATCGTAACGACATCGTCGAGCAGCAGGTCGGCGAATGGATCCAGAGCTGCCCGACGTCGGAAGGCGGGCACAACTGGCACGCCATGAGCTACAACGCGCTGACGAATTCGCTGATCATCCCGGTGCGCGAAAGCTGCCAGGAAATGAAAGCGCAGAAGATCGATCTGAAGGAAGGCGGCGGCAGCGCGGGCGGCGCCACACGGCGCTTCTACGAATCGCCTGGATCGGATGGGAAAGAAGGCAAGCTCGCGGCCTACGATGTGCGGACGCTTAAGGAACTCTGGGCCGTTCGGCAGCATGCGCCGTTCATGACCGCGATTCTTTCGACCTCGACCGGTATCGCGTTCGTTGGCGACATGGACCGCGTCTTCCGCGCGGTCGACGTCAAGACCGGCAAGACGCTGTGGGAGACGCGGCTGGGGACTTCGGTGCAGGGCTTCCCGCTGACGTTCAGCGTTGGCGGCAAGCAGTACGTCGCGGTAACCTCGGGCCTCGGCGGCGGCAGCCCGCGCATGGTGCCGACGGTGCTGGAGCCGGATGTGCATTATCCGTCAAACGGGGCCGCGCTTTACGTGTTCGCGCTACCGGACCGGAAGTAACGCAAAAAGGCGCCGCGGTCGATCTTGCCGCCGGCGCTTTTTTGGTGAAAAAAACGATTGCCGAAAGCGCGTGCTGTGATGCTCATTGATTAGAGCGGCATGCCGCGCCAACACCTGCGAGGCGCGCCAAGGGCTATCTGCGCGGGCATTCGCGAAGCAGATGCATGGGCGTACCCGGAAAGTTAGCCGGCGTCTATTGGTCGGCGGCGCAACGGAAGCCGATGTTGTAATCCGTGTCGCCGGGCTCAATCCGCGAGCGGTAGGAAGCACGCACGAGATCGGGATCATCCCACCAGCCGCCGCCCCGCAGCGACTTGAATTCCGAAAGGTTGCCTCCCCCTTTCGGGTTGATGTTTTCCTGCGAATGCTCGACGGTATACCAGCTATAGGTCCACTCGACGACGTTGCCGAGCATGTCGTAGAGTCCGAATGCGTTGGGCTTCTTCGTCCCCACCGGATGCGTGGTGAACTTGCTGTTTTGCCAGTACCACGCGATGTCGTCCAGCTTGCCGTAACGGGGACCGGTGGTTCCGGCGCGGGCCGCGTACTCCCATTCGGCTTCGGTGGGGAGCCGGCCTCCGATCTCACGGCAATAGGTATCGGCATCGCCCCACGTGACCATTTCGACTGGCAGATTGGCCCCGTCAAAGACGCTGGGATTATCATCCATGATCTTTTCGTATGCCGCCTGCGTTACTTCGGTCTGGGCGAGCCAGTAACCGTGAGTGAGCGTGACGTCGCGCGTCGGATATTCGTCGTCGTAACACTCGTCGTCGCCCGGCGAGCATCCGTCCCGGAACTTGCCCGGGCGTATCCAGACGTATTTCAAACCGTCTTTGGGATTGGTCTTCAGGTCGCCTGCCTTCGGAGACGGAGCGGCCTTGGCGAAGGTCCTCTGAAATGCGATGCAGGAAGGCACCGCAGCGGCGAATACGATGCAGGCCAGACTCAGAAACAGCCGTTCCGGCCAACGATGATTGCGCATATCAGCCCCCAAATTTGCACTTTACCACGGGCTCCGGATATGACTGGATACCGTTGCAGAGGCATGCCTCTCTTTCTGAAGGCAGTTATTCGGGCTTTCTTGCAGTTATTCGGGCTTTCTTGATTGATGCGCCCCGGAAATGCGCACGTCGCCATTTTCGGCGTCGGAGGAGGCCCCACAACCCTGAGGTCCCGACTCCGTTTACACTGGCCCGGCGGCGGGTGGCGCCTCGATGGTTACTGCGCCGTCCATTCAACTCGGCAACACTGCCGTGCGTGTGGATTTCACCGTTCCCGCCGGCCTCCCCAGCGGCGACGCCACCCTCATGGGAACGTTCGGGGGCACGCAGTCCCAGGCCAACGTAGCCTTTCCGGTCCAGTACGATCGACCTCCTGCATGCAAGCCCAGTTGCGTGGCCAGGGGGGCGCTAATATACTGGTCTGGGCATTTCCGCGACATACTCTTGTCTATGAGTTCGCGGCAATACGCCCGGAAGAATTGCATTTGAGGAGAATTAAATGAAGATCATCCGCTCCCGGATCACGGCCACCTTGCTGTGTACAGGGGTCATTGGCCTGGGCGCCCTGTTTGTGGCCCGCCCGACGCACGCGCAGCAGGCGAAGTCGCGTTATGTGAGCCCGGCAGGCTATATTTCAGGAACAGTCACGAGCGAAAAGGGTCCGGAAGCAGGCGTCTGGGTTATCGCCGAAACCAAGGATCTGCAGACGCAATTGATCAAGATTGTCGTCACCAACGATCAGGGCAAGTACATGCTGCCTGAGTTGCCAGGCGCGAATTATAAAGTGTGGGTACGCGGCTACGGGCTGGCGGATTCCACACCGGTGGAAACAAAGCCCACCGCCACTCCGCTCGCGCTGAAGGTAAGCGCCGCAAAGACCCCCCAGGAAGCAGCAAAGGCCTACCCCGGCGACTACTGGCTTTCGATGATGGAAGCGCCGTCGAAGGACAAGTTCCCGGGAACGGGACCGGATGGCAACGGGACGGGCCGCGGCATGCTCGATCAGGACCATTGGGTCAACTCTCTGAAGTCGGGATGCAACTTCTGCCATCAGCTCGGCAACGCTCTGACGCGGGATACAAAGCATGTCTTCGCCGCCAAGCCGGAGCTCAAGACTGACACCGAAGCGTGGGAATGGCGTCTTGGCGTAGGCGTTCGCGGAACCAATATGTATTCGCTGCTGGGCCAGATGGGTAAAGACCCGACGCTGCATTCTCTGGCGGGTTGGACTGAAGACATCGAAAAGGGCATCGTGCCCCCCGCGCCCGCGCGCCCCACCGGCATCGAGCGCAATATCGTCGCGACCCTTTGGGATGTTGGCGACGATCACTCCTTCATGCACGATCAGGTTTCCACCGACAAAAACCATCCGACCGTAAATGGCGGCGGTCCGAATTACGCGGTTAGCGCGGGCCATGGGCAGTTGGTGGTTCTCAATCAGGCGGACAACAGCACTTATTCGCTCGATATCCCGACGCGGGAAGCGAAAGACAAGGTGCCCTCGCGCTTCCCTTCCCCCAATCGTCCTTCCATGTTCTGGGGTAATGAACACCTGTGGTCGAATCCGCCGTATAATCCGGCCGACCCGCATAACCCCATGCTGGATAGCAAGGGGCGCGTGTGGCTGACTTCCAAGATCCGCAGCAATGCCGATCCGAGCTGGTGCAACGATTCCGCCGCCAACAAGTATGCCGACTGGTATCCGTTGCGCCAGAGCGGCCGGCAGGCGTCGTTCTACGATCCGAAGACAAAGCAGTTTACGCTGATCGACACCTGCTATTCGACACACCACGTACAGATCGATAATGATCCCGACGAAACCGTTTACTTTAACGAGTTGAGCGGACCGATCGTCGGATGGGTCGACAGCAAGGTTTACGACCAGACCAAAGACGAGCAAAAAGCCGTCGGCTGGTGCGGTCAGACACTCGACACCAACGGCGACGGCAAGATCACCCGGCCCTTCCAGGTGATGCAGCAGAGCCGCGCCGGCGATGCATCGATTCTCTATTACACCGATACTCCTGGCGCCCCTCTTCCGACAGGGCGAGGCGCGCAGCGGGGTACTCCGCAGGCCGGCCCGGATCCGACCAAGGATACCGAGGTCAGCTACAGTTTGTATTCGGTGATCCCGAGCCCGGTCGACGATTCCGTATGGGGAGTCGCCGAAAGTCCGTTCCCGGGTATGCTCGTGCGCATGATGCGCGGCAAGAATCCTCCGGAAAGCTGTAACACGCAGATCTTCAAAGTGCCGGCCCCTGGTTTCGATCCCCGCGGCGTCGATGTCGACAGCAACGGTGTAGTGTGGCTCGGACTCGCCGCTTCGAGCGATCTGGCCAGCTTCGATGTGCGCAAGTGCAAGGACCTGAAAGGTCCTGCCAAGACAGACGGCAGCCAGTGCAAGGACAGCTGGACCCTCTATCAGACCACAGGCCCCAAACTGAAAGGCACCAACATTCCGGCCGATTTCCACTATTACGCCTGGGTCGATCAACACAACGTCATGGGCCTCGGAGCGAACACGCCGTTTCTGACGGGTTCGAATTCCGACTCCGAGATTGCGCTGGACCCGAAGACGAAGAAGTGGACCTACTTCCGCGTTCCGTATCCGCTCGGCTTCTATTCGCGTGGCATGGACGCCCGTATCGACGATCCGAGCGCCGGCTGGAAAGGGCGCGCTCTCTACTCGAACTACGGCACGCACTTCGTGTGGCACATCGAAGGCGGCAAGGGGACAAAGGGCAAGATCGTGAAGTTCCAGATCCGGCCCGATCCGCTGGCCCGGTAATCGCAATCGCTTGTTCGTTGAAAAGGCCGCTGGAGAAATCCAGCGGCCTTTTTTTATCCGAACAACTCGATCAAACCGCGGAAATTCTTCACAACTCTTAGCCGGCCGTTCCCTTCGCGAATCTCTTCGCGTTCGAGCGTCCACGTACGCTCGTGCGGCACGAATACGGCATGCAGGCCCGCCTCGAGCGCGGGATTGATGTCCGACTTCGGGCTGTTGCCGATCATCCACGTGCGTTCGATATCGAACTCGCGCAGACGGGACAGCTCCAGATAAGCGGCGCGATTCTTCTCCTTCACGACTTCACAGTGCGCGAAGAGCGGCCGTAATCCCGAAAGGTCGATCTTACGATTCTGCTCGTTCGGCTCGCCTTTGGTGAAGAGCGTCAACTCGTGTTTTTCCGCGAGGAACGGAAGCGTGTCGGCGACCCCGTCCATCAGTTCGATCCCCTGCTGCAGAATCTCGTGAGCGAAGGCGGTGACGCGTTTCACGTCGTGCTCGGCGACAGCGCGCTCGGCGAGCCGGAGATAGCACTGGCTCAGGTTGCGTCCGAAGTTGAGTGCTCCGTAGCCATGGATCTTGTTATTCTCGATCTCGATCTCGTCGAGAATAGCGCGGATCTCATCCGGCTTGAGCGACGAATGATTCAGATACGCGCAGAATTCCTGAAATGCGTTCTCGAAATAAACGTTGTTCTCCCACAACGTGTCGTCCGCATCGAAGATAAGATGCTGGCGCCCATGAACTTTCATTTTTTTTAAAATGGCACCTGCGCGTGCGGCGCGAGGCGGAACGGGATCTCAACGACGACATCCACCTCAACCGGCTCGCCATGCCGGCTGGCGGGCGTGAACTCCCACTTCGACATAGCCTCTTCCGCGCTCTGGTTCAAACGGTCGTCGAGGCCGCGAAGAAGTTCGACGGAGGACACGCGCCCATCCTTGCCGATCACACACGCGAGCTGCACCTTGCCTTCGATCTTGTCGGCTGCCGCCGCGGCGATGTACTTGGGATCCACCTTGCGGTGCGCGACCGGCGGCGCAACCGGCGCGAGGCCGGCTTCGTGCGCGGTGCGGTCCGAGTACCACATCAGCCAGCTTCCGGAGTAGCTCGTGAGGTTCGGCATCTGGATCGCCATCATGTAAACATCGCGCCCGTCGAAACGCTTGTCGGGTCCGTTTGAGACCTTGATGGCGCCGGGATGAGACGTTTCGCGGGAATCCTCGTTTGCGATCGGGGCGCGCGGGCCGCCGAGACGTGCCGCCGCCCGCAGCGTCTCGCGCGATGTCGGAGCGGCAAGCGTTTGCGCGATCAGATCCGGCTTCGCATCTCTTGCGCCCGCGACATAGAGGTCAGGCACCGTGAGCCCTTTCGAGTTGCCGGTGGAATCGGCGCCTTCCGGACGCACCTTCGGCCCGGCCGAAAACTGCCCCGGACTCGAGTTCGTGGGGAGCGCCGCTGCCTTCGCGGCGGGGTTCAATCCGACCACCGCCAGATTCAAATCCCGCGAGTTGGCGTTCAGAATATCGTTGGGCGTTGCGAATGCGCCCGTGGCCCCGAGCGCCGGGGGCGCGCCGACACTCACGGCCTTCGCGACGACGGGCGCCGCTTTTGGCGGTGCTGTAAACGGCCGCGCGGGGGCTTTGAAAGAAACATTCAGCGCAGGGCTTGCATCGGCGCGGGCTTCGATCTCGGGAGCGACCGGCGCGGGTGCGACTTCCGCAAGTCTCACGGGAACCTGCGTTGGAGGCGGCACGAATCGTCTGGTGATGCGAGACGCGTCCGCAAGCTTCACTGCTTCGAGTGGGTGGCTTTGCAATTCCGGCGCATCCGGAATCGTCATCTTCGGGGGTTCCGGCGGCTGCACTACCGGCGGAGCTACGAAGGCCCGCGCCATCTGCGGCAACCGTACCGCCAGCACGTTTGGCAGCTCGAACGCCTTTGTCTCTTTCAACTCGGGCGCGTCAGTCTGGATGATCTGCATGCGCTTTGGAGCGTCTTTCCGCGACGCAACGATTTGCTGCGGCGCCCGCAGTTGCGCCCGCAAAGGCTTCGTCTCCCTCTTCGCGTCGAGCGGCCGGACGTCCGGCAGCGTCTTCTTGAACTCGTACCAGACCAGCTTCGTTTCTTTGCCTTCGATCGCCTGCCTGTACTCGGATTTCGACGGCTGCGGCAATTTGATTTCCGGCGTGTGCAGCAAAGCGAAGAATGCCGCGCCGTGCAGCAGCAACGAAACCACCGGCGGCCCCGGCCGCTTTCGCGCCTGCGTTGCGCCATCCATGTAAACGCTTAGCGACATCGTGGCTCAGTGGCCTGCCGGTTTGTGTCCAAAGCCATTCTGCGGCGCGGTGCGCTTCATCCTGGCCGCATACTGCTTGCGCTCGACATACTCTCCCGCAAAATCGACGAAGGCTTTCAGCCTGTCCGCCTCCGACCGGCTGCGCTGCAGCAGATTCCGGAAATCGAGATCGTCTACTTCGGCCGCGAGTTGAAAGCTCAGAAACGGATGACCGGGATCCGGGGTGGCCCCGCCGGTTTCCCCCGTCAGCGGGGAGAGGGCGCCGAGCATCTCTTCGAACACCATGCATGCGCGTTTACGAAGATCCTGCGGCGCCAATTCCGGCTCGTCGTCGGCATAGTACTCGACCTCGCCGCGCAGATAATCCTTATCCTGATCGAGCGCCTTTACGAGGAACCGCCGCTGGCCGCGCGTTAGAACGTCGAACCGGCCGTCGGGATAATGCTTCAAAACCGATTCCACAACGACGGTGCAGCCGGTGTTCACGATCCCGCCGTCCTTCGCGAGCACGATGCCGAATTCAGTTCCCGCGGCTTCGGCTTCGCCCACCATTTCCTTGTATCGCTCCTCGAATATGTGCAGTGGAACGGCGCCTCCGGGGAACACAACGAGCTGCAGCGGAAACAGGGGAAGCAGCCTTGCCATAGTGTTATTATTGCGTTTCCCCGATGGCCGTGGAATCACTGAAAGGAAAGGTTGTCATCCTCACCGGCGCTTCGGAAGGCATCGGCGCGCAAGTCGCAGCAGCGTTGCAGAAATGCGGCGCCCATCTTGCGCTCGCCGCACGCAATGAAGCGAAACTCGCCGGGGTCGCGACGCCTGACGATCTGGTGGTTTCGGGAGACATCACCGGCGACGCCGCACGCGCAAAGCTGATCAGCGAAACCATTGCGCGCTGGGGCAGAATCGACGTACTCATCAATAACGCCGGCCGCGGCTCCTGGTACACTGCCTCCAAAGTACCGCTCGAAGAAGCGCGCGCCTTATTCGAACTGAACTTTTTCGCACCTTTGGCTCTGGCTCTTCTTGCGACGCCGTATCTCCGGCAGTCACGCGGAATTCTGGTAAACGTCAGCTCGATCGCCGGACAAGTCAGCCTCCCGTGGCTGCCTGTTTATTCCGCCAGCAAGTTTGCAGTTGCTGCTCTTACCACCGCGCAACGCAACGAGCTGAGGCGCGACGGCGTCCATGTGATGGGTGTTTTTCCTGGCTACGTCGATACAGATTTCCAGTCACATGCGGCCGGACCGCCTCCGCCGGACCGCGTTGTCGAAGGCAAGAAGTTCGCCGTTTCGGCCGCCGATTGCGCTGAAGCGATTGTGCAGGGAATCGCACATCGTAAACAAATGGTGGTAACGCCCCGCTCCGGATGGCTTCTCCTTTGGGCGAACCGGGTTTTCCCCGGATTTGTCGAGTCGGTCCTGCTCAGTCGAGCCGGGAACGTGGCTGATCGTGCACAATAACCTCAAACGCGCGCCCGGTGTGTACCTTGCCGGATTCATGGGGTCGGGCAAGACCACGGTGGCCCGCATCCTCGCCGATCGCCTCGGCTGGGATTTCATCGATCTCGATTCGGAGATCGAAGCGGTGGAGCGCACCACGATCGCGCAGATCTTCGAGATACGCGGCGAGATGGAATTCCGCCGCATCGAGACGGAGATGCTGCGCGGGGTGATGCGCAGGATCGAACGAGGCATGCCGGCCGTAATTGCGCTTGGTGGAGGATCTTTCGTACAGCCGCTCAACGCCGATCTGCTGGAAGGCCATGGCATCTCGATCTGGCTGGATTGCTCGTTCGAGACGATAGCTGAACGCATGCGGGAAGCCGAAGCCGCGGTCCGGCCGCTCACGCGCGATCCCAATGCTTTCCGCCGCCTCTTTGATGAGCGCCGAGCGGCTTACAGCCGCGCCACTTACCGGGTCGACGCCGATTGCGATGTGGAGCGCGCGATCGAACAGATCCTCGCGCTGCCGGCGTGGAAATAAGGGCATGAAACACAACCTGCGGCGCGACGCGAAGGCGATCCTGATGGCGGCCCTCGCCGCAGCGGACCCCACTTCCGCGGTCGATCAGGTACTGCGAACGCGTGAGGACTTCGATCGCTACGAACATGTCTATGTAGTCGGCGCTGGAAAAGCCGGCGGGACGATGGCGCGCGCGGTCGAACAGTTTCTCAGCGGCCGCGTCACCGCCGGTTGCGTGAACGTGAAGGAAGGCGATACGGCAAAGACTCGCCTGATCGAGCTACGACCCTGCGGGCACCCTATTCCGGATGAACGCGGCTTTCAGGGCGCGAAACGTATCGCCCAGATCTGTGAAGAAGCCGGCGAAAACGATCTCGTTATCTGTCTGATCTCCGGCGGCGCCTCGGCTTTGCTGCCGTATCCGTCGCCGCCGGTGACGCTGACCGAGAAGCAGGAAACGACGAAGCTTTTGCTCGCCTGCGGCGCCGATATTCACGAGATCAACACCGTCCGCAAGCATCTTTCCGCTATCAAGGGAGGGCAACTCGCGCGCCTCGCCGCTCCCGCCCGTGTCTTAAGTCTGATTCTTTCTGACGTGGTGGGCGACGATCCGGATGTGATCGGTTCCGGCCCCACTGCTCCCGACAGCTCCACATTCGAAACAGCGTTCGCGGTTCTGGAAAAATACGAGCTTCGCGATCGCGTTCCGGCAAGAGTGCGGGAGCGGTTGAAGAACGGGGCGCAGGAAACGCCGAAGGCTTCCGACCCGCTGTTTGACAACGTCGAGAATATCATCGTCGGCAGCAATCAGAGATCTCTCGAAGCGGCGGCGCGCGCCGCGAAGGACCTTGGATACAAGACCCTGATTTTGTCGAGCACTATTGAAGGCGAGACGAAGGACATTGCCCGCATGCACGCCGCCATCGCGCGGCAAATTCGCATTCACAATCAGCCCATGCGCCCGCCGGTCTGCGTGATTTCCGGCGGCGAAACGACAGTAACGTTGCGGGAAAACGCGGGCAAGGGAGGCCGCAACCAGGAATTCGCACTCGCCGCGGCTCTCGATATCGCCGGGCTGGAAGATGTGCTGATTCTCAGTGCAGGCACCGACGGGACGGATGGTCCCACCGACGCCGCGGGGGCAGTGGTGGATGGCACGACGATCGCACGCGCGACTGCAAACGCCGTTGACGCGCTCGCGGACCAAAATGCCTATCCGTTCTTCGCGGAGCTTGGCGACCTCGTCACGACAGGTTCCACCGGAACCAACGTAATGGACCTTCACCTGATTCTGGTTTCCTGAGGGCATTCCGTTATGGACAGATAGCCGGATCTTGCAGCGCCGGCGATCGGCGGCTACAGTTCCAGAAACTCTTTCCATGCCCTCAGTGCCCGCCTGTTATGGGTTTCGAGCGCCGCCATTCCCTGCCGCGGCGCCCACCGGCTGTGCAGCAACTTTCGCCCCACGCGGGCAATCTCGTGCGCGTCGTCAACCGGGGCCTTCCAGCTTGACGGCGCCCAGTCGATCGCGTCGGATACGACGCTCGGCACTCCTTCCGCCACACCATCCGCGGTTACGACGTTGAAGCTCTCCGTATAGCTGGGCTGGAGCAGCAGGTGCATGTGACGCACGGTTTGCCGGAAGCGCGGCCATGTCTGCCAGCCGTTCTCGATAAGCTTCACGTGTGGCAAGCCGGTGAGCATTTGCTTCACGGCATCCACCACTGAGCCGGCGCCTTCACTGCGCCCGGACGAAATCCAAAACTCGAGATCCGCGCGCTTCTCGTTGGCGATCTCGAGAGCCGCGCCGGCTGCCGTCAGCAGATTCTTGAGGACCCGCGTCGCACCGAAGGTTCCGATCCGGAGCGTGCCGCCGGTGTAACGCTCTCGTTTCGCGTGCACTTCGTCGAGGTGATAGAGATTCGGAAGCCAGGCGCACGGTACCCGATAGGCCGCGTGCACCCACGTCGAGAGCCGCGCTGAATTCGCGGCAATCTGGAAATTCCAGTTCGTCCGGCGCAGATCGAGGCCTTCGCGCACCAGCCGTAACGCGCCGGGGTCGGCCTGCAGAAAACCGAGATTGGAGTGACACGTGACGGCGAACTGTGTCTCGCGGAATTCCGCGCAGAGGAGCGCGAGGTCCGGAGTCGGTATCCACGGCGCCGAAATCACGACATGAGTAGCGGGCGTCTTCCGCAATTGCGCGCGCAATTCAGCGGCGCTGATGATAGGCCAGACATCGGCGTTTATTCCCGCGGTTCGCAGACTTTTGGCGGAGTTGAGAGCGGTAACGCCGAGTCCGATATGGCTGATAGCGCGGTTGGCGGCGAAATTCTTGTAGGCGAGGACAACATGCATAGGGTTTTTCCGCTCCGACGATAAACCCCCGCCTGGACGCAAAAAGGCCCGTGGCCGCGCAAGTGATTGAGCCGCCGAGGAGAATAAATTCGCAGACGTTGTCAACGCC
>DATAZF010000182.1:0-4565 GCA_036272235.1 Bryobacteraceae bacterium | reverse complement strand
CGGCGGGGTACAACGCGACCACGTGCTGCAGCGTGATCTGGCTCAGGATCATTCCCTGCGATTTCGCCGCCACGCCTTCTTTGGCTTCGATGGCAGTGTGCAGGCCGGCGGGCCAGCGGCGGTCGAGTGCGATTCGGCCCTTGAACTCGTCCACCATCTCGATGGCGTCATGCCTGACGATGTAGTCGACGTCGCGGCGCAGCAGTGCGTGAGCGTGCAGGGCCTCCTCTGCGGCCTCGTGAATCGCCAGGTTGCGATCGTCGAAGAGGCTCCCGCATCCAAGGGCGATCTCGACGGCGCGGATGCCGGCATCGGTCAGCGCTGCGTTGTGGCCACCGGGATCCGTCGTGAAGTGTTCGCCGGGGCACAGGCCGCGCATCACCTGTTCGGCGATCCAGGCAAGACCACGGTCGCCCGATTCGCCTCCTGCAATCACGAGCGGAATGCGCGCCTCATCGATCAGGATTGAGTCGGCCTCGTCGATGACGGCCGCATGGAACTCGCGGTGGACCTGCTCCCCGGGTCGCATGGCGACACAATCGCGGAGGAAGTCGAAGCCTATCTCGTTCTGGGTGGCATAGGTAATGTCAGCGGTATAGGCGGCCCGTCGCTCCCCGGTCGTCATCCCTTGTTGAACGTGCGCGACCGAGAGGCCGAGGAGCCGGTAGATGCCGCCCATCCATGCGGCATCCCGACGGGCGAGATAGTCATTCACAGTCATCACATGGACGCCGCGATGCCCGCGGGCGAACCACGAGATCGCCGGCACGGCCGCCAGCGTCTTGCCTTCGCCGGTCTGCATCTCGACGATCGAACCGCGCGAGAGAGCGAGAGCCCCGCGCAGTTGCACGTCATACATGTGCTGCCCAAGTACGCGGAAAGCGGCGGTCGCGGAGAGAGCGATCCAATCCGGCAGATCTTCGGTTTTCAGTGCGGTGGCGCGCAAATCGGCGTCGCTCAGACGCGCGAATGCGGCCTTCATTACATGGATCCGCTCGATGGCCAGGCGGTCGCGGTCAAACATCGACCGCAGGAAATGCGGCTGCAGCATGGGAAGACGATTCATTACGAAAACCTCCATAGGAAACCAAATGACATTCGTGCCGCGACGGCTAAAAAAGCCGCGGCTGGATGGGGCCGCAATTTGATTCGGTTCTAAGCCAATGGAGGAGCGCGAGAGGTATTAACAGTAAGGAAGGAAATGGATTGAACGGCGGCGCTGTCAGCAGCAACGCGCAGCAGCGACAGCGTGAATACGACCAGGAAACAAAAAAGGAGAGCAGGGAGTGCGAGGTCGAGGTGCGCCGCAGACGGCCCGATTGCACTGGACAACAGCAGCAGTGCAATGCAAAGCACTGCGACCAAAGCGCGCGCGATCCGGATTTCCCGCACGTCTGGATAATAACTCAGAGGCGCCTGTGTCACAAGAGGATTCGGTGCCTGACGGGCGAGCCTGAAGCAGCATTCCCGGCTCACGCGGACCAATGAATCCTAGCTTGTTGATTTTCTCAGTGCATCGTTGCAGAGCCGTATCCTGGAGCCGTTCCGGAGGTAATAGTGGACAGGCAAGAGAAACGATGACGCCTGAGCGGGCTTTCGATCTTTACCATCGCGCCATCTACAGCTTCGCGCTCGTTTGACTCGTCCCCGTGCCGCGGAAAAACCGGGAAGGTTATGCCCTTACAGAAGTATCCGGATCCTCAGACAATTCGCGATGGTGATGTTGTTGCGATCGACAGGCAGATATATCACGTGGTACGAGAGAAAGGTTCGCGACAACGTGATCTCTTTGAAGCGAGCGGCCGGCCATGCGAGATTCGGTTCCTCACCTCTGTGGCCGGCGATGGAAAGGCGTGGAACTTATAGGTAATGCATGACCCCGCATTCCTGCCGAAGCAGAATCAGCGGGCCAATATCATAACGGGCACGGGACGGCTTGACGAGTTAGTGCCCTGAATGACGAGGCTGCCGGGCGGTTTACGGGCGCGCAACAACGGGTGATCCGACGCGATTTGAATCACATGTTTGCATTGGGCTTGACACGGCGAACCGGCCCACATATATTCAACGAACCACAGACTGAGGATGATCGTACGGTTTTCCTGGAGGATCACAATGAAACTTGCCGCTTTATTGAAAATTGCGGTTTTATTAGTTCTGATATCAATTCCCGGTGGTGTCGTCTTTGGCCAGACGGCGGCGGGAACGCTGACGGGTCTTGTGACTGACCCAACTGGAGCGGTGATCGCGGGTGTTCCGGTAATTGCTACCAACGTCGACACGGGCGCAAAGATCACGGGCGCCACTTCGCAGACGGGGAACTACACGATTCCCCAGTTGCCCGTCGGCAGGTATGTCGTCAGCCTGGAGCAGCCCGGGTTCAAGACGTTTCGCCAGGCGAATCTGGTTGTCGATGCCGCACAAACCGTCCGGCTGGATGTCGTAATGGAAGTGGGCGCCGCTACCGAGTCTGTGACGATCACCGGCGAAGCGGCGCTGCTCCAGACAGACACTGGGGCAACGGTCCACGACATCCTGACCAAACAGATTCAGGATCTGCCGGTGCTGCCGCTCGGTACTTTTGTTCGCGACCCGTTGGCACTGGCATACACTCTTCCCGGCAGCGTCAACGTGAACGGCTCAGGTTTCGCGCCCCGCATCAATGGATTGCCGCAGGCGAGCAATCAATACCGCGTGGACGGAGAAATTGTGACCAATGCGGGCGCCTCAACAATTACGACCCGCAACAACGTCAGCCCCGATGCCATCCAGGAAGTTGCAATCCAGTCCAGTAATTTCAATGCCGAGTTCGGATCGGTTTCCGGCGCCGTTTTCAATCAGGTGGTCAAGTCCGGCACCAATCAATTCCACGGCACGGCCTACGACTACCTGACCAACGACTTTCTGAACGCCGCCGACGCGGGGAGTCACGTGAAGACCCGGACGCGCGGCAACGACTTCGGGGGAAATGTCGGAGGACCCGTCTGGATCCCGAAGCTCTACAACGGGAAGAACAAGACCTTTTTCTTCGCCAACTTCGAAGACTACCTCCAATATCAGTTGCACACCTCAGATTTCACTCCCCCCACGGTTCCGACGGCAGCTTACCGGTCGGGCGACTTCAGCGGCTTGCTCGCCACCTCGGGCGGCAGTCCGGTCAACCTTCAGATCAACGGTCACGCTTATCGTGATCCCCTCGGTAACACGGTCCAGCTCGGAACCATCTTCGACCCCAACACGACCCGGACCGTGACCTGCAACACGGCGCTCTCCCAGGATTGCGGCGGAAATGGCGCAGTGGTAACGGTGCGTTCGCCATTTCCCGGCAACATCGTTCCTCCCAGCCGTATCGACCAGGTTTCAGCCGCCATTCTCAGCAAGTATGTTCCGCTTCCGCAGGGTCCCAATGCCGCTGCCGGAATCCTCACGAGCAACTACTTCAACCCATTCCGCGGTTACCGCAAAACCCGGTCGCCCACGCTGAAGATCGATCAGAACCTCGGTTCCAACGGGCGGGTGTCGTTTACTTATTCCGACAATCACACGGAGTCGCCCGTCCAGGCCCTCGGACTCGGCGAAGGATTTCCGGAGCCGATCACCGCCAATGCCGGCACGTTCGAAAGTTCGCCGACCTTCCGGCTGAATACCGATTACACGCTGCGCCCTACCCTGATTTTGCATGTGGGGATCGGTTTCCAGGAATACAACTTCTGCGCTTGCACCGTGACCACGGACTACAACGCGGCGTCCGCAATCGGACTGACCGGCGCTACCCTGAACCAGACATTTCCGCGCATCAACTCCACCGCGGTGACGACTCCGCAAATTGGAGGCATGAGTAACCTTGGGCCTACAGGAAACTCACATGCCCCCGAACGGCACCCGACGAGTTCCGCCAGCCTCACCTGGGTTCATGGAAACCACACCTACAAAATGGGCGGAGACTTCCGGAAAGACTACGTGATCGCGCAGAACACGACGAACACCGCCGGAACCTTCAGTTTCGGGACGGGGACCGCCGGCGTCCAGACCGGCAACGGCGTCACCTGGCAGCCTTCGCTCGATGGTCTCACTGGTTTCACCGGTAATACGAATGTCGGCTTTCCCTTCGCTAATTTTCTGCTGGGCGACGTGACCAGCCTGACATTGAGCCAGCCCGTGGATTATCGCCGAACCAAAACACAAACCGGCCTGTACGTCCAGGACACCTGGCGCGCCCGCCGTGACCTTACGATTGACTTCGGTCTGCGCTGGGACTACGGCACCTATGCGAAGGAGGACTATGGCCGAACCGTGGACTTCAGCCCGACCACTCCCAACCCGAACGCCGACGGCCACCCCGGCGCTTATATCTATGAGGCAACCTGCAAATGCAGCTTTGCCCACAATTACCCATACGCATACGCCCCCCGGCTCGGAATCGCATACACGCTGGATAAGAAGACGGTGATCCGCGGCGGTTTCGGTCTCGCCTATGGCTTCACTCCTTTTACCGCGGGCCCGGTTATCAACAGCGTCGTCACACCGACTCTGCAGAATGGCTTTAGCGACTTCCAGCTGCAGGG
>DATAZF010000181.1:0-7176 GCA_036272235.1 Bryobacteraceae bacterium | reverse complement strand
GTACCCCGGAAAGGCTCAGTGGGAGGTGTGCGTCTGTGTTTGATTGGCGCAACCGCTAGCACCAATGAGAAGATATGGCGAGAAAACCAGGAAAAAAGTACCAGGCTGCCCTCAAGCAAGTTGAACCGCGCGACTACCTGCTGACGCAGGCGGTTCCCCTCCTTCAAAAGATCAAGTTCGCGAAATTCGATGAGACGGTCGAGATCCACATGCGTTTGGGCGTGGATCCGAAACATGCGGACCAAATGGTTCGCGGCACGGTCCTCATGCCGAACGGGCTCGGAAAATCCAAGACCGTCCTCGTAATTGCCAGCGGCGACAAGTTGCGCGAGGCAACCGAAGCGGGCGCGGATTTTGTCGGCGGCGAGGACATGGTGAACAAGATCCAGTCTGAAGGCTGGACCGCTTTCGATGCCGTGATCGCGACGCCGGATATGATGCGGTCGGTGGGAAAGCTGGGTAAGGTGCTCGGTCCTCGTGGTCTGATGCCGAACCCAAAGACCGGCACCGTGACTGCGGATGTGGCCAAAGCCGTTCAGGAAGTGAAAGCCGGCAAAGTCGAGTTTCGTGTCGACAAGACAGGCATCATTCACGCGCCCATCGGCAAGATCAGCTTTGCGCCGGTCAAGCTGGTCGAGAATGCGACAAGCTTGATCGGGGCCGTCCTCAAAGCCAAGCCATCGGTCGCGAAGGGCAAATATGTAAGGAGCGCGACGCTGTGCTCGACGATGAGCCCGGGCATTCCGATTGACGTGACAGAAATGACCGCGAAGGAAGCGGCGTCACACGAGTAGCGTGCCGGACAAGCTTGACGGAATAAGACAGGGCCTGAAATGAAAAACAGGGACGAAAAGAAAAAAGACTTCGAAGAGTTGCGAAAAGCGCTCGAAAACGCGAACAACGTGTTCGTGACCGGTTTTGCGAAGTTGACGGTCGATCAGGATTACAACCTGCGCAAGACGATCCGGGGAGCGGGCGGCAAGTACAAAGTGGTCAAAAACAATATCGCGGAGATCGCGTCCGAAGGGACGCCTTCCGAGTCGGTGTTGAAGGGGTTGAAGGGAATGACATCGATCGCATTGACCGACGATCCGGTGACGCTGGCCAAGGTGCTGACCGCTTATGCGAAGACCAATCCCGCATTCACCTTTAAAGCGGGACTTGTGGAAGGGCGGGCGATCGACATCCGGGCGATCAACGATCTTGCCACGATGCCGTCGAAGGACGAGATTTTTGCGAAGTTGCTCTACGTAATCAATGCCCCGGCCCAGCAACTGGTGACAGTGATGAATGCAGTGGGACGCAATCTGGCGGTGGTGGTCGATCAGGGCGTGAAAGAAAACAAATTCCAGGGCTGAGTAATTGCGCCCTCGCGGTGCGGATTTTGGAGTGAGTTTGGAAAAAGCCCAAAGGCCGGCGGCCTTTGTGTGCGGTGCAAGTAAACGAATTTTGAGGAGTTTTTAAGACCATGGCGGATATCAACGCGATTTCGGATCAGATTCAGGCCCTGACGCTGCTCGAAGCGTCACAGCTCGTGAAGTTGCTCGAAGAGAAGTTAGGCGTGTCGGCGGCGGCAGCGGCTCCCGTGATGATGGCGGGCGGCGGTGCGGCGGCGGCAGCACCGGTGGCGGAAGAGAAGACCGAGTTTTCGGTGATTCTGACGGCGGCGGGCGCAAACAAGATCAATGTCATCAAAGCGGTACGCGAAGTCACCAGTCTCGGGCTGAAAGAAGCCAAAGATCTGGTGGATGGGGCACCGAAGGCGGTCAAGGAAGGCGTCAGCAAGGACGAAGCCGAGACCATCAAAAAGAAATTTGTCGACGCGGGCGCAACTGTCGAAGTGAAGTAGATCCAGCCGCCCTGGTTGGCGGCAGGATCCTCATTGCAGGCAGGTTGCGGGCCCGTGAGGGAGACTCGGGCGGCAGGAGAACTTCGGTTCTCGTGCCGCTGTTGGACTTCCAGTTGACGAATGTGTTGACGGATAGATTTTTCGGTGGTACTTTGGTACGTTGGCGTTAGTATCTACCGGAATCAGACCCGGATTGGTGACGGTGGCGCTGAGATCCTGGCATTTTAATTGCTCGATGGCTATACCTTCGCGTAGGGGCTTTGTGCGCCTGCGCGCCGACGCAACCCGTCTACCTGTTATTCTTCCACGTGAAAAAGTTAGTCTTCCAATCGTTCGAGCCCGGTCGTTTGAGCCGGTAGTCCACACGTCCAACCCCGCGCTTCCCGGTTGTGGCCGGAAGCACGCAGGCAGTGAAGTTCCAAATCGAGCGGTCCGTCGCGTGAAAAGCGGCGGTCCGCATTTGTTTGTTTCCGCATTTTTGGGTTCGTTTTTGAGTTGCGGCAGGTAAACGAAGTCTTGAGACGTTCGTGCCTGCCGTATCGCGTCTTTTTTGTAGTTTGTGCGCACAACGCCCAGTGGCCTGTGCGCTTGAGTTTTGGTAACGGAGTTCCTGAATCCTATGTCTGAGACCGGCCTCGCCCCCGATAGAGTTGATTTTTCGAAAATCAAAACTTCGATTCCGATTCCGAATCTGATCGAAGTCCAGAAAAATTCGTACGAGAAGTTCCTGCAGATGGATCTTCTGCCGAATGAGCGTGAGGATATCGGACTGCAGACGGTATTTACGTCCGTCTTCCCGATTTCCGATTTTCGCGGCGTCAGTCAGCTGGAGTTCGTCGATTATTCGATCGGCAACTGGGAATGCAAGTGCGGCAATCTCAAGGGTTTGCACCACCTGCGTTCGACGTGCCGGAATCCGGCTTGCGGAGCCACCATCAAGACCGATCCGTTCCACGCGGGTGACATTCTCTGCCACCATTGCGGCACGTTCAATCGGAATATTGTCACGTTCTGCAACAAGTGCGGCGATCCGGTCGGGTTGCAGTTGAAGTACGACCAGGCCGAGTGCGAAGAGCGCGGCATGACGTATGCGGCGCCCCTCAAGGTCACAATCCGTCTGACCGTTTACGCGAAAGATGCCGAAACCGGGCAGAAGAGCGTTCGGGATATCAAAGAGCAGGAAGTTTTCTTCGGCGAAATTCCATTGATGACGAACAACGGCACGTTCATCATCAATGGCACAGAGCGCGTCATCGTCAGCCAGTTGCACCGCTCGCCAGGGGTGTTCTTCGAGCGCATCGCGGCGCAGGGCTATTTCCTCGGCAAAATCATTCCGTATCGCGGCAGCTGGGTCGAATTCGAATACGACACCAAGAACCTGCTTTATGTCCGGATCGATCGCAAGCGCAAGTTTTACGGTTCGGTGTTTCTCCGCGCGCTGGGTCTTGAGACCGACGAGCAGATCCTCAAGACGTTTTATCGGGTCAGTAGCGTCAAGATCAAAGACGCCCGGCTGTTGTGGACTGTCGACGACAGCCTGATCGGCCTGAAGCTATCGCACGCGATCAATGCCAAAGGCGGCGAAGCCGTCGTACCGCAGGGCCGCAAGATCACCGCGGGCCTGATGAAAGAGATCGTCAAGAACAAAATCACGAGCGTCGAGGTCGCCGCCAACGATCTGGAAGGCGCATTCATCGCTGCGGACGTAGTCGACATGTCGACCGGCGAAGTGATGATCGACGCCAATCAGGAGCTGACTCCGACCATTATCAGCAAGCTGATCGAAGCCGGCATCGACAGTTTCGAAGTGTTCTTTCCCGAACGTGACGAAGTCGGCACCGTCATCTCTTCCACCATCCGGAAAGATCCGGTCAAGACCCGCAAGGACGCGCTGATCGAAATCTATCGGAAGCTGCGTCCGGGCGATCCGCCGACCGTAGATACGGCGACACAGTTGTTCGACGGCATGTTCTTCGATGCGCGCAAATACGACTTCTCGCGCGTCGGCCGCATGAAGTTTTCGATCAAGATCTACGATGCGCCGGAATCGCCGGTCCGCAAGAAAGCGGATGGCACGAACTATGACGTGCGCATTCTGCATCCAGCGGATTTCCATGACACGATCGCTTACCTGCTGAAGCTGCGTAAAGGCATCGGCGTCGTCGACGACATCGATCACCTTGGCAATCGCCGCGTGCGCGCGGTCGGCGAACTGCTCGAAAACCAGTTCCGCATCGGGCTCGTCCGCATGGAGCGGGCGATCAAAGAAAAAATGTCGGTTTACCAGGAAATGTCGACGGCGATGCCGCACGATCTGGTGAACGCCAAGCCTGTGATGGCGGCGATCCGCGAATTCTTCGGATCCAGCCAGCTTTCGCAGTTCATGGATCAGACCAATCCGCTCTCCGAGATCACGCACAAGCGGCGTCTCTCGGCCCTTGGACCGGGCGGTCTGTCACGCGAGCGCGCCGGATTCGAAGTGCGCGACGTGCATCCGACACACTATGGACGTATCTGCCCGATCGAAACCCCGGAAGGTCCGAACATCGGCCTGATTTCCTCGCTGTCCTGTTTTGCGCGCATCAACGATTACGGCTTCATCGAAAGCCCGTACAAGCGTGTGATCAACGGCGCTGTGGTGGACGAAGTGCGCATCCTGAATCCGGGCGACACATCGTTCAAAGTCGGCGATGTGGTGCTGCGCGAGGCCCTCGAAAAAGCCAATAAGGGCGTGGCGGCGAACAAGCAGAAGGCCGAATACGTGGCTCACTGCGACTACCTCTCGGCGTGGGAAGAAGACAAGTACACGATCGCGCAGGCGAACGTCGAACTCGAAGCCAACGGACGCATCGCGCCGGAACTGGCCAACGCCCGCCAGGCCGGCAACTTCGTCCTGAAGGGCCGGGACGAGATCGAATACATGGACGTCAGCCCGAAACAGCTCGTCTCTGTAGCGGCGAGCCTGATTCCATTCCTCGAGAACGACGACGCCAACCGCGCGCTCATGGGATCGAACATGCAACGGCAGGCGGTGCCGCTGCTGCGCGGCGATGCTCCTTATGTCGGAACGGGCATGGAGTATGTGACGGCGCGCGATTCCGGCGCGGTCATTCTCTGCAAACGCGCCGGAATTGTGGATTCGGTCGATTCCGAACGCATCATCGTGCGCGTGGATGGTACCGCGCATGAGGGCCAGATGTCGCGCGAAGTCGGCGCCGACATCTACCAGATGACGAAGTTCAAGCGCTCGAACCAGAACACCTGCATCAACCAGAAACCCATCGCGTATCAGGGCCAAAGGGTGATCAAGGGTCAGGTTCTGGCCGACGGACCCTGCACCGATATGGGCGAGCTCGCTCTCGGGCGGAACGTGCTGGTTTCGTTCATGCCGTGGCGCGGGTACAACTTCGAAGACGCCATCCTGGTCAGCGAGAAACTGGTCAAGGAAGACTACTACACCTCGATCCACATTGAAGAGTTCGAAATCGAAGCGCGGGACACCAAACTCGGTCCAGAAGAAATCACGCGCGACATTCCGAATATCGCCGATTCGTTCCTGCGAAATCTGGATGAATCGGGTGTGATCCGAATCGGTGCGACCGTCAAGCCGGGCGACATTCTGGTCGGCAAAGTGACGCCGAAAGGCGAAACGCAGTTGACGCCGGAAGAAAAGCTGCTCCGCGCGATCTTCGGCGAAAAAGCCGGCGACGTGAAGGACGCTTCGCTTTACTGCCCGCCGGGCATCGAAGGCACAGTCGTCGATTGCAAGATCTTCTCCCGCAAAGGGCAAGACAAGGACGAACGGTCGCGGCGTATCGAAGAATCGCAGATCGCGCGTCTGCAGCGCAATCTTTCGGATGAAATCCGCATCCTGACGGACGAGCGCGCCAAGCGCCTCGCCAATCTGCTCGAAGGCAAGGAAGTGCTTGCCGACTTGCACGATGAAAAGACCAATAAGAAGCTGTTCGCCAAGGGCGCGCTGCTCGATCGCGAATCGATTGAGAAGACGCGTTCGCGGGATCTGAAGCGGGTCCGCTTCACTAACAAGGACGCGCGCATCAACGAACAGATCGACGAAATCGAAGAGATGACGTCGCGGCAGATCGCGGTGCTCGAGAAGATCACCGACGAGAAGATCGCGAAATTACGCAAGGGCGACGAATTGCCTCCGGGCGTGATCAAGCTCGTGAAGGTCTATATCGCCATGAAGCGCAAGCTTTCGGTCGGCGACAAAATGGCCGGCCGCCATGGAAACAAAGGCGTGATCGCACGAATTCTGCCGGAAGAAGATATGCCGTATCTTCCGGATGGCACGCCGGTTGAGATCGTACTGAATCCGCTCGGCGTTCCCAGCCGTATGAACGTCGGTCAGATCCTCGAAACCCATCTCGGATGGGCAGCGAAGGCGCTGGGCGTGCAATTCGCAACCCCGGTGTTCGATGGCGCAACCGAAAAAGAAATCAAGAAGCAGCTGACGAAGGCCGGTCTGCCCACATCGGGCAAGACCAAGCTCTTCGACGGCATGACGGGCATGGAGTTCGAACAGCCGGTGACGGTGGGCTACATCTATATGCTGAAGCTGTCGCACCTGGTCGACGACAAGATCCATGCGCGTTCGATCGGACCATATTCGCTGATCACGCAGCAGCCTCTGGGCGGCAAAGCGCAGTTCGGCGGACAGCGGTTCGGCGAGATGGAAGTTTGGGCGCTCGAAGCTTATGGCGCGGCTTACATCCTGCAGGAACTGTTGACGGCCAAGTCGGACGATGTGTACGGACGCGCCAAGATCTACGAGGCCATCGTCAAAGGTGAAGCCGCGATTGAGCCAGGCGTGCCGGAATCGTTCAACGTGCTCATCAGAGAACTGCAGTCGTTGTGTCTCGATGTCGAATTGATGAAGAAGTTCCGCGAGCAGCTGGAAGATACAGCGCTGGCGGCGGATTAATTTGGACTGCTCCCTCGCGGCGACGGCTCGGCAGTGCTTCGGAGCCGGCCGCGCAGGGGCGTCTGTTGATTTGGTTTAGCAGGAATTCAGGAGAATAAATGCGATCCTCTCCCTACGATCGGGCAAATATCACCGCGGATTTCGACTCTATCCGGATCTCTCTGGCATCGCCGGAAAAGATCCGAAGCTGGAGCCACGGCGAGGTCACCAAGCCGGAAACCATCAACTACCGGACCTTCAAGCCGGAGCGCGACGGGTTGTTCTGCGCTCGGATCTTCGGGCCGGTAACGGATTGGGAATGTCTCTGCGGCAAGTACAAGAGAATGAAGCATCGCGGCGTGATCTGCGACAAGTGCGGCGTCGAAGTGACGCTGGCACGCGT
>DATAZF010000180.1:0-5919 GCA_036272235.1 Bryobacteraceae bacterium | reverse complement strand
GACTGGTCGGTCGTCAAATCGTTCAACTGCACGGTGACGCGCACATCGTCGGTGTATTCGACGGAGGGCGTACCGCTCAAGGTTGCCGTCTGACCCGAGCCAATCGGCGTGACCGTCAGATTCACGCCCCTTGGCTGTTCCGGCGGAATCGACCAGGAATAATTACCCGATCCCCCTGATGCGGTCAGCACCGTCGAATAGGGCACGCCGACCTGCCCATCGGGGATCGAATCCGGAGCGATCGATAATGGCCCGGACGAAGTAATCGTGAATGGCAATTCGTTCGCCGGCACCCCGGCGGCATTCGCCACCGAAACCTGCGCATCCCCTGCTGTAGTCAGCAGGTTGGCCGGAGCGCTGACAGTGATCTGTGACGCGGTGATCGAGGTGGGCGTCAGGAACGAGGTTTGCCCGGCCGGGGAAGTCCAACGCACCGTCGCGCCCTGGACGAAGCCCGATCCACTAATGGTTACGTTCGTCGCGGCGCTGTTCAGCGGCGTGCTCGACGGCGAAAGCGAGGTGATCGGGTTGCCCGACGCCGCTCCTCGCGCGATGAACATCCGATAGACCTGCCCCGGGCTCAGCGCGTAGTTCCACAGACCAACTTCGTCGATCCCACCGTTGAAGTTGCGCCCGCTGAATGTCGGTGAGCTGCTGCCGATCTGGAATGCGGTCGACTTGTTGGGCTGGGACCCAGCGGTGTCGCTTGCCACCCGCGCTCCGTCCCAATAGAGGGCCCGCGTGCCTGCGGTTGCGTCGAAAGTCGCCACGACCATATGCCATTGCCCGGCCAGCGTGCTGGTGTCGGGCGCGTAAGAGATTTTGGCGCTGTTGCTCGTTGTGTAAAAGCCCAGAACGTTATCGCTGCCGAATTGCAGATCGAAGTCGTTATTCACCTGGGATTCGCCGGCAATATATTGGAAAGTTCCGCTCTCGGCAGGCAACAGCCTGAGGTTGACCCAGGCCGCAATGCTTGCCGCGGTCGTGATGTTGCCCGTGAGACTCGTCGTCACACCCGCGGTGCCGCTGCCGTCAAGGGATGCAAAATTATTAGCCGGATTGCCAGTCGGCGCGCCCGGCGTCGCGACGCTCGCGCCTGGAGCCATCGTGAACGTGTAGCCGTTCACCTCGCTTGTGCCGGACGCCGTTTCCATCCGGAAGTATCCGAGCGGATTGGTGGCCGCCACGCTCGACGGATAATCACCGGCGAGCGCGACTATGCCTTCGGGGCGCGGTAGCCCGTCCACATCGTTTACCAGTGTGCTGACTGTCTGGCCATCGGCGCTCACCTTATTGAGCGCGCCCGAGGAGAGGCCAATTATGTATTCGTTCGTCAGCGGATTTCGTGCGATCCCGAGGGCCTGCGCATTGACGGCAACAGAACCGGCAAAAACGGACACGATGCCCGCTGGCGTGATCTGAAAAATAGTGTTCAGTGTGTAATCCAGCACCATGTAGTTGCCGTTGGAATCGAATGTCAGCCCGCCAACTTGTTGCGGCAGGGTCTGACCCGACAGAGTGATGCTGGTGATGACCCCGGCGGGCGTGATCTTAATCAGATTGAAGGCGGAATTATCGTGCGCGACGATATAGTTTCCGCTGGCGTCGACCGCCACTTTGATATCTTCCAGGTCGGCTGGCGCTGATACCTGATAGGTGGCCACAGGCGTTTTTGTCAGGCCATCGGACGAGACACGCCAGATCTCGTGCCCCATGTTATCGCCCACAATGAAGTTGCCGGAGCCATCCGCCGCCACGCCGATCCACGCGGATCCAGGCGGCGCGTTCGCGATCGTGGTGGCAACCCCCAAAGGCGTAACCCGCTGCAATGAGCCAATGCTGGCGACGACAAAGTTGCCGCCTGCGTCCTGCGCGACATCGTAACCGCCGGCCGCACCGGAAATGGTCGCGACGGTGGATCCGTTGCCGGTAACGCCCACCAGACCTCCTGAGTTCTGGTTCACGACCACGTAGCTGACCGGCTGGGTCACGGTGATTGCCAGATTTTGGCTGGTAGCCACTGCGCGAGACGAGTCGGTCACTTGCGCCGAAAAGCCAAACGACACCGGACTGGTCGGTTTCCCGCTGATAAGCCCGTCCGTGGAAAGCGTCAGCCCGAGGGGCAACGAGCCGGTTGCGATCGTCCAGGTATAGCCGCCTGTTCCATTGGATGCGCCGAGTTGCACCCCGTAAGACTCATTCAAGCCGGCGCTCGGCAGCGACGTCGTGGTGACTGTCACCGTGGAGTCGACTGTGACGGTGAAGTTCTGTGCGACGCTGTCGCCGGCAGTATCCGACACGGTCACGGTGAATTGCGGAAGGTTCCCGCTGCCGAGCACACCGGTCGAAGTCAACTGGCCTGTTGCGCTGTTTATGGAAAGAGGCGCTTCCGCCGAAATGCTCCACGTATATGCGCCGAAGCCGCCGGTGGCCGCCACTGTAGCGCTGTAAGGCAGACCCGTTTCGCCGGGCGGCAAAGACGACGTCGTAATGGAGAGCGGCGGCGAGGGCGGCGAGACGTTCATGCGGAACGGCGTCGGTTGCGTGAATGACAATCCCGACACCGGGTCGGTAACCGTAAACGTCTCGGTGTAAGGCGACCCCGCGCGCGAGGTGGGTGTCCCGCTCAGCACCCCGGAGGCGCTCAACGTAAGTCCCGGCGGCAGGCCCGTCACGGACCACTGATAGATTCCGGATCCGCCTGTCGCGTTGAATTGCGCGGGCGGATAAGGTACGCCTACTCCGGCCCCGGAGAGGGATGTCGTGATGATATTCAGAGGCGCCACTGCGGCGGGCGCGATCAGTACCGACACACCTCCGGCATTGTCGCCCACCTGATTATCCGGAAGAGCGAAAACCAGCGTCGTCGGTGTATCGAAGGTGAATGTGGTTTGTGGCGTCGCATCGCGAGCGCCCGGGTAAATCAGGTTGTAAAGGTTGTTCGAGATTTCGTAGTTATACGCCGCCGTGAAGTTCGCGCCATTGGCGTCGTTGGGAACTCCGCCCGCGCCCGAGAATATCTGGGACTCGCTCGAATTCTGGATGGCCGTCGTCCGAAACGCCAGATAGTCGGTGAGCCAGGGATTGTTGTACGTCCAGGCCGTCCACATCGAGCTCAATTGGCCTGCGGTGAGGTTGGGAAATGCAACGGCCGCGTCGGTCGGGCTGATCACGCGGAACGTGTAAGTTCCGGCTTGCGGAATGGTGTACTCGAGCAACTGGCCCAGCGAGTTGAATGGCTGGAACCAGGTGCTTTGATTTGTACCCCCGGATGCCGCGGCTCCATTGCCGCCCACCGCCGCCGTACAAGGCCGCGTGGGATCGGTGGAGTCGCTGCCGCAGGATACGCCACTGATGTTGACAATAGCCATACCAGCCGGGAGGTTCGTCGTGATCACCGTGCTCGCGAAGTTGATGAGCAGAGTCATTCCGGCCTGACCGAAGTTGCTCTGGACGTCGGTGGCTTTCACCGTAATGGCGAGCGTTCCATTTGCCGGCGGAGTTCCGCTGAGCACCCCCGCACTCGGGTCGAGTGTGAGCCACGAGGGGAGCGACCCGCCCCCCACCAACTGGGCGGACCACGTATAGGTCGTTCCTACCCCGCCACTGGCTGTGAGAGCCTGAGAGTAGGGTGTCCCAGCGGTCGCCGCCGCCAGCGAGGCCGGGCTGATGTTAATTTGAACCTGTCCGAAAGCGGCCCCGGCGAAAATGAGGGCGGCAGAGATTTGGCCGAAATGGCGCATGAGCATTGGGCGTGTCAACCTGGAGATAGTAACATTACGAACGTAGTTATACGAGACCTCACGAACGGTGACTGTTATAAATGATACATAATAGGGCGGCTCAGCCATGACTATCGCAGAGAAGATCCTTTCGAGAAAGTCCGGCAGGGATTCGGTCACACCCGGCGAAATCGTCGAAGCCTTTCCCGATCTGGTCATGAGCCACACCGCGACCTGGCGCTCGGCCAGTGTTATGCAGCGGATCGGCGCGACGAAGCTCTATGATCCCGATCGACTTGCGATCGTGCTGGACCATATCTCTCCGGCCAAAACCGAAAAATACGCCGCCGACCAGCAGACCTCGCGGAACTTCGCGCGCAACAACGGGATCACAAAGTTCTACGACGTGGATTCCGGGATTGCGCATCTGGTCCTGATGGAAGCCGGCCACGTGGTTCCCGGCGATCTGATTGTTGGAACCGACTCCCACTGCACGATTTACGGCAGCCTCGGGGCGCTCGGCACGGGGATCGGGTACACGGAAGTCACCTCCGTCTGGATCACCGGCAAGTTGTGGCTCAAAGTGCCCGAGAGCATCCGGATCGTCCTGAACGGCAACTTCCCGGCCGGTGTCTATGCGAAGGACCTCATGCTGCACCTGATCGGCGCGCTCGGCGCTGATGGCTGCGGCTACAAGTCCGTCGAGTTCTATGGGGATACGGTTTCCGATCTGAGCATCTCCGAGCGCATGACGATGACGAACCTTGCGATGGAGATGGGCGTCAAGTGCGCCTTCGTTCCGCCGGATCTCAAGACCGCGGAATACCTGACCAACCGGGTGAAAGAGTGGGGGCGCTACCGCCCCGTGCATGCCGACGACGATGCCGTCTACGAGCGCGACATCGAGGTCGACCTCGCGACGCTGGAGCCGATGGTCGCCTGTCCGCACGAAGTCGAGAACACCAAACCTGTTGGCGAGGTTGCCGGGACCCACATCGACCAGGTGTTTCTCGGCTCCTGCGCCAACGCCAAGTACGAAGATCTTGTGGTTGCCGCGGGAATTCTCAAGGGGCGGCACATTCACCCGGGTGTCCGCATGATCATTACGCCGGGTTCGAAGCAGATCATGCTCCAGGCGATGAACTCCGGGGTGCTGCAGACGTTGATTGAAAGCGGGGGCCTGGTGACGAATCCCGGTTGCGGCGCCTGTGCGGGAGATGGCGGCACGCTGGCCGACGGCGAAGTTTGCCTGTCCACCGCGAACCGGAATTTCATCGGGCGCATGGGCAGCAATAAGTCGTCGATTTATCTGTCGAGCCCGGCCACTCTGGCGGCTTCAGCGATCAAGGGGGTCATAGCCGACCCCAGAGAGTTTGTGAGTTAGCACGTTATGGACTCCATCATTCAAGGCCGTGTTTACAAGTTCGGCGACAACGTTAATTCCGACATCATCATTCCGGGCCGCTACCTGATCTACATCGATCGCGAACGGCTGGCGCAGCACGCCTTCGAAATGCTCGGGGAAGGTTTCCCCGACAAGCTGCGCAACTTCGACATCTTCGTGGCGGGCCGCAACTTCGGCTGCGGCAGCGCACGCGAACAGGCGGCGACCGCAATACAGGGACTCGGGATCAAAGCCGTCGTCGCGAGTTCGTTCGCGCGGACCTTCTATCGCAACGCCATCAACGACGGGCTTCCGATCATGGAATGCCCGGAGTTATACGGGGCCGTGCAGGAAGGCGATCAGATCGCGATCGACCTCGAAGCCGGGACGATCCGGCTGGGAGACAGGCAGTTCACGTTTCCGAAAATGCCGGAGTCGGTCCGGAAAATTCTGGAGCTCGGCGGCCTGGCCGAATACCTCAAAACGCAACTCCAGGCGTGAATGTACCGCTGGCGGTCTTGCCGCCGGCGTTCTTATTTCCCCCGCGGGTCCGTAATCTTTCCTGTGATGGCCGATGCCGCCACCGTCAGCGTCGATCCCAGATAGTGCCGCGCTTTCGGATGCCCGTTGCGTCCCGGAAAATTGCGGGCCTGGGTCGAGACCATCACCTCGTCCTCCGCCATAGCTCCCATGTTGAAAGCCTGGTTCGAACCCGCGCTCGGCGGGAAGACGTTCGCGCCGGCGTCGTGCAGAATCTGAATCAACCCTTCCCGCAAAGCCGCGCTGTAAGCACCGCGCGATACCGGCACCACC